>JAKZVH010000076.1:0-2539 GCA_047516145.1 Gammaproteobacteria bacterium
GAGATAGCTCATATCGTGTCCTGGGCTGAATCCCAGGACAACTCGTTCGAAAATCTGATCGCCCTTTGTCCGAATTGTCACACACGGTTCGATCAGAAGAAGGAGATCGACCGTATTTCGGTGAAAATGTACAAACACAACCTCGGAATCTTGAACAACCGCTACGGCGAGTTTGAACGCAGGCTCTTCGAGATTCTCGCGAAGACCGGTGATCGGGTGTTTGTCTTGGGCGCTGCGGGCGATCTGCTCGTCGCCAACGCTGTTAAGGATGGCTTCTTCGAGGACAAACATATCGCTGGCATGGAGTTCGATGTGACCGGTAACAATGGGTTTCGGAAGAGCTTTTCAATGACGTTTACCTATTGGGTAACTGATGCGGGTGTTGAGTTCATCAAGAGGTTTGCCGCAGGGATCGATATTGCGTAACCAGGCGGCTAACCATTCACTTCAGTTGACGTGATACGGCCTACGACTTTCGCACGTGGCTGAGTTTAAGCGTTCATCTTGCGAGCCTTCGCAAACGGAGACTTGAAGAGCTACAGGTTTGCCGGGGGAACAATAAGCAGAAGTTTTGCCTCCAAGGCGCCATACATGCAGTGGTTAGTGGTGCCGACTCCGTGCCGGTCGCTTTCCGAGGATTCGCGGCGGAGTTCACAAACAAAGCCGGCGTGCGCCGTCAACCTGGATTCGCCATCACCGCATCTTTACCTTGCCGCCCGTCAACATGGAGCGTGACCCGCAGACCGCCGTCGAGGGCAGCAAGCATCTTCATCAGCCGGTCCAGTGTAAACCGCCCCAGGTCCGCGTTGCGAATGCGCGAGAAATCGGCCGCGGCGAAGCGGGTCTGGGCGGCGGCCTTTCTCACCGAAAGCCCGCGGTCGTCCAGCACCGCGATGATCCGGGCCGCGAGAATCGCCTTGGCTTGTTTCAGGTCCGCAAGCGGATCGTTGAGGTCGCGAAACACATTACCGCTTCCCTCGATTAGTTCGAAATCGCTTTCACTCATGGCAACAACTCCCTTTTCAGTCGCCCCAGCCGGTCCCTCACCAGATCGATCTCGGCCTTCGGAGTCTTAATCCCCGTTTTCGATTTCTTCCGGAACGCGTGGATCACCCATAGCCGTCCCGCAACTTCCGTCACGTAGACGACCCGCCAGGCATCGGTTCGGTGCCGCACGGCGATTTCCATGACACCCGGCCCGAAACCCTTCAGCGGTTTCACGATGTCCGCTTTGCCGCCTTCAGCCGCTATCGTCAGCGCCGTGTTGACGCGATACCGCACGGTCACGGGGAACGTCTCGAAAACCTTTCGCGCAGCCCTGACCCAGCCGATCGGCCTCGTATCTTGGTTCATTCCGTATATTGTCATATTTGACTACACATGTCAAACAAGCCAGGCGAGGTGACGCAGGATAGCGGATTCCTACCCCGGACACGGCTACCGGGGCGCGCGCAAAACCCGGCGGTGCCCACTTCCGGCGCCGACCCTCGCGGCACGCGATACCTCATTTCCGTTACCCCGACAGGAAATCGGCTGCAATATTGTCGCCGAACCGTTCCGCCGACTCCCGCACCGAATCCTGCACCAGTGTCCCTCGACGCGCAGCCGTGGCATAAATTGCGTTCGGATGACCCTCTTTCATATCACAGCGGTCTCGGCGGCAGCGTCCACGTTCATCAGGGCATCGATCCTTTCGGCGATGCGCTGTGAGGGCTCGCGGAGCTGTTCCACGGTCCAGTTGGCGGCGTAGCCTTCGGTGATGTCATCATCACGGGCATGGTTGACCAGCCGCTTGGTCAGTGAGCGCGGCAGCATCAGTTCGCGCTCCGCCACCGTGATGAAGACATTGCGCAGGCCGTGGAACCAGAACCGGGTCCCGGCGGCGCGCCCGATATCGACGTAATACTGGTGAATGCCGCCGAGATGGCCCGTCGAACTCATGGAGGAGGGGAACACCCAGCCGTCCGGGTCCTCTCCGTCCGCCCCGGCGGTGCTCGAAGATCGCGGCCAGCTGCCGGGTCATGGGAAGCTCCAGCGGCTCCCCGGTCTTCGTCTCCTCGACCCGCAGGATACGCCGCTCCAGTTCCAGTCGCTCCCATCTGAGCGAGACGATCTCGCCCAGGCGCATGCCGGTGTAGACCCCGACCAGGAAGATGTCGCGGTGCGCGGGCGGAAGCCCGACGGCATCCACACCGGCGCGCCAGCGCGGCAGCACCTCGGAAGGGGCGGAGATGCGCCGCCGCCGCTTGGGGTGGTAGCGCCCGCCCCCGGCGAGCCAGAGTTCCACCGGGTTGAGCAAGCCCTCGTGATCGACGCAGGACCGGCGGTAGATGGAACGCAACAACGAAATCGTCTGGTTGGCGCCCGCCCAGCCGTGCTCCTCGGTGATGAGGTTGAACCGCCCCTCGATGTCCCGCCGGGTAATGGCGTCGAGCGGACGGTTGCGCCAGCCGTGGAGATTGATCCGCATGTTCTGGCGGTAGCGCTCCACCGTCCTTGCCTTGCGATTGGGGTTGGCGGCCATGTAGTCCTCGAACGC
>JAKZVH010000077.1:0-5954 GCA_047516145.1 Gammaproteobacteria bacterium
GATCCAGCGTGCAGATCACGGCGCCGCGAACGCCTCCGTCCCGCACCAGCAGGTTTGAACCGAGCCCGACCCACAAGACGTCGTCATTGACGTTGAACCCGGCCAGAAACGCCTTGAGTTCCGCCACGCTGGCGGGTTTGAAGAAGACGTCCGCGGTACCGCCGATACGCCACGATGTATGCCCGCTCATGGGCTCGTGAAAGCGAAGCCCAGCCATGTTCCGCGTGCCACCCATCGCCGCGCTCACTTCCTCATTCCCACGTTACCCGTGACCGCCAGTTGCGCCGGCAGCGCGCGCGCCACGGCGCCGATACTCCCCGCTCCCAGCGTCAGGACCACGTCGTCGGGCGCAAGAATGCCGGCGAGCACGGCGGGTAACCGGTCCACCGTTTCTACGAATACCGGTTCCACGGCACCCCGGCTGCGCACGGCGCGAGCCAACGCGCGACCGTCGGCGCCTGCAATTGGCACTTCGCCAACGGCATGGATCTCCGTGAGTAGCAATACGTCGGTATCCGAAAGCACGCGCGCGAAATCGTCCATCAATTCGTGAGTGCGGGTGTAGCGATGGGGCTGGAACGCCACCACCAACCGCCGGTCCGGCCAGACCTGCCTGGCGGCCTGCAGGGTCGCGGCAATTTCGGTGGGATGGTGTCCGTAGTCATCCACGAACGTCACCAGGCCCGCTGGAGTCGTCACGGTTCCCAGCACCTCGAAGCGGCGATCGATACCGGAGAACTCGGCGAGCGCATGCCGGATGGCTTCATCGGCAACACCCAGCTCGGTGGCCACCGTGACCGCCGCCAGGGCGTTCAATACATTGTGGCGACCGGGCAGCCGCAGCGTCAGGGCCAGTGGCTTGCGCTCCGGGCGCTGCGCCACGAAGGAACTGGAAAGCCCCATTGAACGCACATTCTCGGCCCGGATGTCCGCACCGGACGACAGGCCGTAGCTGGTCACGCGCCGGCCCAGATCGGGAATCAGTTCCCGGGTATTGGCGTCATCCAGGCACATGACCGCGAGACCGTAGAAGGGCAGATTGCGGAGAAAGCCGATGAACCCCTGTTTGAGGCGCTCCATCTCGCCTTCATAACTGACCAGGTGATCGGCATCGACGTTCGTGACCACGGCCATCACGGGCTGCAGGTGCAGAAAGGAGGCGTCGCTCTCATCGGCTTCCGCCACCAGGTAGCGGCCACTGCCCAATCTGGCGTTGCTGTCGGCGCTGATCAGCCGGCCGCCGATCACATACGTGGGATCGAGCCCGCCCTCGGCCAGCATGCTGGCGATCAGGCTGGTCGTGGTGGTCTTGCCATGGGTACCGGCCACGGCGATCCCGTAGCGGAACCGCATGAGTTCCGCCAACATCTCGGCCCGTTGCACCACCGGTATTCGGCGCCGGTGGGCTGCAACCACTTCCACGTTCCCCGGGGGAATGGCGCTGGTCACGACCACAACATGGGCTTCGCCCAGATTCTTCGCGTCGTGGCCCCGATGGATGCTCGCGCCCAGGCTTTCGAGCCGTTGCGTGACGGCGTTCAACGTGACGTCGGATCCCTGCACGACGTAGCCCAGGTTGATGAGCACCTCGGCAATACCGCCCATGCCGACACCGCCGATACCGACGAAGTGCACGTGCTGAATTCGGCCCATGCGCTCGTTCATGCCCGCACCCCCGCGTATTCCAGGCAGACATCGGCAATTTGGGCCCGGGCGCCGGGCAATGCCAGGGCTCGGGCGCGTTCGCCGAACTCGGCTAACCTGGCGGGCTGCTCCAGCAACTCGATGAGGTCCTTCGCCAGGCGTTCGGGCGTGAATTCACTTTCCGGAATGATCTCCCCGGCACCCCGCGAGGCGAAGCTCTCCGCGTTGCGCGCCTGGTGGTCGTCCACGGCGTATGGAAAGGGCACGAGAATGGCGCCCAGGCCCGCGGCAGCCAATTCCGCGATGGTCAACGCACCGGCCCGGCAGACGACCAGGTCCGCCCACGCATAGGCGCCGGCCATGTCGTGGATGAAACCGTCCACCCGCGCCTCCAGGCGGTGTTCGGCGTATGCCTGGCGGGCCGTCTCGAGGCCCCGGCCGGCCTGATGCCAAATTTCCACGCGGAGCGGGCCCGGCAGCATTGCCAGGGCTTCGGGAACGCGCTCGTTCAGGACCCGGGCACCCTGGCTGCCCCCGAGGATCAAGAGCCGCGTCGCGGTGCCCGAGCGCGCATCGGCACGCTTGTCGCGCCGGGCGATAGCGAGGATTTCCCGGCGTACCGGGTTCCCGACGAGTTCCGTTGCCACGCCCCCGGGGAAACTGTTCGGGAACGCCTCGAAGACCCTCCGGGCGATTCGCGCCAACAGCCTGTTTGTCGTTCCGGCAATGGCGTTCTGCTCATGAATGAGTACCGGGCGCCGGCACAGCCAGGCGGCCACGCCGCCGGGTCCGGAGACGAATCCCCCCATGCCCAGCACGACGGCGGGCTTGCGCCGGCACATCACTACCAGCGCCTGGGAAATCGCGACCAGGATCCGAAACGGGGCGGCCAGCCAGGCGGTGGCGCCCCGGCCACGGATACCGGCCACGGAAATCCATTCGATTTCGATGCCCGCAGCCGGAACCACGCGCGCTTCCAGCCCCTTGCGCGTCCCCATCCAGACCACCGGCTGCGCGCGGGCGCGAAGTTCATCCGCCACCGCCAGGGCCGGGAATACGTGACCTCCGGTACCGCCCGCCATGATCATCACCGGCCCGCCGCTCACCGGTGGCGCCCCTGTCGACGTTGCCGCCCGGTTTCTTCCGCGGCGGCAACGACCTCGTGATGAATCCGTGCGAGCAGGCCCAGGGAGATCAGCGTGACCACCGCGCTGGTGCGGCCGTAACTCATCAGTGGCAGGGTCAAGCCCTTGGTCGGTAGCAACCCTGTATTGACGCCGATATTGACGAACGCCTGGATGCCCAGTGTGATGCCGATACTCGTACTCAGCAACGCCTGGAACGGCAAGCCCGCGGCGTTGGCCCGGGGCCCCATGGCGATGGCGCGATAGACGACGACGCCGTACAGGACGATCGCCAGCGTGCTTCCCGCGAATCCCAGTTCCTCGGCCAGCACCGCGAATACGAAGTCGGTGTGCGCCTCCGGCAGGTAGAACATCTTCTGCACGCTCTCGCCGAGCCCCACGCCCAGCCAATCGCCGCGCCCGATGGCGATCAGGGACTGGGTCAGCTGGAAGCCGCTGGCGAAGGGATCCGCCCATGGATCGAGAAAGCCGGTCAGCCGCTGCAGCCGGTAACCCGAGGAAACCGCGAGCGCCGACATGCTGCCGACCGCAAGCAGAAAACAGAAGTTGAAGTCGCGCAGCCGCGCGCCGCCAATGAAAAGGATGCCCAGGCCGGTCGCGGTCAGTACGGCGGCGGCGCCGAAATCCGGTTCCGCCAGCAGCAGCGCGCAGGCCAGCGCAACGACGATCATCGGTACGATGAATCCCCAGGTTGACCCGCGCAGGCGCTCCTGGTGGCGCACCGCGTAGCTGCACAGGTACATCATCAGACACAGGCGGGCGGGGTCCGAAGGTTGCAGACTCAACGGCCCGAAATTCAACCAACGGGTGCTGCCGTTGACGGTATGGCCCAGGCCGGGAATGAACACCGACGCGAGCAGCACGAAAGCGGCCAGGAGCATCAGCCCGCTGAGCCGGAACCATATATCGCATGGAATTCGAGCCGCCGCCAGCGCGCCGACGCAACCGATGGCGAGCGCGACCAGGTGACGGGAGAGAAAATAGTGTGGCTCGCCCAAGGCGCCGTCGGCCAGCGAGATGGACGAGGAACTCACCATGATCGTGCCGAACACCAGCAACCCCGTGGCGGCGCCGAACAGCCATGGATCGTGATGGAACTCATTGCCGGCGACAGCGCGGTTCATCGCAGGCGCGCCTCCACCGCCGCGATAAAGGCGTCGCCGCGCGCCTGGTAGTCGGCGAACATGTCAAAGCTGGCGCAGGCCGGCGACAACAACACGGTGACCGAGTCCGAACGCGCCTCGCGGGCCAGTACCACGGCCCGATCCAGGGCCGAGGGCATGCTGTGGGCGCGAGCAACTGCGGTTACCGGTGCGAGCACCGCCTCCAGCGCGTCGCGGGCCTCGCCGATCACGACCGCCCCGGCGAGCCTGCCCGCGGCGGCTTCGGCCAGTGGACCGAAGTCGGCGCCCTTGGCCTGCCCACCGGCAATCAGCACCAGGGGCCCCGGCAAACCGTGTAGTGCCGCGACGGTCGCCGCCACGTTCGTGCCCTTTGAGTCGTTGACGAAAACGATGCCGCAGTCATCGGCCAGCCATTGGCAGCGATGCTTGAGCCCGGGGAACTCGCACAGCGCATCCAGGCGGCTGTGGTCCTCGCTCAAGCCGGCGGAAACGACATCCGTGAGCGCCAGCGCCGCCAGCGCATTCGCCTCGTTGTGGCGGCCGTGAATCCGCAATCGCGCGGCCGGCAACACCGGTTCCCCGTCGCGGCACAGCCAGCGTTGGCCGCGATGCATCGCGGCGCAGTAGCCTCGATCCAGGCGCTCGCGGACGGAAAATGGAATCCCCCCCGCGTACCGCTCTCCCATCGTTCTGACGGTGGGGTCGTCCCGGTTGAATACCGGCACCCGGGCGGCTTGAAGCAACCCCGCCTTGATGGCCGCGTACCGCCGGAACGTACCGTGGCGGTCGAGGTGGTCCGCGGAGACGTTCAACACGGCCGCGGCGGCAGGCCGCAAACTGTTTGTGGTCTCCAACTGGAAGCTGGACAATTCGAGTACATAGGCCTCGGTCCGATCCGACAGCAGGTCCAGGGCGGCAGGCCCCAGGTTGCCGCCGGCGGCCACTCGCATCCCCGCGGCAGCCAGCATGCGGGCGGCCAGGGTGACCACGGTACTCTTGCCGTTGGATCCGGTCACCGCCACCACGGGGGCGCGTGCCTCCCGGGCAAACAGCTCGATTTCTCCCACCAGCGGGATGCCGCGGCGCCGTGCTTCGGCGGCGACGCCGATATCGAGCCCCAGCCCGGGGGACAGCACAACCTGTGCAACCCCCTCGAGCCAGCGCGGATGGAGGCTCTCGGTTACCACCTCCAGGTGCGGGTGTGCGGCGCGCAGGGCCTTGAGGCCAGGCGGCTGCGCCCGGCTGTCGATGACCCGTAGCGTTTCGCCACGGGAGGCGAGGTAGCGGGCAACCGCAAGCCCGGTCGTTCCCAGCCCCACCACCAACGTGCGGTTAGCCGGCCTGGAACCGTTCATCTCGTCTTCGCACCATTGCACCGCGGGTCTCATCGAATCTCTTCAATTTCCACTCGGAACGACATCTACCGAATCTTCAGACTGGCGAGCCCGATCAGCACGAGAACGACCGTGATGATCCAGAACCGCACGATCACCTTGGGCTCGGCCCAACCCTTCAGCTCGAAGTGATGGTGCAGCGGGGCCATACGAAAAACGCGCCGGCCGGTCAGCTTGTAGGAGGCAACCTGGATAATGACTGAGACGGTTTCGATGACGAAAACACCGCCCATGATGAATAACACCAACTCCTGCCTCACAACCACCGCCACCAGGCCCAGGGCCGCACCGAGCGCCAACGCTCCGATGTCGCCCATGAAGACCTGCGCGGGGTAGGTGTTGAACCACAAGAAGCCCAGGCCGGCGCCAGCCAGGGCCGCACAGAAAACGAGCATCTCGCCGGCTCCCGCAACATAGGGAATGCCGAGATAGGGGGCGAAAACCGCATTGCCCGCCGCGTAGCCGAATACCCCCAGGGCGGCGGCGACGAGGACGGCGGGCATGATCGCCAAACCGTCCAGGCCGTCGGTCAGGTTCACGCCATTGGAACTGCCGACGACTACCAGGTAGGCGAAGACCACGTAGACGATGCCACTGAGCGGAATCATCAGACCGGGGAAGTAGGGAATGAGCAGGGCGTGCTCCAC
>JAKZVH010000078.1:0-2706 GCA_047516145.1 Gammaproteobacteria bacterium
ATACTGTCTTGGTTGGACGAGGCGCGGAAGAAGATTGGTTTCACGGCCGAATTGATCGGTCTCGACGAGGTCGAGGGTTGGAACCGAGACGCGGCGACAGGAAATATCAGCCACCGCGTTGGCGAGTTCTTCTCGATCGAAGGGGTGCGAATAACCGCAGGATCGGCGCGCGAGGTGAGCCGATGGGACCAACCAATTTTCAATCAGAAGGAAGGCGGGATCCTCGCGCTGGTAGCCCAGCGCAGCGGAACCCAAATCCGGTTTCTGTTGAATGCCAAGGCGGAGCCCGGAAACATCGGCACCCTTCAACTCGCGCCGTCGATCCAGTGCACGTGGAGCAACCTCAACCGCGCCCACCAAGGGCGCCTGCCGCCGCTAGCCGAGCTGCTGGACGACGGAACGCCCTGCACGTCGATTTACGAGGCCTTCCACAACGAGGAGGGGGGCCGTTTCTGGCGCAAATCGAATAGCAACCGCCTGCTCCTCGTTGAGTCCGATGTCGCGCTTTCCTTCGACTCGGAATCCTTTGTCTGGGCGAGCCTGACGCAAATCAAGGCGCTGGCCTTGGTCGACAACGTTCTCAGCCCCTTCGTCAAGACCATCATCGCTCCAATTTAGGTTGTGCCCTGCCTCTTCCACGGCCCACGCCACGCCGGGAACAATCACCCGTCCGCCGACGGCCAGGGCGTGAAAAAGGGCGCGAGCGCCTTTGCGCGCTGCAACTTCTCATAGGTCTTGAGATCGTCCGCGGTGTCGAACTCGAGCCAGCCCCCCGCGGTTGGCGCGGCCGTGATCACATGGCCCGCCTCGATCATTCCGCGCAGAACATCGGTAAGGTAGCACTGCTCCGGGTTCCGACCGCCGAGCCACGGGGCGCCGGGCGCGGCTGAATCGACGAACGCGGCGAATGCATCGGCGCCCTCGGGTGCAAAGCACAAGAGCCCCATGTATTGGGCCTCGACCTCATCCAAGTCGCTCACCGCACGGCCTATGTCCGTTATCTCGCCCATTTTGTTCATGCGCAGGCTTTCCGCATCGGCACGCGGATCGTCCATGCGCTCCTGCCACATCCGCCGCCAGTTAACATCGACCGCCACCACGATCCGACCGGCGGTCGCGAGCAAGGCGTCAAGGACCCGCGGCTCATAGACAATGTCGCCGTATGCGACGACGATGCGCTGGCCCGAGCACAGGGCTTCGCGGGCGCACAACAGGCTATAGACCATGTTGGTGCTCGCCCATTTCGGGTTCGTCCAGCTCGTGAGACGGCGATCGGCGATCTTCTCGCCCAGGTATCCCTTAACGATGCCGACATCCTCGATCCCGCTGGCCGCCGGCGCCTCGATCTGCCAGTCCAGCAAGGGCCGACCTGCGAAGGGCAGAAGGCACTTGGGCGCACGGTCGGTAAATGGGCGCAAACGCTCTCCTCTGCCAGCCGCGATGATAATGGCTCTCATGGCTCGCCTCTCCGGAGCCAGGACGGTTCGCCGGCGAGCAAGCACTCGAACAGTCGGCTGTCGAAGTCTCTCGCCGGATTGGCCCGCTCGGGGTGCCACTGGACGGCGAGAACCGCGTGTCGGGGATGAAACACTCCCTCGATGACGTCGTCCTCTGGACTGACCGCAAAGGCCCTCAGCTCGCTCGCCAGATCCGCCCTGCCGACCCCCTGGTCGTGGAAGGAGTTGGTCTCAATCAGCTCCCGCCCGGCCAGTTCCGTGAACGGAGCGCTAAGTTTCACCGGGTGTGTGCTGCCGACGTGGTTGATTTTTCCGCCGGTGGCCAATCTCAGGTCCGCACGCAGGCCACCGCCAAAATACTGGTTGAGAAAATGAAGGCCGCGGCAAGTCGCGAAGATAGGCCGGCCGTCTTCGAGCGCGCAGCCGACCAGGGCTGCCTCGGTGCGGTTGCGTTCCGGCGCGGTCTCGTCCGCCGCCGTCGGCCGCACGATCAGATCGTTGCCCCCCGTCAAGACCAAGCAGTCCACATCGAGCGCCCGCAAATAGCCTGCCGGGTCTGCCAGGCGGTTAGGGACGGGAATGCCGACGTGTTCGTGGCGCGAGAGCCACTCGATCCAGTCGTGGCTCAGCGCATCCCGAACCTCGCCATGGTGCGCATCCCGCACCACCCGCATACTGAGCGCGCAGCGCATGTCTCAGGGGCCGCCTCCGAGAGATTGTCGTGACCTCATGGCACTGGACACCGCGAAGACACAACGTTCATAACCTGCACATCATTCTTCTCTGTCATGTCCAGTTGCAGAGATCCTTTGTGGGCTACGTCACTGTGATAGTTACGTTGTGAAGTCAAGGCTGCATTTCGCAATGGTTTCAAAGTAGCTTCGGCATTCCCAGTGTGGCGGAAACCCCCACATCCACTTCCGCCGGGATTCCGTCACATTCTCACCGGTGCCGTGGTCCTTGACCCGGGATAGGATCGTCCTCTGGAACCGGCGTGGATACCCCTCGGGCAGTAGCTTCGCCAGGTGAAGACCAAGCTCCGTCGCGATTGCGCGCGGAGACGCGCCGGCCTTACCGGTGACCGCGACATAGTCGTCGTACAACGCGTCTCTAGTGTTCCGACTCTAACACTTGGTTCCCGCCCTGACGGTTTCGAGTGTTTGCTTGGCGCGGGCGGTTTTTTCGAGAATGGCGGTGGCGGTTGCGGTCCAGACGAAGGGAACCGGGTTGTGATTGTGGATGGCGAGAT
>JAKZVH010000079.1:0-6437 GCA_047516145.1 Gammaproteobacteria bacterium
CCTGGCTGTCGCCCTCGCCGTAGTGAAGTTCGAAGCCGTCGATGTCCACCGTCTCGGTGCTGCGGAGGCTGTCCAGGAAACAGCCGCGGCTGAGCTCGCTGCCGCAGCGCTCCAGCCCCTCGATGGCGAGGCGGCCGGCCAGGTAACCCTCCAGGGAGACGAATCCGGGAACGGCGTCGGGGGCGTACGCAGAGAGCGCGTTGAGGTAGGACGCCACCACCGGCAGCGAATCGTCGGTCGGAAACGGCACCACCTGGGTCACCACCACGCCCGCGCCCGAAGCGCCGAGCGCCTGCGCCAGGGCGTTGCTGCCGACGAAGGAGACATTGAGAAAAATCGCATCCATGCCTGTATGTCGCGCCCAGGCGATCAAGGCCGACACCGGCTGGTACGCGCCGATCATGATGACTGCTTCGGGGTCGCCCTGGCGGAGGTCAAGCAGAGCCGTCTTGACCGCATCCGTGTTACGTGGATAAAGGCCCACCGCCACGGGCGCCATGCCGCGCTTGTCCAACGCCACGACGACACCGCGATAGCCGTCGCGCCCGTACGAATCGTCCTGGTACATCACGGCGATGCGCTCGATGCCCAGATCCCCGATCAGGCGGGCGACCATCTCCTCGGTTTCCTGGCCGTACGAGGCGCGCAGGTTGACCACGTTGCCCCACGCCGGATCCCGCAGAATCCCGGCGCCGGTAAACGGGGCGATATAGGGCACACCGGCTGCGGCGGCAACCGGCACGGCAGAGCGCGAGGTCGGCGTGCCGACGGCGCCGATGAGCGCGAAGACCCGTTCCTCCTCGATCAATTGGAGGGTATTGACTACGGCGGCTTCCGGCTCGTAGGCGTCATCCAGAGAGACAAGGTCGAGCCTGCGACCGTGGACACCGCCGCGCTCGTTGACCTCATGAAAGGCTACCTGGATGCCTCGCTGCATGTCCCTGCCCAGTTCCTGGGAAGGACCGCTGAAGGCGGCGGACTGGCCGAATAGAATGCGTTCGTCCGAGACACCGGGTGTGGCCGCTGGCCCCGTGGCGGGTTCCGCGGGTGAGCCGTCGCCCTGAGGCGCGGGCGGTGCGGGCTCGGGCAGTGCCTCGTCATCAGTGGCCGGGGCACACGCGGCCGCGCCGAGCAACGCCCCCGCGAGAACCAGGCTGACCTGCCTCCCGGTTCGGGGCGATTTCATCCGGAGCAGTGAATACGATCGGCTCATTTCGCGTTGCGGATGACCTCGGTCGTCAATGATGCCGCGCTCAATCGACCTGGCTGCCGCGGCTCAATACCAGGCAGGTAATGTCGTCGGATTGGGGCGTGCCCCCGGCAAACTCCCGCACGGCCTCGAATACGGTCGTATTGGCGCCACGGGAACCCTGAGGCGGTACGCTTGCGAAGATCCCTCGCAGATGGTCGAGGCCGTACTGTTCACCCTTCGCGTTCATCGCCTCGGTAACCCCGTCGGTATACAGGATGACGGTATCGCCCGGCTCCAGCGTGACCGTCTCCTGGTGATACGAGAGGCCGGAAAGCACCCCCAGCGCAATACCCCTGGTGAGCGGCAGCAGAGTCGAGCTGCCGTCGACATGAATGACCAGCGGACTGTCGTGGCCGCCGTTCGCATATGTGAACTTCCTGGTCTTTGGGTCGTACACCGAGTAAAGGACAGTGACGAACATTTCGGCATCATTGTCCTCGCAGAGCTGCTCGTTCACCTCGCGCAACACGTCCCCGGGCTCGTTGCCGCCGATGGCCGTGCCCTTCAGCAACGTACGGGTGGACATCATGAAGAGCGCCGCCGGGACGCCCTTGTCCGAAACGTCCGCGATGGCCAGGCCGATGCGGTCGTACTCCAGCCGCAGCACGTCGAAGAAATCTCCGCCCACGTTGCGGGCCGGCTCCATGTTGCCGAAGACCTCGTAGTCGGCGCCGCTCGGAAACTGTGTCGGCAGTATGGACTGCTGGATCTTGCTCGCGACATCGAGTTCGTTCTGCAGCGTAATGAGCTTGTCGCGGGATGCGATGGCCTCGCGCCACTCGGCGAGGTGACGGAGGGTGCGGTCGATGGTGACGCGCAAGTCATCGAAGTCGATGGGCTTGGTGACAAAATCGAACGCGCCGCGGTTCATGGCGGTGCGGATATTCTTCATGTCCCCGTAGGCGGAAATGATCACGGAACGAAGGTTGGGAGCGACCTTGGTAATCTGCGACAACAGTGCCAGGCCGTCCATTCTCGGCATGTTGATGTCCGAGAGCACCATGTCGATTTCCGGATCCTTGTCGAGCATCTCCAACGCTTCCACGCCATTGTGGGCGAAGACGAACCGATAGCGGCCGCGGCGGATGTCCCTGCGCATTCGCTGCAGCATGAGCGGCTCGAGGTCCGGCTCGTCGTCCACTACGAGGATCTTGGGTGTGTCTTGCATTCCGCTCATTCTCGGCCTTCATGAACTCCCGCGACGGCGCGGAGCAGTCGGTGTCTTGGCGAAGGTGGTCTTGTCGGTTCAGGTTGATCGCAAAGCATAGTGGAAGTTGGCGGCACGCGTCTAATGGGAACCCGACCGGGCGGGCGCATTTGCACCTGCGCGTTGATCCTGGCCGCAGGATTACGTAGTTTCAACGTCTTGCTTGGTTTTCAAGGTATTTTAGCCGTAAAAATAGAGTTAACGAGCAGTTCATGTCGATATGTTGAAGCGATTGCCGGTGGCGGCGGGCTCACTGTTGCTGGTAGCGGCAGCAGGCACGCTTGCACTCTACCTTGCCGTACTGGGCAGCCTTCCGGCTCTCGATGGCGAGATTCGTATCGCCGGTCTTTCCGCACCGGTGACCGTGACTCGCGATGCTTACGGTGTGCCGACAATCCGCGGACGCAACCGTGTGGACGTGGCGCGTGCCACGGGATTCGTTCACGGGCAGGACCGGTTTTTCCAGATGGACCTCATCCGCCGGTCCGCCGCGGGCGAACTGGCGGGACTGTTCGGACCGGCGGCGGTGGATGCAGACAAGCGTCGGCGCTTGCATCGGCTGCGCACCGTAGCCCGGGCAGTCGTTGCCGGCACCACACCCACCCAGCGGGCGCTGCTCGAAGCCTACGCCGGCGGTGTCAATGCCGGTTTGGACGATTTGACGGTCGCGCCTTTCGAATACCCGATACTCCGCGCCGACCCCGTGCCGTGGCGGCCCGAGGACACTGTGCTGGCCAATCTGGCGATGTTTTTTCAGCTAACCGATCACGATGCCAGCCGGGAGTCCGGCTATGCCGCGCTCGTTGACGGTCTGCCCGACGCGGTCAGCCGATTCCTGTTTGCGCCGGGGAACCGCTGGGACGCCCCGCTGACCGGCGATGCCTGGGACGTCCCCGAAATTCCCGGTCCGCGGACATGCGATCTGCGCGGCACGACACGCGGGGGACGCTCGCCCGGCGTGGCGGTGGAACTACCTGCGCTGGGCAGCAACGCCTGGGCCGTCGCCGGTCACCGGTCCGCAACCGGCCACGCCATGGTCGCCAACGACATGCACCTGGGACTGGACATGCCCAATACCTGGTATCGGGTGCGGCTCATCGTCGAGGGTTCCGGCCCGAATGCCCCACCCGAACTGGACCTCGCGGGCGTCACCCTTCCGGGTACGCCCGCGCTTGTCGCCGGCAGCAATACATCCATCGCCTGGGGCTTCACCAACAGCCGTGGTGACTGGTCCGATCTGGTGCTGCTTGAGACCGGCCCCGGCCGTGTCGACACGTACCTGACGGCTGACGGGTACGTCCCGTTTGACGAGTACACGGAAGTCATCGAGATCAAGGGTTCCGAGCCCGAAGCGGTCACGATTCGCGGGACGCGTTGGGGGCCCGTGGTCGGGACGGACCATCTTGGGCGCCTGACGGCCCTGCGCTGGTTGGGTCACCTCCCGGAAGCGATCAACTTCAGGATCTTCGAACTGGAGTCCGCGACAAGCGTCCGCGGCGCCGTTGCACTGGCACCCGGCGTCGGCATCCCGCCGCAGAACTTCGTCGTGGCCGACGCCGAGGGGTCGGTGGCCTGGACCCTCATGGGCCGTATTCCCCGGCGTGTCGGTTACGACTCTTCACGGCCGGCATCGTGGGCGGACGGCGCCACGGGTTGGCAGGGCTGGTTGACCGCGGCCGAGTATCCGCGGGTGATCGATCCCGAGCCAGGCCTGATCTGGTCCGCGAACGCTCGCGCCGTCGACGGCGATATCCTCGCTCACCTGGGAGCGAACGGGTACATACTCGGCGCGCGCGCGCAACAGATCAGGGATGCTCTGGGGACATTGGAACATCCTGGCATGGACGATATGCTGGCGATCCAGCTGGACGATCGCGCGCTGTTGCAGCAAGCGTGGCGCGATGTTCTCGTGGGAGCACTGACCGCCGACGCCGACGCATACCGGCCGTGGGTTACCGAGCTCCGCGAGATATTGCAACGATGGGATGGGCGCGCCGGCATCGACTCCGTGGGATACCGCATTTCACGCGAGTTTCGCCGCCGCGTTCAGGAGGAACTCATGAGCGGCATTCTTGCCGGCTGCGGCGACTTCGACGAACCCATTCGCCTGGCCGCCACCAACCAGGCGGAAGGGCCCGTTTGGCGTCTGGTCACCGAACAACCGGACCATCTGCTGCCGCCGCCGCACACATCCTGGAATGACCTCTTCCTGCACGCTGCCGAAGCCGCCATCGCCACGTGCGGCGATGCGCCCCTGGCGGCGTGTACGTGGGGGCCACTCAACGAGGTCACGCTCGAACACCCCCTTGCCGACGCGCTCGGACCGCTCGGCCCGTGGCTGACGATCCACAGCGGACCGCTACCGGGCGGCGACCACACACCCCGGGTACAACAGCGTAACTACGGCGCGTCGGAGCGATTCGCCGTCGCGCCGGGCGACGAGGCGAACGGCTACTTCCACATGCCGGGCGGGCAGAGCGCGCATCCGCTCTCGCCATTCTTCGCCGCCGGCCACGATGCCTGGGCGCGTGGCGAGCCGCTGCCGTTTCTGCCGGGGCCGCCGCGGCATCGTCTGACGCTACGCGATGTCAACCCGTGAACGACCGGGTCACCGAGTTGCTGTCCGCGGCCATCCATGCCGGCGCGATGCCCGGCGCCGTGGCCATTGCAGGGACCCGCGACGCGATCCTTTTCGAGCGCGCGCTGGGCCGGCTGAGTTACGCGTCCGACGCACCCCCGGTGCAGTCCGACACCATCTACGATCTGGCCTCGCTGACCAAGGTGGCGGTCACCACGCCGCTTGTCATGCGCCTCCACGAGCGCGGTACACTGACCGTCGACGCGCCGGTAAGCACCTACCTTCCCGAATTCGCCGGTGGCGCCAGGGATCGCGTCACCGTCGCCGATTTATTGGCTCACTGCGGAGGATTGCTTTGGTGGACGGACCTGTTCCGGCAATGCGAAAGCCGACCGACTCACGAAGTCATGCAGTGTTTCCTGGACCGGATCTGTGAGCTGCCACTCGACTATTCGCCGCGCACCCGGACGGTTTACTCCGACCTGGGATTCATCCTGCTGGGCGCGGTGCTGGAGCGGTTGACACAGGCATCGCTCGATCAGCTCGCCGTGGACGAGATCTTCGCGCCCCTGGGGATGAACGAGATTTTCTACAATCCTCGCGCATCGCTTCGCCCGCGCATCGCGCCGACGGAGGACGATCCACGGCGGGGCGGCATTCTCCGCGGCCACGTTCACGACGAGAACGCCTACGGGCTCGGAGGCGTGGCGCCCCACGCGGGGCTCTTCGGCACGGCCGGGAGCCTGGTGCCGTTCGCGCGAATGTGGCTGAGCGGTGGCCGTTTGAACGGCTCCCGGCAGTTCCGGGACGCCACGGTGCAACGTTTTTCCCGCCGAGCCAACCTGGTGGCCGGTAGCAGCCGCGCCCTGGGCTGGGATACGCCCGCCCTCGGCAGTTCCTGCGGAAACCGGTTTTCGGACGCGTCCTTCGGTCATACGGGCTTTACCGGCACTTCGCTATGGATCGACCCGGAACGGGAACTGTTTGCAATCCTGCTCACAAACCGGGTTCATGCGACCCGTGACAACCCGCGGCTGGCCGCGCTGCGACCCGCGTTTCACGACGCGTTGATTGACTGCCTGGCCGCGGATTTGCGACCGCCAGGCTAGCGGCCGCACCTCGATGCTGGCGAGAGGGCGGACTTGCTGGCGATTTTCGACCGAGTGGGGCACGATGTCCGAATTCAAATGTTGGATTCCAGGCGGCTAGCGGCCGCGGCAACCGGGGGTTGTTGAGATATGCGGGCTGGATTTGGAGCAGCTGTTCTCGTAGCCATCGCCTTGTTGGCAGGCTGCGGTGGCGGTTCTTCCGGTGGCGGTCCACCCCCGGGCCCGCCCCCACCTCCCCCGCCTCCGCCGGTTTCCACAGCCGAGGCATTCCGGTTGCTCAATCAGGCGACC
>JAKZVH010000080.1:0-11018 GCA_047516145.1 Gammaproteobacteria bacterium
CCCATATGTCGTTCCCGGCATCGAAAGACAGCGTCTTGAAGGGAATCGCCATCTCGGCCAGCCAGCCCTCATCGTCCTGAGTCGCCGCCGCCTGCCAGATGCCGTCCCAGTTCCATTGCATCTGACTCGCCCCAAGAAACAGCCCCTCGTACCGGACACCGTTCGGATTCATTTGAAACTGGTAGCCTTCCCGGCCGTTGTTGTACGGATCGAGGATGACAAGTAGCAGATCATCGTTGGTGATACTTGCACCCTGCCGAAGGATGTTCGCCGCGATCCGGTCGGGCTGACTGTCCCATATTCGTGCGCCGACATAGAGCGCGTCCTGGTCGTAGGCCAGGTAGAACTCACTCCGCTCCGACGGTACCGAATACTCGATCGGATCCATCTGGTGGAGGTCCGATACCATGGCTGCGCTCGTCCAGATGTCCTCGTCCAGCACGCCGTCGATTTCGGGGGGAGCCGCAGCCTGAACCATTTCAACGATCTTGTTTGGCGCGTAAATCGACTGCGCGCTCGCTTCCAGGATGGGGGCCGCGGCGGCGAGAAGGGCGAGCGCCACCGACGCGGGGCCACGTGCGATCAAGGGGGCCGGCCAAACGGGGCTTGTGAAAATTATTCTTCGCATCACCGAGGTGCTGCCAGGTTCAGAGGAGATTTGTCAGTCCGCTGGCGCGTAGCATCGGTATCCAATCGCCCAGATACGCGGCCGGCCAGGGAATTCTGAGCAGTTGATGAAACAGGAAGTATGAGGCAGCCCAGACGCCGAGGGCTACTGCCAGCGTCAGCGGCCAGCGTTCCCGGGCCTCGAGGCGCAGGTAGGCGATGAGGAAAACCAGCATTGCGGGCAACAGGCCCACCACGGTCGCCGCGCCGAGAATGAACAGGCACCAGCCGAAGTACCGTAGCGTCCGGCGTCGGACTTCAGCCGTCGGCAAATCGCCGAAATCGGAGCCCGTATCGAAGGATTGCGTTTCCGCCGACGCTTGACCTGGCGATGCCGCGGTTGGCTTGGCCTCGGTGACGAACAGCGACCAGGTGAGTTGCCAGCCGCTTAGCGCAAGGCCGATCCAGCCGACCACCTGCGGAACAAGCTTCGCACCCATGTCCCACTGCCATGAGCCCACGATACAGGCTGCGAAGAGCACGATCACCGCACCATTGAACCAGGTGGCCGGTCCGACGGCGTCGCGGTTGAAGGCGAAGCGCACGGCGCCCGCGGTTTCACGGCGCCGCCGAATGAGATTGGTGACGACGGGTTTCAGCAAACTGTAGAGGGTGACCGCAAAGACGCCAATGACGATCGGGCGCGACAGCCAGTCGATGCCGTAACGCTGGAAGGAAATGAACATGTAGCGTTCCAGCAAACCTCCAAGCACCAGTCCCAGCAGCAGGGGCGGGCGGGGCCAGTCCACCCGTTTCATCGCCCAGCCCAGCAGCCCGAAGCCCAGCAAGGCGATGATGTCACCCCACTGGCGCGTGGCCTGAAAGGCGCCGATGAAGACGATCGACAACACCACGGGCGCGAGAATGCCGATCCTGATGCGGGCGATCCCGGCCAGTTGGCGGGCAAAGGCGAAACAGATCGCGCACCCGAGCACGTTGGCGATGGCGACCGTCCACACCAGTGTGTAGCTCACGTCCAGGCGCGTGGTGAGCATGTCGGGTCCCGGTGACAATCCGTGGATGAGAAACGCGCCCAATAGCAGAGCCATCGCCGCGGTGGCGGGCACACCAAAAGCAATGGTGGAAACCAGCGCGCCGCCTTCCTTGGCGTTGTTCGAGCTCTCCGCGGCGATCACGCCGCGCACATCGCCCTTGCCGAAGGTTTCGGCCGCACCTTTCTCACTGCGCAGCGCGTGTCCGTAGGCGATCCACGGAATCACCGGCGCACCGATGCCCGGAACCGCGCCCAGCACGCTGCCGATGGCCGATCCGCGCAAGACGAGGGGCAGGTTGGACAGGGTGTCCCTGATCCCGGCCAGTTGTCCGTGACCTGCGGCCGCGGGACCTTCGTCAGGCAGGTTTCGCCTGGCGATGGCCATGTCGGCGAGCTCGGGCAGCGCGAACAGCCCGAGTGCCAGGGGCACGATGGGGATGCCGTCGAGAAGGTAAAGGGACCCGAACGTCCATCGTTCAACGGCGGTATTCGGTTCCTCGCCGGTGGTTGCGATCACCAGCCCGATGCCGGCTGCCGCGAGGCCCTTGAGGGGATTGCCACCGCTGAGTACGCCGATGAGCGAGAGTCCAAAGATACAAAAGGCCAATAGCTCCGGTGATCCGAAGCTGAGAATGAAGGGCCGCAACAGCGGGATGCTGAAGGCCAGGAATACCGCGCCGAGCAATCCGCCCAGCACCGATGCGGAGAACGCCGCGCCGAACGCCCGCGCGGCGAGCCCCTGCTTGGCCATTGGATGGCCGTCGAGAATGGTGGCGGCCGAGCCGACGGTACCGGGAACCCCGAAGAGCACCGCGGGGATGGTGTCCGAAGTTGCGACAACCGCTTGCAGGCCAACGAGAAAGGCGAGAGCGGTGTAGGGGTCCATGTCGAAGGTAAAGGGCAGGAGCAGGGACAGCCCGACGATGCCGCTGAGCCCCGGAATCACGCCCAGCGACAGGCCGATGACAACGCCGAGGGCGACAAACATCAGGCGCGACGGATCGAAGACGATCCCCGCTGCGCTGATGGCCATCTCGAACATGCGTCAGTTACCGGTCAAGGCCGAGGATCGCCTTCACTTCGGACACGGTCTCAGCGGGCGTCTCCAGCGCCTGATCCACGAATGCGGTCAGTTCGTCGCCCACAGAGGGGTCAACCTGGGCTTTGAGCGTATTCTCGACGGCCTCTTCGAACTCAGGATTGGTCATCAGCTGGGAAAACGCTGTGCGCAAGGCCTCAATCCGGGCTTCGGGCACTTCGGGCGGCGCGAACAGCGGCCATCCCAGGTTCGAACCGATCTCGATGAAATTGACCAGCGTCCGTTCGCGTTCGGTGGTGGTGAGATCGCTGAGATAGGGTACATCCGGAACCGCCAACGGGCTGCGCGGTCCGACATAGAGCAGGTGCACGAGTCGGCCTTCGTCGAGCCAGTTCGGCCTGGAGATCGCCCAATACTTCAGGCTGCTCGACTGCCCGTGTACCTCGCCCCTTTCCATCGCCAGCACGACCTCGCTACTACTTTCGTAGCCAGTGATCATGTCGAACTGCAGGCCGAGAATCGCCTGCGCCATGGCGGGAAACTGATGCGCCGGCGAACCGCGCCCTGTGGTGCCGATGAAGAGCGGGGTATGTTTCGCCTGCTCGATGGTGGTGGCCGGCGCTGATGCCAGGACGGAGACGACTCCAGTGTACTTCAGCGCCGAACCGATCCAGTTGAAGCGGCGCGCGTCGTACCTGGCCCGGTCGGGTTCCATCAATTGCGCCGTGACGATGCCGGGGAGGGAGTACCCAAGCACGGTGCCGTCCCTGGGCGCCGAGCGATAGACGTGGTTGGCCATCGTGACACTGCCCCCACCGGGCATGTTTTGCACGATGACCGACGGATTCCCGGGGAGATGTGTGCGGAGGTGCCGCGCGATGAGACGTGCGGAGGTATCCGTCGTGCCGCCGACACCGGAACCGACCAGAATGGTGATGCTGCGATCCGAATAGAATTCGCCGTCGTCCTGCGCAACTCCGCTGTCTGCCACTGCGATCGCGATCAGCAGCACGCAAAGCGGGAACGGCAACTGGAGCCGTCTATTCCCCACGCGCCGCCTGCGGTAGTAGTGGTTGGCTGGGCATTTGGGGATAATAGCCCAGCCATGGGTGTTTATCGATGAGTCAATGCGACGCCGGTTATCCGGATTTCCAGGATCATTTGGCCCGCCTTGAGGCGCGCGGCCTGCTGCGTCGAATCGATCGGCCCATTGACAAGAACACCGAACTGCATCCCCTGGTTCGCTGGCAGTTCCAGGGCGGACTCGGGGAGTCGGAGCGCTCGGCGTTCCTCTTTACCCACGTCACCGGCGCCGGCGGGCAAGCGTATGAAATGCCCGTCGCCGTGGGCGCTCTGGCGGCCAATCCGGAAATATACGCCGTTGGAATGGGCGTGGCGGTGGAGGAGATCGGCGCGAAATGGCTGCATGCCATGAAGCATCCGATCGCCCCCGTGCGGGTCGACGCGCCGGCCTGCCAGCAAGTGGTCATTCAGGGCGATGACCTGCTCAAGCCCGGTGGTGGGCTCGACAGCCTGCCGGTGCCGATCTCGACGCCCGGTTACGATGCCGCGCCGTACCTGGTGGCCACTTTGGTCATCACCGTCGATCCCGATACGGGTGTTCGCAACATGGGAACCTACCGGGCCGCATTGAAGGCGCGCGACCGTCTGGGTGTGCGCATGGCAACGCGGGTCGGGGGCGCGGGAGGCTACCTTCATTGGCAGAAGTACCGGGCTCGCGGCGAGCCCATGCCCTGTGCCATCGCCGTGGGCGCGCCTCCCGCGGTTGCCTACAGCGGCCCGCAGAAGCTGCCCGTGGGAGAAGACGAGATGGCCGTGGCCGGTGGAATCGCCGGCGCGCCGATCCGTATTGCAAGCGCCGTGACCGTGGGCCTGGACGTGCCCGCCGACGCGGAGATCGTCGTCGAAGGGCTGATCGATCCGGAGATGCTGGAGCCCGAGGGTCCCTTCGGCGAGAGCCACGGGCACGTGGCGCTGGAGGACTTCAATCTTTCCATGCAGGTGACCGCGATCACCCGAAAACGCTCGCCCGTCTTCGCGTCCATCGTGAGCCAGGTGACCCCGAGCGAGTCCAGCGTCCTGAAGAAAGTCGCCTATGAACCGCTGTTTTTCACCCATCTGCGGGACGATCTCAAGGTTGGCGGCATTCTCGGCGTCACCATGCACGAGCCCCTGACCAACTTGCGTCCGGTGATTTTCCTGCGCTTCGAAGCCGGTTCGCCCACGCAGGAAGTCTGGCGCGGGCTTGAGGGTGCGGCGACCCTGCAGGCCCAGTGCGGCAAGATCGTCATCGCCGTGAGCGACGACATCAATCCCCTGAACACAGACGCCATCTTCTGGTCGCTGGCGTACCGCATGAACCCCGCGGACGATATCCGTATCGTGCCCGGCCGCAGCCGCGGTCACGGACCCAAGGGCGCGTCGGCTGGGTCGGAGTCGGGAATTCTCGTGGACGCGACGCGCAAGGGGCCGATGACGCCCCTCGCGCTTCCGGCGCGGGAATACATGGAGAACGCTCGATCCATTTGGGAAGAACTCGGTCTTCCGACCCTGTTACCCCGCAGTCCCTGGCATGGCTATGCCATGGGCGAGTGGAGCGATGCCTGGGAAACGTTCGCGCAAAACGCCGTCAATGGTCGGTGGGCGGAGAACGGGGCGCAGACGCTGCTCCGCAGACGCTCGGGGTTCGAGCCCGAAACCCCCGTGTCCGCCGTGGAACCCGGGGCTACGGAAGATAGCAGTCGTGACGGATAGCCCCGAAACCCTTTCGCCGCAGGCAGCCGCAACGGGCGAGTGACGACGCGTTGAGCACTCTTTCCGACCAGACCGAGTTTCGTTCCATCGGGCGGCCCATGCCGCGCAAGGAGGATGCGCGGCTGCTCACCGGACAAGGCCACTTCACCGATGATTTCAATCTTGAGGGCCAGCTCCACGCCGCCATGGTCCGCTCGCTCTACCCGCACGCCCGCATCCTGGGCGTGGACACCGAGGTCGCGCGGTCCATGCCGGGGGTAGCGGCGGTCTGGACGGGCGGTGACTGCGCGGCGGACGGCTTGGGCGCGATACCACACAACCCGGTGCCATCGACGCGCACGGACCTGAAGCTGACGGCGCCTGGCGGGGGGCCGATCTTCACGGGTCCGCACGCGGTATTGCCCCTGGATAAGGTGCGGCACGTGGGCGAGCCGGTCGCCATGGCGATAGCCGAGACCCGCGAGCAGGCGCTCGACGCCGCCGAGGCGGTGGACGTGGACTACGAACCGTTAGCCTGGGTGGCGGACAGCGAAGCTGCGGCGCACGCCCGTGCGCCAACGGTCTGGGACGAGATCCCCGATAACGTCTGCTGCGATACCAGGTTCGGCGACCCGGCGGCCACGGCGGCGGCATTCGAGGCGGCGGATCACGTGGTGGGCATGAAGCTGCGCATCGGCCGCTTGACCGGTATGCCACTGGAGCCGCGTTCGGCACTGGCCGCGTTCGATACCGGGAGCGGCCGCTATACGCTCTACGCGGGCAGCAACGGCGCGGTTCGGCACAAGCAGCAGATCGCCGCGGCGCTTGGGGAGGATCCGGAGCGCCTGCGTATCCTCTGCTTTGATGTGGGCGGCAACTTCGGTACCAAGAACCGCGTCTACCCGGAATTCTGTCTTGCGCTCTGGGCTGCCAGGAAACTGGGCCGCCCGGTGAAGTACACGGCGACGCGTTCGGAGTCGTTCCTGAGCGACTACCAGGCGCGCGATCTGGTCGCCGAGGTGGAACTGGCGCTGGGCGCCGACGGCCGCTTCCTGGGCTACCGGGCGTCTAACCTGAGTAACGTCGGCGCCTGGATCGTGTCGCTCTCGCCGCTGGGCAAGGGCATTGCGCTGGTGACCGGGGGTTACCGGATTGCGGCCGCTACCGCGCGCGCCAGGGCCGTGTTCACCAATACCGCGCCGACGCAGGCCTACCGCAGTTCCGGTCGTCCGGAGGTGATCCACGCGCTGGAACGCCTGATCGATACCGCCGCCCGGGAACTGGGCTTCGATCCCATCGAGTTGCGGCGCAGGAATCTCGTTGCCGCCGGGGAAATGCCCTATACCAATCCCCTCGGCGTCACGTATGACAGCGGCGAATACGAGAACAACATGGAGCAAGCCCTGAGTCTCGTGGATTGGACGGGGTTTCCCCGGCGGCAGGCGGCCGCCCGTGCCCGCGGCAAGCGCCTGGGCCGCGGATTCGCCAACTACGTGGAATCCTCCATCGGCGCTCCCGGAGAGCGTGCCGAATTGACGGTGAAGTCCACTGGGGTGGTGGAAGTGGTCATCGGCACACAGCCCACCGGCCAGGGGCAGGAAACGAGCTTTGCCCAGGTCACCGCAGACTTCCTGGGCGTTTCCACCGATGCCGTGCGGATCGTGTTCGGCGATACGGATATCGTCAAGGCGGGCGGCGGGTCTCACTCCGGGCGGTCCATGCGCCAGGCGGCCACAATCATCTACGCGGCGTCACGGGATCTCATCGCAAGGGCAACCGCGACAGCGGCCGCGCGGTTCCGCGTGGCGGAATCCGAGGTGACCTTCCGCAACGGCATATTCCGCGCCGCCGGTAGCGGACTGGAGGCAGACTGGTTCGAGCTCGCCGACGCCGGCGATCTGAGCGTCGCGCTAGCGCATGAAATGGATGAGCCGGTCTTCCCCAACGGATGTGCGGCGTGCGAGGTGGAAGTGGATCCGGAAACCGGTGTTGTGCGCATCGAACGCTACGTTGCGGTGGACGATGTGGGTCGCGTGATCAACCCGATGATCGTCGATGGCCAGACCCATGGTTGTATCGCCCAGGGCGTCGGACAGGCCCTGTGGGAGCAGTGCATCATCGACCCGGAATCCGGCCAGCCCGTCTGCGGTTCGCTGATGGACTACACCCTGTGCCGGGCCGACGATTTGCCCATGTTCGAGACGGCTCTCAACGAAGTGCTCTCGCCGACGAACCCGCTCGGCATCAAGTCAGGAGGCGAGGGCCCGACCACACCGGCGCTGGCGGCGGCGATCAACGCCATCGTCGATGCGTTACACGAATACGGGGTTCGAGACATCGAAATGCCGGCAACTCCACTACGCGTGTGGAATGCGATCCAGGCGGGCCGGGAGTCCCTGCGTCCTGGCGCCACCCATCCGTGAGCTACGGGAGGTGGGGTAAACTACCTCGCCTTCATCCGGTCCCGAGGAGGAGTCCGCGTTGGCAAACGTCCCTGACGATTCGGAAATTGTTGCCGGCGGCGGATTGCTGCACCGTCGAATCTTTCTGGCCCGCGGCGCTGGCTTGCTCGGCGCGGGCTCCCTCGGCCTGTTGACGGCAGCACCGGCACAGGAAGTGCCGCCGTGGATGCGGGGACCCGGTGCACCCATGACCGGCCATGGCAGCCGTGCGCGATACGAGAATCACGTGCAACGGCTCGCCAACTCCGCCCCCGGCACCGACGGCAGCGGCGCTTCGCGCACTCCCCTGGAGTCGCTCGAGGGGATGATCACGCCCAGTGCCCTGCACTTCGAGCGCCACCATAGCGGGGTACCGGACATTGACCCCGATACCCATCGTTTGCTCATCCATGGACTGGTCGACCGTGCGTTGTTCTTCGACATGGACGCGCTGGTTCGCTACCCGATGGTTTCGCGCATCCAGTTCATCGAGTGTTCGGGCAACAGCCGCGCGGCCGGGTTGAGCCCCGAGCCGGTCGGCGGCACCTGCGGGGCGCTGCACGGCCTGGTTTCGTGCAGCGAGTGGACCGGGGTGCCGCTATCGATCCTGCTTGAGGAGGCTGGCGTCGATGCGGGTGCACACTGGATTCTCGCCGAGGGCGCGGATGCCGCGGCAATGAGTCGAAGCGTACCGCTGGCCAAGGCCATGGACGATGCCCTGATCGCGGTCTACCAGAACGGTGAACGACTCCGGCCCGAAAACGGTTACCCGGTGCGCCTGTTCCTCCCGGGGTACGAGGGCAACATGAGCGTGAAGTGGCTGCGGCGGATCAAGGTGACGGCCGCGCCCACCATGACCCGGGATGAGACGTCCAAGTACACGGATCTGCTTCCCAGTGGCAAATCGCTGATGTTCAGCTTTCCGATGGAAGTCAAGTCCGTGATTTCGTCGCCCTCGCCGGGGCTTGCACTGGGCGGCCCCGGACTCTACGAGATCTCCGGAATTGCCTGGTCGGGACTCGGCAGGATAGCGAGCGTGCAGGTTTCCGCGGATGGCGGCGCCAGTTGGGGTGAGGCGGCAATGTCGGAACCGGTATTGGACAAGGCGCTGACCCGGTTTCGCATGGCCTGGCGCTGGGACGGCGCTCCAGCCGTGATCATGAGCCGGGCCGTCGACGATACGGGCGCCGTCCAGCCGACGCGGGCGGCGATTATTGCCGAAAAGGGCGCCAATTTTGCCTATCACTACAACGGTGTCCAGGCGTGGCGAGTCGACGGCGAAGGTCAGGTGGCGAATGTGTACGTGTAGGCTGTTGCCGGCTCTGGTCTGCTGCATCGCCGTGAGCGCGTGGGGCCAGCAAGGCCCGGATATCGGTGTCGAAGCGACGCCCGGGGAGGTCGCCGCCTGGGATATCGGTATCGGACCCGATGGAGAGGGGCTGCCGGAGGGCTCCGGGACTGCGCTCGACGGTGCGCCCAGCTACGCGCTCCATTGTCTCGGGTGCCACGGCGCCGAGGGGTCTGGCCAATTGAACGACGTGCTGGTCGGCGGTCACGGCTCGCTAACCGGACCCGCGCCGCTGCAAACCGTCGGCAGCTATTGGCCCTATGCAACCACGATTTTCGACTATATCCGGCGTTCCATGCCGTACCTTCAGCCGCACTCCCTCACGAACGACGAAGTCTATGCGCTGACAGCGTACCTGCTGTTTTTGAACGAAATCATAGACGATGACGACGTCATCGACGCGCAGACGTTGGCCGGGATCGGCATGCCGAATGGGGACAACTTCATCCCGGCCTATCCGCCCGAATAGAGAAGCTAGCCGAGACGACCAGTATGGGCGATGCAAACCGGATCGATCTGATCACTTTTCCAGGCGCTCCGAATCTGCCGATCTTCGCGGCGCTTGAGCACGGCGATTTCCTCGATAACGGTGTTGATGTTCGCCTGGAAACCACGCCAAGCTCCAGCTATCAGATGGAAAATCTCGTCAATGGCAAGTTCCAGGTCGCGGGGACGGCGTTCGACAACGTCGTCGCCTATCGGGAAGGGCAGGGCGCGGTTGCGTCCCTGGGCAAGTGCGATCTCGTGGCGTTCATGGGCGCGACGCGGATCGAACTGTCACTGGTGGTGGAGCCCGGCATCCGGACATGCGCCGAACTGCGGGGCCGCTCCCTGGCGCTGGACGCGCTGAGTACCGGGTTTGCCTTTGTTCTTTACGACATGCTTGGGCGGGCGGGACTGTCTTCGGAGGATTGCAAACTCGTCCCGGTCGGGGCGACGCCCAAGCGTTGGGCGTCGGTCAGTGCCGGCGAGCACGCGGGCACGCTGAGCATCGAACCGTTTACCAGCATCGCCGTCGCCAACGGTTTTCGCGTGCTGCAAAGCAGTCTTGAGACTGTTCCCCGGTATCAGGGTGGCGTATTCGCAGCCAATCGCGGGTGGATTTCCGGCCACCGCGAACCGCTTGACGGGTTCATTCGCGGCTATCTCGCGGGGCTACGATGGACGCTGGATCCAGACAACTACACCGCCGCAAGAGCGCTGTTGCTGGCGAAAATGCCGGCGCTCAAGCCGGGAGTCGCCGACGCCGTCATGAGCAAGCTGTTGAGCCCGGCCACCGGGCTCACGCCCGAGGCAGAATTCGATCCAGTGGGGGTTGACACCGTGCTTGATCTAAGGAGCCGCCACGGGGGAGGCGCAATACCGTTGAAGGACCCGGTCCGGTACCTGGATATGCGCTTTCTGCGACGGCTTCGCGGCGAAAATCGGTGAGGTATGCGGGTACGCCGGGAGTAGTATTGGCGCCCGCCACGGTCTATGCTTGGAGGTCTGGCTGCAGCATGGTCAGATCGCTGCTGCACGCCGAACCGAGGAGGGTACAATGAAGCCTGATGATCGAGCTCGGCCAGAAGAAGCCGCGAAGACGGATTCAGCCGGCGTCAACCGCCGGGAATTTCTTTCCACCGCGACGGCCGCCGGGTTAGCTGCGGCGTCGCTTGGCTCCGCTGACAAGGCCCGAGCGCAGCAGCTTGCCAGCAACGAGCCACCGGCGGGGGCGATGCCGCCCACCGCGGCCCAGGAGGCGATGGAAAACGAGGTTCCGGAGGGCTACAGCGC
>JAKZVH010000081.1:0-7590 GCA_047516145.1 Gammaproteobacteria bacterium
AGGGTTGGTTGTCGCTCGGTATTCACTGCCAGTCACCTTCGCCCGTAGAATACTGCAATCGGACGAAGAATAGTGCACTCGAATCTCGCGTATCGCCTCGGAAACGGGCCCTTGCGGCCCAATTTCGGTTGCTCGCCGGCGGTATCCCGGTCCGCGCCGGCTTGACCGCTGGCGCAATGTACAGGATGCTCGGATACTCGATCGCGGAGCATGGCCATGATGAACTTGAGAATCGCCTTCAGCCTGCTGTCGGCCGGGCTTGTGGCATGGCCGGCAGCCTCGCTCGCCC
Organism: Gammaproteobacteria bacterium; assembly: GCA_047516145.1. Classification (GTDB taxonomy): domain Bacteria; phylum Pseudomonadota; class Gammaproteobacteria; order Steroidobacterales; family Rariloculaceae; genus UBA6522. The sequence goes on from JAKZVH010000081.1 coordinate 290, forward strand.
ACCACGCACGGTTTGTCTACGACTCCAGCGAACTGGTTGAAATCCAGGGTACCGTCGAGTCGATCTTCTGGCGCAACCCCCATATTCGCTTCGGCGTGCGCACCTCCGATGAGGCGGGCGGGGGCGTGGTCTGGGAGATGGAGGGCGGCCCGATCAATGCCCTGGAACGCGCCGGGATCGAGGCGGGCGCCATCGCGGTCGGGGCAACCGTCACCGTCCTCGGGTTCGCCTCCAGGCGCGACGACAACACCATGCAGCCGGTTCACCTGGCCTACGCCGATGGCCGGAACGTGGTGCTGTCCCAGGAGTGGGCGCTGCATTTCGGGCTCCTGGATGAGCCGATGCGGGCGGCGCTGGATCCGGGCCGGGTCGAGCGCGCGATCCGCGAAGCCAATGGACTCTTCCGGGTCTGGGTCAACACCGGCCGCACCCGGATGCAGGCGCCGCTGCCGCTGCGCCCGCAAGCCCAGGCCGCAAAGGACAGTTGGGACCAGCCCACCGACGACGTCGCGCTACGCTGCGCTCAGGCCGGCATGCCCGAGGCGGTGGTCAGCCCGTTTCCCGTTGAACTTGAGGACCACGGTGACACGATCGTCGTGCGGCTCGAGGAGTGGGACAACGTCCGCACGATCCACATGAACCCCGCAACCACGCCGCGGGACCCGGCACCGAGTCGGCTCGGCCACTCCGTGGGCCGCTGGGACGGCCGCGACCTGGTCGTCGCCACCACCCGCATCAACTACCCGTTTCTCGACGATCGGGGCACGCCCCAGTCCGCAGCCGTGGAAATCGTCGAGCGCTTCGCCATGAACGACGACGAGACCCGCATGGACTGGACCGCCACCGTCGTCGATCCCGATACCTTCACCGAGCCGGTGAACCTCCCGGTCATGCACTACGAGTGGGTCCCCGGAGAGCAGATCAAGCCCTATGACTGCACCCTGGCGGAGTAGGCGGGGGCTCGGGCCGCCCGGTCAAAATCCGGAATCGATCGGGTCATGTGCCCGTAATTCAGGGAACAGCGAGAAATCTCGGTCTCGCGTCAGCAACACCTCGACGCCGTGGGCAACGCACAGCGCCGCGATACGGGCATCGTGAACAACTCCGCCGACCACGTGGGGGCGAACTATGAACCTCTGTAGTATGTCCGTGAAATCATCGGTTTCGCCGATAAGGCGGCTGGATGGTGACGCTGTCCAGGCGTGGAACTGGCGCCAGGCATGCTCGGACTTGGTCGCCCGGTCTTTCCATATGCGGCGGTTGGTCACCACACTCAGGAACTCAAAACAGCACGGCCAGGGAATTGCCCAGGGCCGGTCTCCTTCGGCAAGTTCGGAAATTACCCTATACGCTGCCTCGCCCACGCGCGATTCGCGACGATGCGCGTAGACGAGCAAGTTGGTATCGATGGCGATCACCGGGTTCCGGGATCGCCGTAGATCAACTCACGCAACTCCGGCCAGGAGTAGCGTTCCAGCGGATCGTCTGCGTGCGGGTCGCCTGCCCTTAGATCGGGCAAGGTATATCGGCGGGGGGCGTTCGAGGGCGAAAGCACGCGCCGGAGTCCATCCTCCACCACGGCGCGCAACGGCCGTCCCGTCTCCCTGGCATGTCGCTTGGCGCGTGCCAGCAGTTCGTCATGGATTTCGATGGTTGTTTTCATGTGCCCATACTACCCATATTGCTAACTATGGGAAAGCACGGGCACCGGTTCCTCCACTGCTGCGCGGCGCGCTCACGAGCCTGCCACAAGTCTTTGGTTGTCTGCATTCCCAACCAAGTCTTCGGCGTCGAGCGCGTCAGCACTCGATCACGCTGACCGGTATCCCGATGACATTGACCGCCAGCCCGCCGCGGGACGTTTCCTTGTACTTGTCCTTCATGTCCCGGCCCGTGTCGCGCAACGTCTTGATGACCTGGTCCAGCGAAACGAAGTGATTCCCGTCGCCGCGCATGGCCAGCCGCGCCGCGTGGATCGCCTTGATCGACGCCATGGCGTTGCGTTCGATACACGGCACCTGCACGAGTCCGCCGACGGGATCGCAGGTCAGCCCCAGGTTGTGTTCCATGCCAATTTCGGCCGCGTTCTCCACCTGCCGCGGCGTTCCTCCGAGGACTTCGGCGAGCCCGCCGGCCGCCATCGAACAGGCCGAGCCGACCTCCCCCTGGCAGCCCACTTCGGCGCCGCTGATGGAGGCGTTCTGCTTGAAGAGCACGCCGATCGCGGCGGCGGTCAGCAGGAAGCGGATCACGCCGTCCTCGTTGGCGCCGGGCACGAAGCGGGCATAGTAATGCAGCACCGCGGGCACGATGCCGGCCGCGCCGTTGGTGGGCGCCGTCACCACCCGCCCGCCGGCCGCATTCTCCTCGTTGACGGCGAGCGCGTAGAGTGTCACCCAGTCGAGCGCGGTGAGCGGGTCCGAAAGCGAAGCTTCGGGGTTCGCCAGCAACTGGCTGTGCAGCCCCCGCGCGCGCCGCTTCACCTTCAGCCCGCCCGGCAGCTCGCCTTCGTTGCGGCAACCGGCGACGACGCATCGCTGCATTGCCTCCCAGATGTGGAGCAGGCCGAACCGCGTTTCCGCCTCGGGGCGCCACGCCCGCTCGTTGGCGAGCATGATGGCGGATATGCTCAAACCCGACCGCTCGCAGTGCGACAGCAGTTCGGCGGCCGACCCGAACCGGTACGCGAGCGCGCGCCGGTCCTCGACGATGGAGCCGACTCCGGAACCGGATTCATCCAGCACGAACCCGCCGCCGACCGAGTAGAAGACCCTGACCAGGTGTTCCCCGCCGCCCTCGGAGTAGGCAGTGAAGCGCATGCCGTTGGGATGCAGCGGCAACGCCTTTCGCCGGTGCAGCAGCAGATCGTGCTTCTCGTCGAACGCGATGCGGTGATGGCCGTTCAGCAGCAGGGACCGCTCCAGCCGGATTGCGGCGACTCGCCCGGCGATCGCGTCCACATCCACGCTTTCCGGCCGCTCGCCCTCCAGGCCCAGCAGCACGGCTTTCGGCGTGCCGTGGCCCCTGCCGGTCGCGCCGAGAGAGCCATACATATCGGCCTTGATTCGTACGACTTCCCGCAGTTTGCCGGTATCCCGCAGAGCCTGGACGAACATCGCCGCCGCCCGCATGGGACCGACGGTATGCGAACTGGAAGGACCGATACCGATCTTGAAGAGGTCAAATGTACTGATCGCCATTAGCGCAATCTCTCCGGTTGGCTCGAGCTTCTCTACTCGATTGGAGTGTGGGCGAGCGGGAATGTTTCCCGGTTATACGCCGAATCGCGAAAAAAAGCGCTAGAGGGCCACGTCCGTCGTGACGTGCAAGCAAGATTTCGTCGACGTCGCGGCGAAGTTTCGGCCGCCATCGCATCGCCATTGATAGTGCGTTGGCAGCACGGTAATGTATCCTTACATCCTTACTTAAAGGCTTGTCATGATTGCGAAATTGACGTCGAAAAACCAGTTGACACTGCCCAAATCGGTGCTTGCCGCGTGCGAAGGGGTGACCTATTTCGACGTCACCGGCGAGAACGGCCGCATAGTGTTGACTCCGGTTCGCATCAACCGCGCAAATGCCGTGCGAGCCAAACTGGCGGATTTGGGAATCACGGAGGACGACGCGGCTGACGCGGTTTCGTGGGCGCGAGGTGGCGCAAACCGCGCCCGATGAGCCCCGCCCGCCTTGTTCTCGACACCAACGTTATGCTTTCGGCGCTACTGTTTCCCGGTGGAGCGTTGTCCTGGCTGAGACGCGCCTGGCAGGCTGAAGGGGTTCGTCCATTGGCAAGCCGCGAGACCGCGGTGGAACTCATTCGGGTACTCGCGTATCCGAAGTTTCGGCTCACGGATGACGAGCGTGAGGATTTGCTGGGCGACTTTCTCCCGCAGTGCGAAACGGTAGCGGTTCCGAAGGGGATTGAAGTTTCCGACTGTCGCGATCCCCTGGATCGTCCGTTTCTGGAACTGGCGATCGCCGCCGGCGCCGACTGGCTTGTAACGGGAGACAAGGATCTGCTGGATTTGGCGGCGAAATTTCCGGTGCCGATCGTGACGCCCGCCGCGCTCCGCGAACATCTGAAAATCGGCGCCGATTTTCAATGAGCCAAGGCTTGACGTTCTATTGGTCGGCGCAAATGGGCTATCGATTCAATCCTCGCGAACGATTCGCCCCTCGGTAACCGGAGCCACCGATTCCGCGGCCCTGACGTACTCGATCAGGTGATTCACCATGGAAACCCCGCCGGCGGGGAATTTCGTTCATCTCCGGCTCCCGGCCTGCATATCCCATCGAACCGCTACCGCGACCGCATTTCTGTTCAAAATGCCCATAAACAAACCTCGCCGGATCATTGTCGCGCCGCCATCATCCAACGTAGGATCGGAACGCCTCCCGGAACGTACCGCCATCGTGGACGCATCGTATAACGAGGAACACGAAGATGCCCGAACAGGAACTGCGCAAGGATTTGAGCCGTTTTTCAGCTCTCGAACCGCCGGCGAAACGCGCCGCGTACAGCGACCGGACGGCCTGGCTCATGGCGATTTTCTCGGAACTCGCCTATACCCGCTTCGACGAGGAAAACCGCGGTGCGCTCCTGGCATTGGCCGAGGAACTCGCCCAACTGTCCGACCGCGACGCCATCGCCGGCAAGCTCGTTGATTTCGGCAACCTGGCGGGCGCCCGCACCGATTCCAACAACGAGGCGCTGCGTTCGGTCCTGGAGATCGGCGGATTCAAGTTGCGCGGCGTGCTCTTCGACGCCGGCACGGATACGCAAGGGTTCGTGGCCGTGCGCCAACCCGACGACGTCCCCGGAATGGCCGTGGTCAGCTTTCGCGGCACGCAACAGGTGCGCGACTGGATGACCAACCTGAAGGCCCACAAGGTGGCCGTGCGCAGCGCCAACCCCGCGAGCAGCAGGACGCTGGGCCATGTTCACCGTGGCTTCAACCGGGCCTACAAGTCCGTGGAGCCGCAGATCGTCGAGTACCTCAAGGGTTTCGAGGAATACCCGCTCTACATGACCGGCCATTCCCTCGGCGGTGCGCTCGCGACGCTGGCCACCTGGCACATCCCCGGGGAAAAGCTGGCCGCGTGCTATACGTTCGGCGCCCCCCGGGTCGGCGACAGTCAACTCCTCGACCAATTCCGCACGCCCGTCTACCGCGTCGTCAACGGCGCCGATCCGGTACCCATGGTGCCGCCGGTGGGGATCGTCATCGAATGCCTGAAGGCCGTCTGCCGGACCATCGGCCTGATTCTGACGCCCCTTGAGCGCGTCACCGGCTGGCTGCAGCAGTACCAGGGCTACCGGCACTGCGGCTTCCAGCGGTATCTTTCCATCTGCGGCGAGGGGCCGGACGGGACCTATCCCCGGCTCCGCAACGAGTACGGCATCGGCAGCCTGGAGCGGCTGTGGCGCTACTGCCGGCAGTTGCTCCACGGCGAGGTCTCCACCCGCAAGCGGATCGACAAGTACCACGACATCGCAGCCTACCGGGCGAAGCTGCGCGAATACGCGCTCCGCCGCCAACGGCGCGATTGATGGGGTCTTGCCCGGCGGGTCAGTTCGCCGCCGGCTCCGGGTCGCTGACGGAGCCCCCGAGGATCACTTCGATGCGGGCCACGCGCTCGCGCACATCGCCGAGATCCACGCGAATCTCCCGCATATCGCCGCGCATGGCCTCGAACTGACTGTTCATGTCGCCGCGCAAGGCCTCGAACCGACTGTCCGTATCGCCGCGCAGCGCCTCGAACCGACTGCTGGTATCGCCGCGCAGGGCACCAATCTGATCTCTGACGTCGCTGCGCATGGCACCGTGCTGGAGCACGATCAGGGTGCCGCTGGCGATGGTCGACACGACGGTCGACCCGATGATCGAGCCGATGATCGCCACGGGTTCGTCTTTCATCTGCCTGCCTAACTACGTGCTCAGGGGTCGGTTCCGAGTATACCAAGGCCGCGCATCGAAAAGATTTGCCAGTTTCTCGCGGAGGTGGCCGGAAATGCGTACCGTCATGGCACCGTAACCCCTATCCCGCGGTTAGTTGGTCCAACCGCGTCACCGGCGCCAGGCAGTGTGTACCCTGGCACACATAGGCGACGGTCTCGCCCCGGGGCGCACGTTCCCCCAGCGCACCGGGCAGGTCGGCCACGTCGTCGGGGATCCCGAAGGTGATCCGGCGCGAATGGAACCCGGCATCGATGCGGCGCTTCCACGCGTCGATATCGTCCGTTGAGGGGCCGCGGATGACGATGACCTCCGGTTCGGCGAGGGTCAGCTCCAGGCTTTGCAGCAAGGTGCCGTGGGCGTCGGGAACCTGCTCCAGCATGGGCCAGGCGGCGGCCAGCGAGCGCCGCGCCGCATCCAGATAGCGCGTTTCCCCAAGCAGGCATCCCAGCCAGATCAGGACCCGCGCGGCGATCCCGTTGCCCGACGGCGTCGCCTCGTCGGCAAACGGCTTCGGGCGGTGGATCAGCGCCTCGTGGTCGTCGGCGGTGAAGAAGAATCCCCCGGCCGGGTCGGCAAACCGCTCCAGCAGCACGTCCGCCAGCCGGCAGGCCAGCGCCAGGTCCGACGAGCGCCAGCGGAACCGGAGCAGTTCCAGCAGCCCGTCGGCGAGAAAGGCGTAGTCGTCGAGATAGGCGGGAAACCGCGCCCGGCCGTCCTTGTGGCAGGCCAGGAGCCGCCCGTCCCGCCACAGCCGCTCGCGCACGAAGTCCGCCGCGCGGGTGGCGGAATCCGCCAGATCGTCGCGGTCGAGTTGCCGCGCCGCTCGCGCCATGCCGCGGATCATGAGGCCGTTCCAGCCGGCGAGCACCTTCTCGTCGCGGCCGGGGCGGATCCGCCCGGCGCGCACCGCCAGGAGCTTGCGCCGCGCCGACTCGAGGCCTTCGACGACGGGCGCCGCGGCAGGATCGTCCACGATCTCCTTGAGCGGCGTGCGCACCTGCAGGTGCCAGGCGATCCCCTCGAAGTTGGGCGCCTGCGTCAAGCCGTATAACGCGCCGAAGTGCGCAAATTCGGACGGTTCCAGGACCTCGCGCGCCTCGGCCTCCGTCCACAGGTAGAACTTGCCTTCCTCGCCCTCGGAGTCGGCATCGAGCGTGGCGTAGTAGCCGCCGTCGGGATCCTGCATCTCGGCGATGACCCACTCGGCGGTCTCCGCGGCGATCCGCGCGAAGAGCGGCTCGCCGGTGGCCGCGTGGGCGTCGGCGTAGACCGCCGTCAGCTCGGCGTTGTCGTAGAGCATTTTCTCGAAGTGGGGAATCGACCAGTGCCGATCCACCGAGT
>JAKZVH010000082.1:0-5889 GCA_047516145.1 Gammaproteobacteria bacterium
CTCTGGGATCTCCTCGACGTGGAGCGCCACACCGGGATCCGGTTGACCGAGAACTTCGCGATGTTCCCCACCGCGGCGGTCAGCGGCTGGTATCTTTCCCATCCCGAGGCCCGGTATTTCGCGATCGGCCAGGTCGGGCGCGATCAGGTCGAGGACTATGCGTCGCGCAAGGGATGGACGCTCGAGGAAGCGGAGCGCTGGCTATCGCCGAATCTCGGCTACTAGGGCCTGTTAACGCTATCGGAGATGGCACTGTTGGTCCTGTCGCAGCGCCAATCAAGGCCCTGGTGTCCTGTGCCGCAAATTCCCGTCGTTTCAGCGCGCCCCGCGGTCAAGGCACGCTACCCAGACTGACGCGGTCGAGGCCCGAGAAATCGCGGTGGGTCTCGATGCCGCGGAAACCGCGGCAGGTGAGCAATTCGAGCACGGGCGCGGCCTGGTCGCAGCCATGCTCCACCAGCAGCGTACCCCCCCTCGTCAGGGCGCGCGGTGCCGCGGCGATGATTTCGCGCAGGCATTCAAGCCCGTCGGCGCCTCCGTCCAGCGCCTTGCGGGGTTCATGGCGGAGATCGCCGCTGCGTAACGCTGCGTCGCCCGCTGTGACGTAGGGCGGGTTGCTGACGATGAAATCGAAGCATCGTTCCGTGAAGCCGGTGAACCAGTGGGACCGTACCCAATGGACGTCGAGTCCCAGGGACGTTCCGTTCGAGGCGGCGACCTCAAGCGCCGACCCGCAACAATCAACCCCGGCCACGCGGCAGCCGGGACGTTCATGCTTGACCGATAGTGCGATGGCGCCGCAGCCGGTGCCGGCGTCCAGCACGTCGGCGGGCTCCGCGATCCGTTCCAGGAGCTTGTCCACGAGTAGCTCGGTTTCAGGCCTGGGGACCAGCGTGTCCGGTGAGACGCGAAACTCCAGCGAATAGAACTCGCGGCGCCCGACCAGATGCGCCACCGGTACGCCGGCGGCGCGCCGACGCACCCACCTGCAGAAACGTGTCGAGTGCCGCCGGGCGACTCCGCGCTCGGGAAAGGCGATGAGGTGGCTGCGGGAGCGGCCGAGCACGGCCGCCAGCAGGACTTCCGCATCGAGGCCCGGGCTGGTGCTGCCGGACGCGAGCCTCGCCCGCGCCCAATCGAGCAACGTGCCTGCACTGCGCTCGTGCCGCGCCGGCTGGGGTCGCGGCGCCGGCTGGATCCCTGCTGCGTTCATCGCCGCCATGGCGTCAGCCGGAAAGCAGCTCGGCGAGCCGGTCGGCCTGGTGTTCGCGGGCCAGCGGCTCCACGAGACGGTCCAGTCCTCCCTCCAGGATCTCGCTGAGCTTGTACAGGGTGAGGTTGATGCGATGGTCCGCCACGCGATGCTCCGGGAAGTTGTAGGTCCGAATGCGTTCCGACCGGTCTCCCGAGCCCACCATCTTGCGCCGCCGTTCGGCGGTCTCGGCCTGTTGCCGAGCCACATCCGCGTCCTTGAGTCGAGCTCGCAACAGCGACAGCGCCCGCGCGCGGTTCTTGTGTTGGGAGCGCTCGTCCTGGCATTCCACCACGATGCCGCTGGGCAGGTGCGTCAGGCGGACCGCGGAGTCGGTCTTGTTCACATGCTGACCGCCCGCACCGGAGGCCCGATAGGTGTCGACCCGCAGGTCGCTGGGATTGATCTCCACATCCGCCACGTCGTCAGGTTCCGGCATGACGGCCACGGTACAGGCAGAGGTGTGAATGCGTCCCTGCGATTCCGTTTCCGGGACGCGCTGTACCCGATGAGTGCCCGATTCGAACTTCAGTTTGGCGTAGGCGCCCTTGCCCGCCACGCGACAGATGATCTCCTTGTACCCGCCGTGCTCACCTTCGTGGCGGCTCAGAATTTCCATCGTCCAGCGGTTGTTCTCGGCAAACCGCTGGTACATTCGGAACAGGTCTCCGGCGAAGAGCGCCGCTTCATCGCCGCCCGTGCCGGCGCGAACTTCCAGGAACAGGTTGGCATTGTCGTGGGGGTCCGTGGGGACGAGATGCAGCATCAATTCCTCGACACGGCTCTCCCGTTGTTGGAGTAGCTCCCCGAGTTCCGATTCACCCAGGTCGCGGGCTTCCGGATCGTCGCTGGCGCGGAGTTCCTCAGCCGCCCCGATGTCGTCGAGCAGCCGTCGGTAGCCGGTGTAGTCGGCTACCAGGGGCTCAAGCCGCGCGTACTCCCTGGCGAGGTCGCGGAACCGCGGCTGGTTGGCGATGATCTGCGGTTGACCGAGCAGTTCGCCAACCTCGGTGTAGCGTTCCGCCAGCGCTGCGAGCTTGGTTTCAATGGACGTTACGTTGTTGACTGCTTCGCTCACGATCGGGCGTCCTCGCGGCCTGGCGCACACCGGATGGTGTTCAAATTGTCGGAGAATAGTGCCTACGGTACAAGTCAGGCGGCATTTGGGCCGCGGTGCGCCACCCGGTATCGTTGACGGCTCGGCCGGCTTTCTCCTAAGCTGAGCGAATCGCCCACACTCGTTCACGTTCGAGCGGTCAACGAATGCGGCGCCTTCGCGCCGATACCAAAACGATGCCGAATTCCCCGATCCCTGCGCCAGATTTCCGCCATGGACGCCCAGCCGCTGGTTGCCGGCGCCTGGCGCTTTGGGCATTTTTCGGCGCTGCGGGGCTTGGAGGCTGCGCCAGTACCGGTCCGGTATCGAGTCCCCAGGTCGACCTGGATTCCCACTTGCTGCTGGCCGAGATTGCGCGGGAGCGGGAGGAATTCGACGCGGCGGTCGAGCACTATCTTGCCGCCGCGCTCATTTCAGAAAGTCCGCAACTGGCGGAATTGACCGCGGAACTCGCCCAGCAAACGGATCTTCCCGGCATTGGCCTGCAAGCGACCGAGCGCTGGCGGGAGCTCGATCCCGAGGTGACCCGGGCCTTGCAGTATTCGGGAACCTTCAAGCTGCGTCTTGGCGCTCGCGAGGCAGCCCTCGATGACTTCATGGCGTTCGTGAGCGGCGCCGGCAACGCCGCGGCGGCGGTGGCCCGGAGTATCGAAGTGCTCGCAGAGGAGGACGATGCAGGCGCGGCAACCGCCATCGCGCAAGGGCTGGTGGACGCGCATCCGGACATCGCCGAAGGGCACTACGGGCTCGCTCGGCTGGCCTTGCGCAGCGGCGACTACGCCACGGTACTGGCCCATTCGGAGCGCGCGGCGGCGTTGAGCCCGGACTGGGTGGAGGCGCAAATGCTCTATGCGCGCTCGCTGCTGCTGACAGGACGGGATGAGAACGGGCTCGCCCTGGCCCGGCAACTGGCAGCGGATGAGCCGAGGCTGGAGGTACGGCTGCAGTACGCGGAACTCCTGCTGTCCACCGGCCGCAACTCCGAGGCCGGGGAGCTGTTGGACGATATTCTGTCCGAGAATCCCGGGCTCCCGGAAGCCGTGCGGGCCGTGGCATTCCTGATGTTGACCGATGGCGACCTTGACGAGGCCGAAACGCACTTCAATGAGCTTCGCTCCGATCCCCGGTTCCGCGACGAAGCCTTCTACTACCTGGGGCGAATCGCGGAGATGCAGGAAGAGTATCTGCAGGCGATGCGGAATTATTCCCGCGTGACCGAGGGCAACAATGCCGTGGACGCCCAGCTCCGCGTTGCGCAGTTGCTGTACGTGAATCTCGATGACCCCGAAGGGGCCTTGCAGCATTTGAGCCAGTTCGGCAACGCCAATTCCCAGTACATCACGGAGATGCTCCTGGGTCAGGGGGAGATCCTGGTGCGCCTCGGCCGCGAGGCGGAAGGGATTGGACTGCTCACGGAGGAACTGGAACGAGACCCGGAAAATGAAAGGCTGCACGACGCCAACATCCGGCTGCACCTGATTCTCGCCCAGGAAGCCGTCACCGATGAGCGCTACGGCGAAGCCGACCGCGTTCTGAACAGAGCTCTCAACGCCGATCCCGGCAATCCGTCGGTGCGTTACGCCAAGGCGCTGCTGTTCCAGGAGCGAGGTCGGTTGCGCCGCGCCGCGGCGGCGCTCGAAGCGCTGGTAGAGGACTTTCCGGACGATGCGGGATTCCTCAACGCACTGGGATACCTGCTCACCGACGAAATGAGCCGCCACGAGGATGCGGCGGAATACCTGCGCCGCGCCCTGGCGGCGGAGCCGGACAACCCGGCCATCATCGACAGCATGGGTTGGGTGTTGTTCAACCTCGGCGAGTACGAGGCGGCGTTGGACTACCTGGAACGCGCCTTCACGCTGTTCCCCGATCCGGAAGTTGCCGCGCACATCGTCGCTACGCACTGGGCGCTCGGGAATCGGGAGCAGGCGCTCGAGTTGCTGCGGGAGTCGTTGGAGGAGCACGCCGACAGCGTTCACCTGTTGGAGTTGCAGCAGCGACTGCTGCCATGAGCCGGCCCGAGCGGCCCATGGGCGCCGGAGTCCTCGTCGGGCTCGCCTGTCTGCCGATGTGGCTGGGCGGCTGCGAACACTTGCGCACGGCCCAGGACGGTCTGAGCTACGCCGAACGCCGCTCCAGACTGATCGTCGTGGACGATTGGCGCATGCATGGGCGCATCGTCGTGAGTGCCGCAGGGCGCGCCTTTCAAGGGCGCTTTCGATGGCGCCAGACCGCCGGGGAAGTTGAACTTTCGATCGTCAATCCATTCGGGGTCAGCGTGCTTCGGGTATGGGGCCCGCTCGATCGGCTCACGGTGCGCGCCGGCGGAGAAACGCGGGAGCTGGCTGACCCGGAGACGGAACTCTCCGCGCTGCTGGGCTGGTGGCTGCCGGTCCGCAGCCTCAGCGCCTGGTTGCTCGGGTACCCGGACCCGGAATTCGCAGCCGACCGGGAACTCGATCCTGCCAGCGGGGCGCTCGAGACCCTGGGCCAGCGCCTGTGGCACCTCCGCTACGAGAGCTACCAACTCCAGGAGGGGTTGCTGCTGCCGCGGCGGATCGACCTCGCCCACGGCGAGTTGGAATTGCGGGTAATCGTGGACCGTTGGTGGACATCGTCTTGAACTCACCCTTGCCGCCGCAGCACAATACGCACAGTTGGGGTGTAGCCAAGTGGTAAGGCAACGGGTTTTGATCCCGTGAATCGCAGGTTCGAATCCTGCCACCCCAGCCAAACCTCCGGCGCGGAGGGAATCGACTAGGAGAAAAGTTTGGATCCGGGAGCAGTAACCGTCCTCTCGGGCAACGCGCACCCCGCGCTTGCTCAGGCGATTTGCCAACACCTGCACGTGCCGATGGGCCGAATGAACGTCGGGCGTTTCAGCGACGGCGAAGTCATGGTCGAAATCATGGAGAACATCCGCGGGAGGGAAGTCTACCTGGTGCAGTCGACGTGCCCGCCGGTCAACGATAACCTGGTGGAGTTGATGGTGATGATCGACGCCGTCAGGCGCGCCTCGGCGGCACGTGTTACCGTGCTCATTCCCTATTTCGGCTATGCACGCCAGGATCGCCGCCCGCGCGCCAGTCGCGTGCCCATATCGGCCAAGCTCGTGGCGAAATTGATCGGCAAGGCCGGCGCGGACCGCGTCCTGACCGTTGACCTGCACGCCGACCAGATCCAGGGTTTCTTCGACATCCCGGTGGACAATGTCTACGCGTCGCCGGTGCTGCTCGGAGATGCCTGGAAGCAGGAGTACAAGGATATCGTTGTCGTCTCGCCGGACGTGGGTGGCGTCGTGCGTGCGCGAGCGCTGGCGAAGCGCCTGGACGACGCCGATCTGGCCATTATCGACAAGCGGCGCCCACAGGCGAACATGGCCGAGGTCATGAACGTGATCGGCGAGGTCGAGGGCAAGGTCTGCATCCTGATCGACGATATGGTGGATACTGCCGGAACGCTGTGCGCCGCGGCGGGGTCGCTGAAGGACCGGGGCGCGGTCCGGGTCGTGGCCTACATT
>JAKZVH010000083.1:0-5035 GCA_047516145.1 Gammaproteobacteria bacterium
ATCCAGGTGGTGCTGGACCGTGACGGCACTCTCCGGGGTCAGTGTCACCAGGTCGCCGTCCACGGGGGAACGGAATTCCACGCCCTGTTCATCGACCTTGCGCAGGGTCTTCAGACTCCACACCTGGAACCCGCCGGAGTCGGTGAGCAGGGGTCCCGGCCACCCCATGAACTCGTGCAGGCCGCCATGGGCGCGGATGACGTCCACGCCGGGCCGCAGCATCAGATGAAAGGTGTTGCCGAGGATGATGCGGCTCCCGGCGGCATGGAGCTCTTCCGGGGTGACTGCCTTGACGGTGCCGTAGGTGCCCACGGGCATGAACGCGGGGGTCTCGACCACACCCCGGGGGAAGGTCATTCTGCCGCGGCGGGCGGCGCCGTCGGCGTGCAGCAATTCGAACTTCATGGCTGCACCAGCATCGCGTCGCCGTAGCTGAAGAACCGGTAGCGATGGGCCACGGCGTGGCGGTAAGCGGCGAGCACGTGGTCGCGGCCCGCGAACGCGCAGACCAGCATCAGCAGGGAGGATTCGGGCAGGTGGAAGTTGGTGATGAGCGTATCCACCGCACGGAACCGGAACCCCGGGCGGATGAACAGGGACGTCTCGCCCTCCATCGGTTCCAGGTCTCCGTCCCGGGCGGCGCTTTCCAGCGCGCGGACGGTGGTCGTCCCGGCGGCGACGATACGTCCGCCCTGCTCGCGAGCCCGTCGAATCCGCGCACACAGCTCCCCGCTTACTCGGAACCATTCGCCGTGGAGGCGGTGGTCCTCGATGCGCCGGGTGCGCACCGGGGCGAAGGTCCCGATGCCCACGTGCAGGGTGAGATACGCGGTCTCGACGCCGCGCTCGGCCAGCGCATCGAGCAGGTCCGCGTCGAAATGCAAGCCTGCCGTAGGGGCCGCAACGGAACCGCTTTCGCGAGCGTAGACGGTTTGGTACCGAGCCTGATCCTCCGCCCCCGCGCTTCGGTGGATGTACGGCGGCAACGGCACTTCCCCGTGTGCCTCGAGCAGCGGCTCGATATCCGTGTTGAATTGGAGCCGAAAGAGTACGCCTTCGCGACCTTCAACCCGGGCGCTCGCCCCGTTTGCGAGGGTCAGTTCCGTGCCGTCCCGCGGACTTCGGCTGGCGCGTATCTGGGCTGTCGCCGTTTTTGCTCCGCTAATGCGTTCCAGCAGCACCTCCACCTGCCCTCCCGTGGGCTTGCGGCCGTGGAGCCGGGCGCGGATGACCCGCGTGTCGTTCAAGACGAGCAAATCGCCCGAGCGCAGCAGTTCCGGCAAGTCGAAAAAGCGCCGGTCCTCGATGGAATCGCCGTGAAGCGCAAGCAGACGGCTCGCCGAGCGTTCCGGCAGCGGCTGCTGCGCGATCAGTTCGCCGGGCAGGTCATAGTGAAACTCGGATCGGTCCATGGCGCCGGGATTCTAACGCAGCGAGACGGCATCCACTGTTGCGGGCGCCCATCAGCGAGATGTCAGGGTCCCGCGACGCCGATGAGTCAGCGCAGGGTCAGTGCTCTATCCCGATCCGGCTCGCATACTCGGCCCAATGCGCCTCCACTTCCGATTTGACGTCCGGGTGCCGGTCAGATAAATCCTGCCGTTCGCCGGGATCGGACTCCAGGTTGTACAGGCCCCACTGCAGTTGATCCCGCTGCTCCTGCGGTGTGCCCTGTGCAACGATTTTCCAAGGCCAATTCACCAGGCCACGCCGGGTTGTCATCCACGGTGTAACGACGGGCTCGGGCGCCGCGCCGCCCTGGATCAGGTCCCAGAAGGATCGGCCGCGCACGGGCACCACGGCGCGCCCCTGGAACTCCTCGGTCGGCGCCGGCTCCCCGGCGATGCCGACGAACGTCGGCAGCAGATCCATGATGGTCAGATGAGCGCGTTCGAATCCGCCCTTGTTCGCCACGGTACCGTGATGCACGAAGGTAGGAACCAGCGTGCCGCCCGCATACGTGGAACCCTTGACGTCCCGGAACGGCGCCGACGCTGCTTCGCCCCAGCCCCGGCCATAGGCCACGAAAGACCACTCCCGGCCCATGTTGGCCAGCGAATTGTCGTTGTCGGTCCGCGGCATCTCCGGCGGATAGAACGTGTCGTCGCCTCCCGAGGGACCGTTGTCGGACGTGAAGACGATGACCGTATCCTCGAGCTCGCCGGATGCCTCGAGGAACTCCACCAGCCGGCCGAAATTCCAGTCGATGTTCTCGACCATGGCCGCGTAGATTTCCATGGCTCGCGCGAGTTTGTCCTTTTCGGCCTCGCTGAGGTCGTCCCATGCGGGGGCCCGGCCGAGGTAACCATCCAGCGTCAGCCCCTCCGGAAGCACTCCAAGCTCCGTCGCGCTCGCGACACGTGCCTCGCGCAACGCATCGTAGCCGCCGTCGTATTGATCCACGTAACGATCGATCCAGTCATCGGGCGCCTGCAGGGGCCAGTGTGGTGCCGTCAACGCGAGATACCCGAACCACGGCACGCCGTCATCCACGTTGGCGCCGATGTATTCGATCAACTTGTCGGTAAACAGATCAGATGAAAACCAATCCTCCGGCAGAGTGACGGCCTGGCCGTTTTCGAGGTAGGCGCCGTCGGGCGCGAATTCGGAGACCGGTGGGTAATTGCTGTGGCCCAGGTGGTTGTCGGCCGGAGGGCCCAGGGCGAAGGACGATTCAAAGCCCCGTGCCTGGGCACTTTCCGCGGCCGCGATGCCAAGGTTCCACTTGCCGGCCATGTACGTGTGATAGCCCGTCGCTCCGAGCCGCTCCGGCAACGTCGCCACGTCGGGCCGCAGGGGATCGTTGTGTTTGGCAAGCCCCGCTTCCATGGCCGTCGTCCCGGAGAACAGGCTGGCCCGGGTGGCGGCGCAATAGGGTGCGGCGTGAAAATTCGTCAGGCGCACGCCGTCGAATGCCAGCGCGTCCAGATTCGGGGTGGAAATTTCGCCGCCGAAGAAGCCCACGTCGGTATAACCCAGATCGTCGGCCATGATGAACAAGATGTTCGGGCGTTCATCCGCTGCGGCTGCATCTGGCGATTCCGGTGTTTCCGGGACGGCGGCAGATGTTTCCGGTGGTGCCGGTGGTTCCGCGGGGCCACAGCCTGCCAGCATCGACAGCGCGACGAAAATTGTCCAGATATTCGGTCTACGCATTCACTTGTCCGCCTGAAGTCCGGCAAGTATACGCGTGGGAGTTGGAAATTCAGGCTGTGCCGGAGGTTCTATCACTGGCTGTGGGGAGTGAACCGCTGAACCCGCCGGCCCTCGCCGGTTTCCGCCACGTAGATGTTGCCGCGGGAGTCGACCGCCAGGCTGTGGCCGTAGTCGAAGTGGCCGACCTGATGCCCGGATCGGCCGAAGCTCGAAAGTATCGCACCGCTGCGGTGATCGAGTACGTGGACGCGCTCATTGCGCCCGTCCATCACGTACAGATAGCGCTGCTCCTCGTCGGGCGAGAACGCGAGTCCCCATGCGGTGCCGGAAGGGACCAGGCAGAGCACCAGTTGCAAATGCTCGCAGGTTTCCGGCAGCTCCGGTGTTGTATCGGTCGTGACCCAGATGTTCCTGATGTGTTCGCCGTCCGTGTCGAACACCTGGATTCGGTTGCCCTCGCGGTCGCATACATAAACCAGTCCGGCCTTGCTGATGGCGATGCAATGGACTGCGTACGCGAAAACCCCGCCCGCACCGGACCTGATCTCCTCGAGCGTCGCTTGCCGGCCCCATTGGCGCAGGTATTCGCCGGTCCGGTCGAAGACTGCGATCCGCCGGTTGCCGTAGCCGTCGGCGACATAGACGTCGCCGTTGGCTGGATCCACCGCGACCTGGGCCGGGTAGAAGAAGCCTTCGCGGCTCGAATTCAGCGCCACACGGTTCAGTGTCCCGTCTTCAGCCATCACTGCCGTGCCGTCGTCGGTGTCGACCACGCCGCGAGTGCCGATCTGCATCGACAACTCGCCCGAATGACTGTACTTCTGGATGATTCCATCGCGGTTGCCGGTAATCCAGAGGTTGTCATCGGCGTCGAACGAACATCCGTGCAGGCGCCCCACGGGCACTCGGTCCGGGTCGCCCCAGTCCGCGACCAGGTTGCCGTCCATGTCGAACATCAGGATGTGTTGCGCCGGCATCGAGCCTCGTTGCGCCTGGTCTTCGGTGATATTGCGTCGATCGAGGACGACGATGTGGTCGTGGGAGTCGATGCAGACCCCCGGCAACTGCCCGTTCAACCACCCCTCGGGCAAGGGCCTGGGCCAATACGGATCGACTTCGAACCCGGGCGCCTGCTGCGCTGCGAGGTCCAGGCTGAACAGGCACAGTCCGATCAGGGCGATCCGGCCAGCCGGTAAAGTCTCTGCACGCACCCTCAATGCCTACTCCACCACGACCCGCGTGACACCCTCGGAGTCTTCGGCGAGGTCCGTGATGCGGACATCGATGCGCTGGCCGTCAGGATCGTAGGTGTAGCGAATCCGGCGGCCCTCCTCGTTGAGGAACAGCAGTGACTGTTGAAACCAGGCGGGGGGCGGATGGCCGGCCGGCGACGTGGCCTCGAGAATATACAGCCGGCTCGCGTTCAGATGGATCGCAACAAACGTGCGGGATCGGTCCGCGTTGGTGATCTGCATCTGGTGCCCTTCGATCTTGTCGATATCGGCCCAGCCCTCATAGGTGATCTCGCCGCCCTCGGCGCGGACCCGTTCGCGGATAAGCTGGGCCGCATGGTCCTTCGATGCACGTATGTCCATCACCCAAAAGGCCTGGCCCGAACTCGCGTCGGTCTGATCGGGCCGCTCCCGATGCCTCCGTTGCGCCTCGGTGTAGTCGACGAGCGTCAGGGAGTAGCGATTGGGGTTGTCGTCGACGGAATACACGCGTGCCGGGAAGACCACATCGTGCGCCGACAGCCGTGTGGTTTCCTCGACCTCGGGCATGCCGGGGAACGTCATCGCAAACCGGTCGGGCACGTTGACGTACTCGACCCACTCCTGGGCGAGCGCAGGGCCGCCCAAACAGGACACGCCCACAGCGA
>JAKZVH010000084.1:0-3441 GCA_047516145.1 Gammaproteobacteria bacterium
GTTCTCGTAGTCGTGGTACGCCACGCGATGGTAAAACTGGAGCGCGCCCTGGGTCAGGGGCAGGACGCCTTCCTCGAGACAGGACACCGCGGTGGCGGCATGGGAATGACAGTGCAGCACGCACGCGACGTCGGGCCGCGCCCGGTGGATGGCGCCGTGGATGACGACGAAGCCCGGCCGGTTGACCGGGTGTTCCGTCGGCTCCACCGGATTTCCCTCCTCATCGACTTTGACGAGGCTCGAGGCCGTGATCTCGGAATACATCAACCCGTAGGGATTGAAGAGGCATTGGTCGTCCGTGCCGGGCACGCGTGCCGAGATGTGCGAATAGACGAGATCGTCCATACCGAAGTGCGCGATCAGGCGATAGCACGCGGCGAGGTCGATCCGCACGTCCCGTTCGGTCAGCTCATCAGGCCGGTCGGGAGTTTTGCGAATTGGCGTGATGGTGGTCATAGGCTCGCACCCCCGTCCATACGCAGGTCGTCGTCCGATCGCGCCCTACCGTAGCATAGCGGGACTGCCACAGCGATTTTTGGGCACCCCAGGGAGCAACGTCACAGAGTTTCATTGCGTGCCGCTGCGCGATATCATCACCCGGTTGGGTGGCCGGTTTCCAAATGTGGATGGGGTGCCGATGAGTGTTGCGGAAAACACCAAGGGCGTTGCGCCGCCGAAGGACCGGACGGAGCCTTATTCCGGCTATTTTCTCCGCGACCTGCCGGAACCCGACACTGAACTCGCCCACATCGGCGCGGGCACACGGATGGGCGAGTTCATGCGCCGGTTCTGGCAGCCCGTATGTCTTGCGGATCAGCTCACCGATTTACCGCTCGCCATTCGCGTCCTTGGTGAAGACCTCGTCGCCTTCCGTGACAAAACCGGGAACGTCGGCGTGCTTCATCGCCACTGTAGCCACCGGGGCACGTCCCTCGAATACGGCATCGTGTCGGAAAAGGGCCTGCGCTGCTGCTATCACGGATGGCTGTTCGACGTGGACGGCACTGTCATTGAGACGCCTGGCGAGCCGCCCGGCAGCAAGCTCCGGGACAGTCTGCGCCACGGCGCCTATCCGGCGTTCGAGTACAAGGGGCTGGTGTTCGCATACCTGGGGCCGCCGCAAGAGAAACCGGAGTTTCCGGTCTACGACACCTACGAGCAGCCGGGCAATCGCCTGGTGCCCTACGCTCTCTGGTATCCATGCAACTGGCTTCAGGCCCACGACAACGTCATGGATCCCGTCCACGCTGCCATCCTTCATAGCCAATTCGCGGAAATCCAGCTGTCGGAAGGATATGCGGTCATGCCGGTGGTGGATTTTCAGGAAGTGCCGGGCGGCATGGTGTCGATCACGGGAAGACGGCAAAACGACCTCATATGGATGCGACTCCATCACACCATCCTGCCGAATTTCAGTCAGGTCGCGGCACTGTGGGAGAACGGAACTGAGGCAAAGCCGAGCACACGGGTCAGCATCACCCGATGGAATGTCCCCGTTGACGATACCCATTGCTGCCTTTTCGGTTGGCGCCACTTCAACGAAGTGGTGGATCCGGACGGGCTCGGGGACGAGAACCGCGTGGGCCTGAACGCCATCGATTTCTATGGCCAGACGGGTGGCCGTCCATACGCAGAAATGCAGCGCAATCCGGGTGATTGGGAAGTGATCACGAGCCAACGATTGATCGCCGTGCACGCCCGCGAGCACCTGGGAACGACAGACACCGGCGTCGCCATGCTCCGGCGTCTGCTGCGTGAAGCCGTCCGGGCCGACGACCCCGTCGCCCAAGCGGGAATCGTGAAGGCGAACGGCGGCGAAGCAATTCCGACGTACACCTACGACACCTTCCTGCACTTACCGCAGCGCACGGACCGCGACGACACGGCGGTGATACGTGACGTCGGAAAGCGTGTCACCGACATCGTTGTCGAGGCCGATCGAATCGACGCGGCGAAACGTCCGGCACATATAGAAGAACGGCTCAGGGAAGTCGCCTGAACATCGGTCCTGACTCACCAGGCGGTGTGACGGGCCCGGCAAAGCGCAGCCATCAACTTTTGGCGGCCTCGTCGCGCAGCCAGTCGTAAAACGCGTTGACTTCCGGGCGGCGAAGCGCTTCGCGCGGGTAGACGAGGTAATAGGCAAAATCTGTCTCGTGGAAACCGTCGAACAGCTGTACCAGCCGCCCCGAGTCGAAGTATTCGTCGATGAGACCCCTGATGCCTAGGGCGATACCCTGGCCGTCCACTGCCGCGCGCAAAAGAACGTTGTAGTCGTCGATGATCGTTCCGCTGTGAAGATCAAGATCCGCACCAGACGCTTCGATCCACTGTCCCCAGAGGTTGTATTTCGGCACGTCCAGTAGCACGAACCGGCTGAGATCTTTGGGAGAGCGGTTGGGGCCGAAGGTCGCTGCCAGATCCGGACTGCAAACCGGGGTCATGGGCGCGTTAAGAAACTGTTCGGTCTCGTGTTCGGGCCAATCCCGCTCCATTCCAAAGCGAACTGAGAGATCGACGCCTTCGCGGGCATAATCGACGTCCTGAATGCGTTGGATGAGTCGCAACTCGATGTCCGGTGATCTCTCGAGGAAGCTCGCCAGGCGAGGCGTGAGCCAGGCGGCCGCGAAATGCGGCGCCAATGCAACGCTGACCCGGTGGCCCCGCCGCGCCGCCGGCAAGGTCTCTATCGCGGCGGCGATATCATCCAGGGCACGACGTATGACGGGCAGCAAACTCTGTCCGTCGACGGTCAGTTCCAGCCGCCGCCCGCGCCGGATGAAGAGCGTTGTTTCCAGGAACTCTTCCAGCGATTTGACCTGTTGGCTGATAGCCGCCTGGGAGAGGCTCAGTTCCTCGGCGGCCCGAGTGAAATTGAGATGCCGTGCCGCGGCCTCGAATGTGCGCAATGGATAAAGCGGCGGAAGCTTTCGGGACATCGAAATAGCATAAGTCAAACTTATTGAATCAACAAAATGTTTCTATTTTGGGTATGGCAATCGAGTCCTCTACACTAGTCACTGTACTGAGAGGCGACTGGCAACACCGTCAGGGCCGGCCCCTGACATACATAAAATGATCTCATTTGCGGGATTGCTGTCCCCGCCTGACGTTGCTCAAGCCTCGACAATAAATAGCAGGCTGCCATTTGCGCCTGCCGAGGAACATGAGAATGTCGGTTCAGGCGATCGAAAAGAAACAGCCATACAACGGCTATAGTCTTCGCGACGTACCCGAGGACGATTGGGATCTAGCTCATACCGGGCCGAATACGCCGCTTGGCGAGTACTTCCGGCGTCACTGGAATCCGGTGGCACTCTCATCGCAGGTTTCGGATTTGCCCGTGGCGGTCCGAATCATGGGCGAGGACCTTGTCGTATTTCGTGACAAGTCGGATAACATTGGTGTGCTTCATCGTCATTGCAGCCACCGGGGCACATC
>JAKZVH010000085.1:0-5579 GCA_047516145.1 Gammaproteobacteria bacterium
CTGCCGGGCCGCGCGGGCGCGTTGCGTGGACGGCTTCTTGATGGCCTGGGCTTCGTCCAGCACGGCGCTGTGCCAGTGTACGCCGGCCAGCCGTTCGACGTCGTTCTGCAACACCCCATAGGTGGTGACATAGAGGTCGAAGGGCGCCGGGTTATCGAGCAACGGGATGCGCGAACCGGCGCCGCCGGTGTAAAGTTTGACATTCAACGTCGGCGCGAACCGGCGGGCTTCGTCCACCCAGTTCGCGATTACCGAGGTGGGTGCCACCACCAGCGCCGGTCCCCCGGGCGCCCTGTCCAGGAGCGCGGCGAGAGTTTGCACCGTCTTGCCGAGGCCCATGTCATCGGCCAGGCAGGCGCCGGCGCCCCACCGGCCCAGGCGCGCGAGCCAGCGGAAGCCGTCGAGTTGATAGGGACGCAGTTCGGCCTGCAGCGTGCTCGGCAATTCGGGTTCGAACGACCGCGCCGCATCGAGGTTGGCGCACCACTCGCGCCAGCCGTCGTCGGCGCTGAGTTTGGCGTGCGCGAACAGTTCGTCGAGCGCCAGCGGCGCCAGCGGATGCAGCCGGAAATTGCCCCGCGCGGCCGGCGCCGCAAGACTCGCCAGATCGTCCAACTGGCGGCGAAAAGCCCCGGTCAAGGCGAGGAATTCGCCGTTGCCCAGTGTCAGGAAGCGGGAACCGGGGTTGGATTCCAGCAAGGCGAACAACTGCTTGAGATCGAGCACCCGCTGTTCGTCGACGACGAGCTTGCCCGATGCCCGCATCCACCGGTCTGCGGACTTGATCGTCAACGACAGGGACGATGCCGAGCGGCGAGCGACGATTCGGAACGGCTCGCCCTTCGGCCACTTGCAGCGCGCGCCCGCGGTTGTCAATTGCTCCAGAAACTCAAGGCACTGCGCCGGATCGGAAAGCATCAACGGCTCGTGTTCCGTGGGCCAGGACGCCAACGGGCGGCAGTTTTCGATCAGCCGCGCCGCGGCGTTGCGTTCGGCCTGGAGATCGCGCTGGGCCTGCACCTGTTGGCTGTCGCGGTTGGCAAATACGGTGACGCCCCCCTTGCCCGGCTCGAAGCAAATGTCCGAATCCGGGATCGGCTCGACCGCCAGCGCCGCGGTCAATCCGGAGTTGAGGCCCACCGGTTCCAGGCGCACCCACGGCTCCGCGTCCGCTTCGACGGGTACGGCCGTGGCCGCGCGGCCGGCGGCGTCGCTCTGTACGCGGACCTGGGAAGCGAGCCCCGAGACCGCTTCGAGCAAACGCGGTTTGGCGTCCGCAGGCAACTCCAGCCCGGCGGGCGGAATGACTTCGAAGAGGCGCCGGTGATCCGCGCTAAATCGCGTCACCTCGTAGCGGCGGGGCGATACCGCGATGACGCTGTAGTCGCCTTCGGCGTCGGCCGCGTGCGGTTCGATGGTAACCACGGACCGGTCTCCCACGCCCTTGCTGACGCTCAGTTCGGGCTCGCGGCGGACGATGTCCACCGGCTCGCCGGCGGAGTTGAGGACGTGCGGATGTCCGGCAAGGGCGAACAAGCCGCGCCCGCCCAGGAAATACTCCACCCGGCCCCAGGATCGGTGGATCGCGATTGCGGCGGCGGCATCGCGATCCTGAGGAAGCAGGAAGTCCATGTTCGCGGCGTCGGATGCGAGGCGTTTCAGGGAAACCTTGCGCCCCTTGCTCCACGTGCCGCTCTTGTTTTGCCGTTGCTCGCGAGGGGTGAGATCAACATCGTATTCGTCATCGAGTTCCCAGATGAGCCGTTTCCTGGCCGGCGTCGTGGCGGCTCGCTTGCGGCCCTGCTTGTTCCGGGCGCCATAAGCCAGGCGCTCCAACGCTTTCAGGGAATGTTCCCAGCCGGGAATCGGCTCGCCGAGGACCGCCAGGGTTCTGGTGCCGAATTGACGGTGCAGCCGTTGCGGATCGGGTAGTTCGGCAAGCAGATTGCGGTCGCCGTTCAGTTCGGCGAATCGGCGCAGTGTTTCGTCGCATTCCGCCACAAGCCAGCCGAAACCGTGCGCTACCGCCCGGTTCCGGTAGGCGAGCATCCGCGATCGCCACTCCGTGCCATTGCCGGCGCCAAAGTCGCCTTGCCAGCAGCAGGCAAGACTGTCCAGCAAAAACACCAAACACGGCTGGATCGGGGTTCGACCGTGGCTGCCATGCCCGTGCCGGATGTGCTCCGCGTCAGTCACGAATCTCAACAGGATGCCGCAGTGGATGGCCCGGCGCTCGGCGGCGCGCCGCAACTGTTCGAGCAGGTCCAGAGACCCCGGCGAATCGATCCGTACCAGGGTCAGTAGCGACACCGCGAACGCGGGCAAGTCCGGAAACACGTAACGCTTGCGCGTGCCGGACTTCTCGGCGGCGACCGCGGCATCGATATGGCCGCGCGCGCCGAGGTCATCGCCGCGCAATGTCGCGATCAACGCGCGCGTTGCCGCCAGTCCGGTCGTCGCGGGCTTTGCCTCCCGCGCCGCCGGGGGCAGCGCCGCGAATACGCCTTCCGCTTCCCGGAAGCGTCCCTGGAGAATGCGAATGAAGGCGACGTCGGCGGCATGTACCTCGGGTGCGGAACTCAGCCGCCCGCAAGCTGCGATGACCGGCTCGGGCGGCGCGGCCGTATCGATGACGTGCTGCGTGCAGGCCATCAGGGCGGAGTCGATCAATCGTTCCGGCAAGGTGGCAAGCAGATCCTCCGCAAACGGTTCGGCAAGAAATTCCCAGTTATCGATGCGGCGTTCTTTTTCGCCGGCCAGCCGGTTGACCTGGGCTGTGTCGCCGGCGACCACCGCGCAGCGCAGCCGCATCTCGCGGCGGAAACGGTCGGCCCAATCGCCCGGACTGGTCGCTCGAAACGCCGCCAATATCGGCTGGATCCGGCCTTGCGCATGAGCCTTGCGCGTCAGCGCCAACGCCCAGGCGGGCGCTGCATGGATGTCGCCGATGCGCGCCCGCAGACCGATTCCGGCATCGACGATCTCGCGGTTGCATCGCTCGACGAGCGCGTGGGTCAGTTGCTGCTCCGGCAGCTCGGCGCAGGCCCGGAACAGAATTTGACTCATGCGCCGCGCATCCACCGCGTGCGGCGCGACCACGCCGAACGCCTGCGCGGCCAGTTGGGCGACGGGGGAGAGAGCGGTATAGGGATCGGCGTCGTTCTGCACGGAGCGAGAATACCAAGCGGCGCACGCATCGCCAACGCGTTTGGCGAGGTGCTGCCGCGCCGGTGCGCCGGGATCGAGGCGGCGAGGATGAGGTAGAGCCTCTGGCTGGCGGCTGCGCCGAGCGAACAGTGGGCCATGACGGCGAGGATGCCGGTGCCTGCCGAGGGCTCGAGTACCCGGTCGCCGGGGCGGATCGTGGCGGCCTGTAGCGCCGCATAGGCGAGCGGCAGGGGCGTGGAGAATTGCTGCAGGCGGACCTGTTCCTCGGAGCGGCGCGTGTGGGACGGTTCCAGCGCCGCCAGGCGTTCGAGCATCGCGAGCATGGCGGACGGGCCCTGCGGGCGGGTTTTCCGCTGTGCGCCGCAGGTTGGGGAATCGGCGGATTCGGGCGCGGGGACACGTGCTGTGACGGCGCATCGAGCATCGATAAACTCCTTCAGGTGAATGGATGGGGAGCGGGCCGGCGCGTCGAGAACGAAATAACCCGCTCCCCGACGCTCCGGGTCCGGCCCGGCGAAGCGGGCGCGCCTCCTGCCGGCGCCGCTGGCGCGGGGCGGATATTCGCTAGCGGGGAAAGCGGACGGTCATGGGTATAAATGGGCCTGCGGCAAGCGCTGGCCCGGTGCTAGCGGCTTGCGCCGTGCAAACGGTTTGCACCGCGCTAGCCGAGGTCGATGCGCTCGCCCCAGGGTTCGCGGTTCCAGTCCGAAGGGGGCGTCGAATAAATGACCCAGAGCACCGGAAAATCGGGCTCGGCGTCGGGATAGCGGTTGCACTCCATGTCGGTGAAGTACAGGCAACAGGCGGGACGGATTCCCTGCTCGTCGAGCCACCGGAATCCGGGCCGGAAGTCGGTACCGCCGCGGCCTTTCAGGGAAAGCTGTTCCGGCAGTTCGCCGGGCGAATACTCGTCCGCCTTGCGCAGGGCCGTGTCGACCTGAAGCAGGACAATGCGCTCGGGCTCGAGTTCGTCGGCAATTTCGCGGATCTCGCTCCAGAACGCCTCCAGCGTGTGTAGCGGCAGCGAGCCCGACGTGTCGATGATGAGTGCAATCGCGTCCATGCCTTCGGAGCGGACCGACGGCAGGTACAGGTCCGAGTCGATGATCCGGCGGTTCGGAACGCTCCAGCTGTAGTCCTTCGCGGCGGTGCCGAGGAGATAGCGGCGCAGCAGCGAGCGCCAGTCGAGCCGGCTTCGATGGGCGTTACGAACGGTGGCCTCCACCGCCCCGGGCACCTTGCCCTGGGCGCGGGCGACGCTTGCGGCCTGGTGCATGGCCTCGTCCCAGGCCTGTTCCTCGGCGGCGATGTCCAGTGCCGACAATGGCGCCTGGCCGGCATCGTCGCGGCTTCCCGCAGGGGCGCTGCGCGCCGCACGATCGCCCGTCGGGGGATCGCCTCCTGCAGGGGGCCCACCGCACCGACACCGAATCCACCCGCCGGCTGAGCGACTGCGTCACGGCATTGCTCCGCGAGCAGCCCTTTTTCGGGAGCCTGGCGCTGCGCCTGCCGCTGCTGCCGGACCCGTCCCGAAAGACCCTCGCGAGCGACGGCCTGAACGTCCGCTTCAACCCGGACTGGATAACCCGCACCGGCCCCCGGGACCCGCCCCCTCCGGGCCGCCCGCCGCCCTCGTTGGGGCAAATCGGGATCGGGTCGCCGTCAGGCGTGGGCCGTGTCGCTACGGCGGCTCGCGCGGCCCTGGCGTAAACCGACAGCGGATGGGCCGGCCTGAAATGCGGGTCCCGCTCGATGCCGAGGCCGAAGGGCAGGCGGACGGAGGCAATTTCAAGCAAGCTTGAGTAGCCAAGCTCGGGTGTACCGAAGCCGAGATCGTCCAGGCCGAATAAGGTATCGCCGTCCTCGGAAAGCTCGGAGAAAAGCCACGTCGCGGCCCCGCACGGGTTGAAGAATTTCACCACAGCGCAGTGATCCCGGTCGCGGTTTCTGCCATTGGCGAGCAGCTGCTCGCGTTGCGATTCGGTCAACAGTTTCATGAGGCCTCCAGTGGGTGGGCCACGCATTTCGGGGGTGTGCCGCGGCCGGTGTCGGAGCGGGCCCGCCCGATCGCGTCAACGGGCACGATCAGCCGCGAAACGAACAACGCAAGCCGAAGGCGGGGGAACGTATCCCTCGCCCCGGCCACGGCTCACCCCGGACAAGGCCGAGAGGGTGTCGGTAGCGCGGGTTGTTGATTGTTCGCGAACTTGGGAGGCGACATAACGATGCCTGTGCCGATAACTGGACTTTATGCCGCGTTGCTGACGGCGGTCGGGCTCACACTGATGGTCCGGGTTGCCCGTATGCGCGTCCGCACCGGTGTGTCGATCCTCCATGGCGACGACATGGATCTTGCACGAGCGACCCGCCAACACGGAAATTTTATTGAGACAGTCCCGCTGGCGCTCATT
>JAKZVH010000086.1:0-4909 GCA_047516145.1 Gammaproteobacteria bacterium
GGTCAGGATGCGCCGCTTGACCTCCGGCCCGAACCCCTCGCCGCGGGTGCGCATGTAGAACTCCTCCAGGTCCTTCGCGCCCTCCGCGCGGTGGCCGAAGCGCACGCCATCGAAGCGCGACAGGTTGGACGATGCTTCGGCGGGCGCGACGACGTAGTAGACCGGCACGGAAAGCCCGATGTTCTCAAGGTGAATGTCCTTGATCGTGGCGCCCAGCGTCTCGTACACCGCCAGCGCATCGCGCACCCGTTGCGCGTTGTCCGGGTCGAGGCCGTCATCGAAGAAATTGTCCGCGACGCCGATGGTGACATTCTCCCAGGGCTCTGCCAGCGCCGCCGCGTAGTCGGGGACCGGATCGGCCAACGCGGTGGAATCCCGGTGGTCGGCACCGGACATCGCCTGCAGCATCAGCGCGGCGTCCTCGGCGGTGCGGGCCAGGACGCCGGCCTGATCGAGGCTCGACGCGAACGCGACCATGCCCCACCGCGATACCCGGCCGTAAGTCGGCTTGATGCCGGTGACGCCGCAGAGTGCGGCGGGCTGGCGTATGGACCCGCCGGTATCGGTACCGGTGGCGCCGGCGACCAGGCGCGCCGCGACGGCGGCGGCGGACCCGCCCGAGGAACCGCCCGGAACCAGATTCCGGTCCCAGGGGTTGCTCACCGGTCCGTAGAAGCTGGTTTCGTTGGAAGACCCCATGGCGAATTCGTCCATGTTGGTCTTGCCCACCATCACGGCGCCGGCCCGCTCGAGCCGCGCCACAACGGTGGCGTCGTAGGGCGAGACGAAGTTGTCCAGAATGCGCGACCCGCACGAGGTCCGGACGCCCTCGGTACAGAAAATGTCCTTGTGAGCGATCGGGATACCCGTGAGCGGCGTCGCCTCGCCGGCGGCAAGCCGTGCATCCGCCCGCTCGGCCTGTTCCAGCGCGGCGTCCGCGGTCACGGTGATGAACGCGTTGAGATCGCCGTCCAGTTGCGCGATGCGCGCCAGGAAGTGTGCGGTCAGCTCTCGCGAGGAGACATGCCGGGACCGGAGGGCCTCGGCCAGTTCGGCGATGGTTGCGTTGTGCATCCCAGTCCTGGGTTCCCAGACCGAATTGTGAACCGGTTGTCGCCGCCCGTGGGCGGCAGCTACTCGATGACCTTGGGTACGAGGTACAGGTCCCGTTCAACCCGTTGTGCGTTGCGCTGGTACCGATCCCGATGATCGGATTCGGTGACGCGATCCTCCCGCAGCCGCTGGGCCCGGTCCAGCGGGTGGGCCATGGGTACCACCCCGCTCGTATCGACGGCCTGAAGCGCATCTACCAGCGCCACGATTTCCGAAAGCTTGGCAGCGACCTCCCCGATCTCCGCCGGCGTCACCTCCAGACGGGACAATATGCAGAGATTTTCGACCTCTTTCAGACTCAGGGACACGGCGCGGGACTCAGAAAATCGGCGCGTAACTATACACTTCGCCTTGCCCATTGTCCTACCCGTTGATAAAGTGCGGATTGGTTTCCAGTGGCGGCCTTGTCACATAATGTTAAAGCGCTTTCTCGGGTTTTTCTCGACCGACCTGTCTATTGATCTCGGTACGGCAAATACCCTGATCTACGTCCGCGGCCGCGGCGTCATTCTCAACGAGCCGTCGGTGGTCGCGATCCGTGAGGACAAGGTCCGCGGAGGCAGCGTGTTGCAAGCCGTGGGGCAGGATGCGAAGAGCATGCTCGGCAGGACCCCGGGCAACATGACCGCCATTCGGCCGCTCAAGGACGGCGTCATCGCCGACTTCGACATCACCGAGAAAATGCTCCAGTACTTCGTCAAGAAGGCGCACGGCTCCCGGTACTTCAGGCCAAGCCCCCGGGTCCTGGTCTGCGTACCCTACGGCTCGACCCAGGTGGAACGGCGCGCCATCCGTGAGTCCACCGAACGCGCCGGGGCGCGCAAGGTAGTCCTGGTGGAGGAGCCTATGGCCGCCGCGATAGGGGCGGGCTTGCCGGTGCACGAGGCGCGTGGTTCCATGGTGCTCGACATCGGCGGCGGGACGTCGGAAGTGGCGGTCATGTCGTTGAACGGCATCGTCTATGCCGCCTCCGTGCGCATCGGCGGGGATCGATTCGACGAGGCCATCATCAACTACGTGCGGCGCAACTACGGCATGCTGATCGGCGAGGCCACCGCGGAACGGATCAAGATGGAGATCGGCACCGCCTACCCCGGGCAGGAGGTGAAGGAAGCCTCCGTCAAGGGCCGCAATCTTTCCGAGGGGGTTCCCCGGGCGTTCTCGTTGAACAGCAACGAAATTCTCGAGGCGCTGCAGGAACCGCTCCAGGGAATCGTCGGTGCGGTGCGAACCGCGCTGGAACAAACCCCCCCGGAACTGGGGGCCGATGTCGCCGAGGCCGGAATCGTGGTCACGGGCGGCGGAGCGTTGCTGACGGACCTGGACAAACTGCTCATGGAAGAGACCGGGCTGCCCGTAGTCCTGGCCGACGAGCCGCTGACCTGCGTGGCCCGCGGTGGCGGACGGATCCTGGAGCTACTCGATCAGCACGGGCCATCGATGTTCGCGGTAGACTAGGCAGTTAGTCGGATGGACTGGCACCACGGCTTGAACCGGCGTCCGCAAGGTTGGAGAAAAATGCGGGCAGTAGAAACTGGGAGTGGACAACCCGCAGCGTTTCTGGGCTTGCGGGTGGTGCTGCTGTCGGCGGCGAGTCTGGCGCTGATGCTCCTGGATAACAACGAGTCCACGTACCTGACCCGCTTTCGTCAAGCCGCCTCGGTGGTCATCTATCCACTTCAGGCAGGCGTCGATCTACCGTTCCGGATGTGGCGGCTGGGTCAGGAACACTTCGCGACCCGATACGCACTTCTCGACGAAAACGCGCGCCTGAGGGGCGACCGCCTTGAATACGACGCGCGCCTGCAGCGCATGGCCGCGCTCGAGGCAGAGAACAATCGCCTTCGCGCCATGCTGGATTCCAGCAATCGGGTCGCGGACCGATTGCTGGTCGCGGAAATACTTGCCGTCGACCCGGACCCCTATCGACAGCGGTTTACCGTCAACCGAGGCATTCGCGACGGCGTCTACGTGGGTCAGGCACTGTTGGATGCCGACGGCGTCGTCGGCCAGATCGACCGCGTGGATGCCTTCACGTCACAGGCGGTCCTCATCAGCGACGCCGACCACGGACTTCCCGTTTCGGTCAACCGGACGGGACTGCGCACGATTGCCCTGGGCACGGGCGACAGCGGCTTTCTCAGCCTGCCCTATCTGACCAACAGTACCGATATCGGGGAAGGCGACCTGTTGGTATCCTCGGGACTGGGCGGCGTGTTTCCCCCGGGCTACCCGGTGGGACGCGTCAGCGTCGTGCAACGCCGGCCAGGACAGTCGTTTGCCCGCGTCCTGGCCGTGCCCACCGCGGGCCTTGACCGGGGCCGGGATGTGATGCTGGTATGGAACCTCGAGGATGTCGGGGTGACCGCTGCGACCGAAGGCCTGGCAGGAGCAGTCAAATGACCGGCTCGATTCGGCTTTGGCTGCTGCCGGCGGTAACCTTCGCGCTGGCCCTGGGGTTGTCGATCGTCCCGCTCGCCGACAGTGTGGCGCCGTTGCGCCCGGACTGGGTTCCGCTGGTGGTTATCTTCTGGGCCGTCGCGAGGCCCTGGCATTTCGGGCTGCTGACCGCATTTGCCATGGGGTTGGCGCTGGACATGCTGTCTGGCGCGATGCTGGGGCGGCACGCACTGGCGTTGCTTCCCATCGTGTATCTCGCCTTGAAACTGCGCCTGCGCATGCAGGCTGCCCTGCTCTGGCAGGTCACCGTGACGATATTGTTGATGCTCGTCCTGTACCACTTTCTGCTGTTCTGGATCGATGGCGTCGCCAGGCGCACCCTCCCCGGCGCCATCGCCTGGGCACCGATCCTGACCAGCGCGGTGGCATGGCCCATCGTAGTGGGGGCGCTGGGCGGTCTGCGCCGCTACCAGCAGGATCCGGGCTGAGCAATGCACAATCCAGTCCCAATCAGAGATCGCTGGAAGGAACAACGGCTGTTCCTTTCCAGGCTCGTTCTGGCTGCGTTTCTCGTCGTCTCACTGACGGGCGTGCTCGTCTGGCGGCTCTTTCAGATCCAGATTTCCCACCATCAGGTCTTCGCCGAGCTGTCCCAGGGTAACCGGCTGCGCATCGAACCGTTGGCTCCCACGAGAGGATTGATCTTCGATCGCAACGGGCAACTCCTGGCGGAAAACCTGCCAGCCTGGGAACTGGTCGCAACCCCGGAGGAGGTCGCCGACCTGGAGGCATCGCTCGAGGCGCTTGAGGCTTTGGATCTGCTGGATCCGGCCGAGCGCGACAGTCTGATCGAACTGGTGAACTCCCACCGCGGATTCGAGCGCGTGATGCTGGCGAATCTGACCGAAACCCAGGCGGCGCGGTTCTCCGCGCGGCGGCATCGCTTCAACGGGATCGACATCCGCGAGGGCTTGATTCGCCACTACCCGTTCGGCGCGTTGACCGGGCACTCCATCGGCTACATGGGCAGCATCAGCCCGGACGACATGCAACGAATCGACCGCGCCAACTACGCGGCCACCACGCTCATCGGCCGGAACGGCGTCGAGCGCGGCTATCAGGATGTGCTGCACGGCACCGTGGGATTCCGCCAGCGGGTGGTCAACGCACGGGGACGGGTGCTGGGGGACCCCGCGGCCGCGGTTGCGCCGTCCGACCGGTACCCGGGCAACCTCGAAACGCGCTGGCCCATACCCGGAAACAACGTGGTTGTGGGTCTGGACATTCAACTTCAGTCGGCTGCCCAAAGCGCCATGGAGGGGTTGCGCGGCGCCCTGGTTGCCATCGAGCCGGCCACGGGCGACGTGCTCGCGCTGGTCAGCACGCCGGCGTTTGA
>JAKZVH010000087.1:0-3655 GCA_047516145.1 Gammaproteobacteria bacterium
GTACTGGTTACGGTCGAAGCGCACCAGACAGGTCTTGGAAACCGCCGTCTCGACCGCACGGAATCCGTCGAACGGGCCTCGATAGGCCATCGGATACGGCCGCTCCGCCTCGAACACCTCCCACACCGTCTTGTCCTTGAGGGTGGGATGGCGGCGCCGCTTCGCCTCGGCGATGCATCGATCCTCAAGCCACGCGTTGATCTCCGCGTAGCTGCGCCCGCGCGGGCGCGGCACGAAAAACCGCCCGCGCGCGTATCGGACCTGGTTCTCCACCTGACCCTTCTCCCAACCGGCCCTGGGCGTGCAGGCGACCGGGTCGATCAAGTGGTGCGAACACATCTGAAGAAAACGCTTGTTGTAGACGCGCTCCTTGCCGACGAATACCGTCTGCACCGCCGTCTTCATGTCGTCGTAGATGCCGCGGCGACAGACCCCGCCGAACAACCGGAAGCTGCGCTCGTGCGCCTCGAACACCATCTCCTGGCTTTCCCGGGGAAAAATCTGAACCAGAAACAGCCGACTGTGGCACAACCGCATGTGCGCCGCCTTGACCCGCGTGGTCGTGCCCGCACCACCGCATACTCGTGGCTCCAGTCGAACTGGTAGGCCTCGCCGGGATGGAAAATCAACGGCACATACGCTTGCGAACCCGACGTCGAACGCCGCCACCGCCACGACGCCGCATAGCGGCGCACCGCATCGTATCCGCCGTCGTAGCCCTGTCCCTGCAACGCCTCGAAGATCCGCAACAACGACACTCGCTCGCGACGGCGCTTGCCCTCGTTGGCCTCCAGTACACGTTCCAGCTCACCAACCCAGGGACCCAGCTTCGGCAGCGGCTGCACCGTGCGCTCGTAACCGAACGCCACCACATCCCCCCGGATCGCCTTGCGAACCGTGTTCCTCGACAACTTCAACTCACGGGCGATCTGCCTGATCGGCACTCCCCGATCCAGATGATCCCGACGTATCCGCGCAATCGTCTCCACTATCAACATCTCCCTTCGCCTCGTGCGTCCTTACCACGAGGCGAGTTAAATCGCTCAACTTAAGGGGGGTCAATTTTGGACGCCGATTCCCCCGCTAGAGGGTCAATATTGCACGCCGATTAACAGCCCATAAGGGTTAAACCGCTGCGATAGAGCGTCGGAATCCGTTTATGTCCCAAATAAGAACGATTCTTATTTGCTGTAACAATTTGAAATAACAAGGGAACATGGCGCCCCGAGCACGATTCGAACGTGCGACCTTCCGCTTAGGAGGCGGACGCTCTATCCAGCTGAGCTATCGGGGCCAACTGCTCATTCTGCCCGAATTCGTCTGGCGAATCAGAATCCCTCAGTGGAAGTAAACAGCCCTACGCGCAGATTGCTTGCCTTGTAGATCATACGCCCGTCCACGGTCATGGTGGCATCACCCAGCCCCATCACCAGTTTGCGCTGGATCAGCCGCTTGATCTCGACGTGGTAGCGAACCAGCGTGCTCGTTGGCAATACCTGCCCCTGGAACTTGACTTCGCCCACCCCCAGGGCCCGGCCTCGTCCAGGCGCTCCGGTCCAGGCCAGCCAGAATCCAACCAGTTGCCACATGGCATCCAATCCCAGGCAACCGGGCATCACCGGGTCCCCGTTGAAGTGGCATTCGAAAAACCACAGGTCAGGCCGCACGTCCAACTCGGCGACGACCTCGCCTCGCTTGAATCGCCCACCCGTGTCATCGATTTGCTTGATGCGATCGAACATCAACATGTCGGGCAAGGGCAACTTGGCGTTTCCGGGGCCAAATATGCCGGTGGTCCCGGAAAACAGAAGCTCTTCACGAGTGTAACTCGACTGCTGCGGCCAGCGCCGAGACGCGCGCGCATCGCTTGAGTCGTTCACGTCGAATTCATCTCCCAAGGGTCAAATGCCGAGGCGAGCATACGCGGGTTGCCATCAATTTACACGATACGCATCGGGTGCTTCATGGGCCAATTCTATCTCGCGACGCTGATTCTCGCCGCGGGTGCGATCTTGCTCTTGCGGGCAAAGGAGTTGCTACCCTCCCGGACCGGCTCCTGACCCGTCCGGCGCACAACAGGCTTGGCCCGAATATTTCGCCTGTTTTCGGGCTGCGGCCGCCGATCTGTGCGCGGTTATTCCCGCGGCACCAGGGTTGGTGAGTAACGCGGGCTAGCTGGTACAATTCGCCGTCCCTCCGAGAGACCCCTCCATGTCCGATACCGCCGACCCGTTTATTCCCACGCTTCCAGGCGCGGATCTAAGCTTGGCAACAGTCGCTGAACCCGTAACCGGCCAGATCGTCTCCAACGACTCGTGTCTCAAGGGCAAGTCCGCGAGTTTCGTCAGACACACCGCGATCGATATCAGTGGGACGCCACTGGAAGGACGCTGCCAGGTGGGGCAGGCGTTCGGGGTGCTGGCCCCCGGGGTGGATGAGAGAGGCAAGCCGCACAAGGTCCGTCTCTACTCCATCGCCAGCCCCAACGACGGTGACGACGGAGCCGGCTGCGTCATATCGACCACCACGAAGCGGACGATCGACGAGCGCTATCCGCAGCGGAAGGGCGACGATCCCGAGGACCACAGCCTGTTCCTGGGCGCCTGCAGCAATTACATGTGCGATCTTCGGCCGGGCGATCCGATCAAGGTCACAGGTCCCAACGGCAAGCGTTTCCTCTTGCCCGTGGCGCGCGAGAACCACGACTACCTGTTCGTGGCCACCGGAACGGGTATCGCTCCGTTTCGTGGGATGGTGCTGGAGCTTCTCCAGCGCAAGCCGGTATCGAGCCAGATTCACCTGGTGATGGGCACCCCATATTCCAGCGACCTGATCTACGACAACCTCTTCACGGAACTCGCCGCGGAACATTCGAACTTTCACTATCACACGGCAATCAGCCGGGAATCGCGCCCTGACGGCAGCCGCGGACAGTATGTTCACCACTTGGTGGCAGAACGAATGGATGAATTCGGGCCTGTGCTTGCCAACCCCCGGAACCTGCTCTACATCTGCGGTCTGGCGGGGATGCAAAGCGGTTTGTTCCAGGCCATGGCTCAGAATGACCTGGGCGACGGCTACTTCACCCTCAAGGGGAAACTGGCGGATCGGGACCCCGCTGACTGGAATCTACGCGACGTCCGCCGCGGCGTGCGCGTCGCGCCACGCTGCATGGTGGAAGTGTACTGAGGCGACGCCAGTCGCCATGGATCTACGTTAGCCGCCGCTGAGCTCAGTGACCGAGAAGGGTTCGGACAGGAGCTGTTCGAACAGTTGCCAGCGGCGAGCCTGATCGTCACCGGCCTCTTCCTCGATATAGGCCCGTACCAGGTCCTGACCCAGGCTGTAGTTGATTACGTAGGTGCCGTAGGTTTCGATGAAGTCCAACGACTGCTCGGCCTCGTCAGCCGACATCAACTGGAAGCGCTGCAACCAATCCACCGCCTGATCGCGGGTGATCCGACCATCCATGTAATCCCGCGCCGCCTCGATGCGCGCATACCCGAGTTGCGTCCGCAACTGCAGATACCGGTTGTAGCGCTCGGCCAGATCCGGGTGCAGGCCGGCCAGAGGATAGAGGGTCGCGATCTCGTAGGCGTGTCGCTCCTCCCCGGGAAACGCCAGCTCGATCCCGTAGTTCGCGCTGCCTTCACTG
>JAKZVH010000088.1:0-2769 GCA_047516145.1 Gammaproteobacteria bacterium
ACCATGATCCGTTCCACCGAGTCGTAGACTTTTCCTCCAAAAATCAGGGGAACGAACGCGGACAGGAAAATGACATATCCCAGCGTTCGCACCAGCGTGTCATCGAGCGGACCCGGCAAACGGCCCAGCCACGCGGCCGCGACCGGCACGGCGGCGTTGGAGGCGACGTAGGGCCAGATGTAGCCCAGGTCGGCGATGAGATAGAAGACGATCCAAAACTTCGGACCGGGCCAGGTGCGCAAGAAACCGACGAAAATCGGCTCGCCCGTGTAGAGCGCATAGCGCATCACCGCCAGGTTGTAGATGATCTGAAAGGCGATGCTGACCGTCGCGATCCACATGATCGACCCGCCGTAGCGGGCGGTGACAATCGGGCCGAACAGCCACTCGCCGCCGCCAATCGTCCCCCCCACCATCAGCAGTCCGGGGCCGATCAGCGCCGTCCAATGGCGCAGACCGGCCGGGGGTGCGGGCGGGAGTTCGCCGCTGTCCCACTCAGGAAGATAACGGGCCGCGCCTTTCCGCTGGTCGCTCTGGTCGGCAGTAGTCATAGGAGCAGATCATGGTACCAGAGCAGATCACGGCGCCGGGGGCGCTCATGGCACCGGAGCCGAGGGCTGGTCATCGGCTGGATTCGGCCCCGTGCCGCGATTCCGTGCCGCGCCCCGAGCCCTCACCGCCCGGCAAACGCAGCCTCGCGGGACCCCGGCCCCGGTCCTCTCCCTCCGGCTCCAGTGGTCTCTCCCAGGGGGTCCCTAGTAATCCGCCACCGAACCGTCTGGATAGCTATGGCTCGGCCAGGTGAACTTGCGCTCCTTGGATAGCTCCGCCAGCCTCACCTCATCGATCTCCACTCCCAGGCCCGGCCCCTCCGGCAACGATACGTACCCGTCGTCATCGAGCGTCCAGCTCCGGTGAGCCAGCCCCGGCAATCGTTTGTCGGGCGAGTAGCCTTCGTGAATCAGCAACAACGGAATCGACGCCGCCACATGCAGACTCGCCGTCATCCCGAGCGGCGTCATCGTGCAATGCGGAGCCAGCGGAACATAGAAGGTCTCGGCCAGCGCCGCGATCTTCTTCATCTGGCTGATGCCGCCCACGAAACCGCAATCGGGCTGCAGAATGTCGATGCAATTGTTGATCAAGTACGGAATCACGCCCCAAATCGTGCGGTCCTTCTCACCCGTCGCGATCGGGATGCGGATCTGCTGCTTGAGGCGCTTGAAAATCTCGATATTGCCGTACACCGCCACCTCTTCAAGCCACATCACGTTATAGGCCTCAATCGCCGAGGCGAACTGAATCAGCATCGGCGGCGGCATATTGCAGTGGACATCGAACATCACCGCGCCATCCTCGCCCACGCGCTCGCGCGCTTGCTTCACTTTGTCGACAATGCGATTGATCTCGGCCGGCGTGCCGGAAAACGGCTGCGGACCGCCGCTGCTGATCTTGCTCGCCTTGGCCGTGTGATACACGCGGATGCGCTCGCGCGTCGGTCCCCCAAGCAGCCGATAGACCGGCACACCCCAAAGCTTGCCCGCGATGTCCCATAGCGCCATGTCGATCGCCGAGATCGTGTGCACCATGAACGGCCCGCCGCGCAGGTTGCGGTGCGAGCGGTACATGAGCTGCCAGAGGTGTTCGATGCGGGTCGGATTCTGGCCGTCGAGCAGCTCGAACATCCGATGCGCCAGCGCCTGGGCCACGTTCGGAATCACATTGCTGATCTCGCCCCAGCCGGTAATGCCGTAATTCGTCTCGATCTTGACGATCACCTTCGGGTTGGCTGGCGTAGCGGTGAGCGTGGTGATCTTAATGTTCGACGCCCGATCCTCGACGTTCGCCGCTGGATTCGACTGTGCGCTCAGCGTATCGGAGAGCAGCGCCTGTGCGGCGGCCATCGCGCCGAGACCCGAGAGCAGGTCGCGCCGGGGAAAAGTGGAATCACGTTCAGGTTTCATGTCGCGTCTCCTTGGTGTGCGTTGCCGAGGGGATGAGCGTGAAATGCAACGCTGGCCCCGCCGGCGCACACGGATGCACTTAGATATCTTTGTTGTTCGGTGTCCTTGTTGCTTGGTGTTGTTGCTGCTTAGTCGATGTCTTGGGACTTGCCCAGCAAGCATAGCGAAGCAAGCTATAGCGAAGTAGCTGCCGGTTTACCATCCATCGGGGGCGATATCCCCGTGCCTCGGCGGTTCCAACCGATGCCGGTCCTCTAGCGATAGCCCCGCAAGATCCACTCGGCGACCAGGCACGGTTTCTCGCCACCTTCCCGCTCGATGGTCACCTCCAGCACGAGTTGCACTCCTCCCGCGATATCGCTCACCTCCACGAGCCGGAACCGGCCGCGTATCTTCGCCCCGGCCGGTACCGGGGCCGGAAACCGAACGCGATTCAAGCCATAGTTGATCAGCCGCCCAAAGCAGGCTTCCCAGTTCACGGCCTGGGTCCGCATCAGCGAGATCAGCGACAGCGTCAGAAATCCATGGGCGATCGTGGTTCGGTAGGGCGATTCGCGCCCGGCCCGCTCCGGGTCCACGTGAATCCACTGCTCGTCGCCGGTCACCTCGGCGAACCCGCCGATGCGCGACTGGCTCACCTCGATCCAGTCGCTAACGCCTAGTACCTTGCCTTGAAGCGCGCTCAGCGCATCAAGCGACTCAATCACGTTACTCGCCATTGACGTCCTCACTGGGCTCCATGACATTCTCCCCTGACTACGGCCCGCCCCCAACCAGAACAGTGCGAGGGTCGCCAGAAACCCGC
>JAKZVH010000089.1:0-2825 GCA_047516145.1 Gammaproteobacteria bacterium
CAGTAATTGGTCCCGATTACCGTGGCGGCGATGTTTGCCGCAGCAACGGTAATGCAAGCGGTCTCGGCACGTGCCGTCCTTCTACAGGCCTGATAAAGAATGGTGAATTCGGGATCGACAGACTGCCCTGGTCGGCGAAATCTTTCGACGACCCCTTGAGGGTTGACGGTGCGCGTGAGGCACGGGACGGAGCGCCATTCCGTTGCGCGGGTTTTCTGCAGGTGGGCGATCAACGCGCGGTTCCACCGGCTGGTACGCGACGACAACACCCAGGCCAGCAAAGTGACGGCCGCGGCAAGGGTGATCAACACCATGATAATGGGACTGGTCTGCGAGCCCGACATTGATTCCGGTTTGCGGTTGCCGGCGTAAACTTGCCGCCCGGCAACTTGGGGAAAGACTCTTACCCAACCTATAGCGAAATCAATGCCCGACCCGCGCGATGTAAGCGGCAAGGTCGCTCAGGCCGCCATATTCCGCCAACTGCAGAGCCGTCTGGCCGGCAAAGCCCGGCGCGCCGCTGCCGCGCAACCGGGGGTTGGCGCCGGCATCGACGAGGCGTTCGGCGATCCCGGTGTGGCGGTTTATCACCGCGAGCATCAGGGCGCTAAGGCCGAACTTGGCGGTCACGTCTTTTTCGACCCCGCTTTCCAAAAGAACGCAGACCGCCTCATCGCGGCCATGCAACGCGGCCAACATCAATGCAGTTTGTCCGAACCGGTCTCGGCAATCGATATCGACGCCTTCCGTAAGCAGGCGTTGGATGGCCCGGCTATCCCCGCCGATCGCGGCATCGCGCCAGTCGTCCCGCATCCCTCACCCAATCTTCCCTAGAGCCGAGCGATCACGCAGAGAACACGACAGTACCGCTAAAGCGGGATCGCCAGTAGCGGGGCGACCGCGAAGGTATCGGGGATGACGATCTTCTCGCGGAACTTGGGCTCGCCGTCGACCAGGACCACCTTGTCGCGGTATTCGCCGACGCTGAAGATCGCGCTGCGGCCTTCGACGTTGGTCTGGACGACCATGTAGTTCGAGCGCGCCGAATAGACGCCCGCGCCGTCGTCTTCGACCAATAGGTTGCTGATCGAGTGGCGGTCGTAATGGATGTTGTAGAGGTTGACCTCCTTGATCGACAGCACGCGGTCTTCCATCATCGCCTTGCTGTCGCAATAGATCCAAACGCCTTCCAGCCCGCGATCGCGGTTCTCGCGAGGGTGGATGGCATACAAGCACTCGTCGACGAAGAACTCCGGCCAATCGTCGAGCCGCCGGTCGTCCAGCGCCTGGGCGTAGTGGTAGTTGAGCTCGACGATCCGTTGGGTGATCTCGGCCGTTACGGTCATTGCGGGGTCATTCGGCCGCGACCTGCCCGCCCGGGCCTACGGGCCCACCCTCGCCTACGGAGATGTCCATGACCCCGCAATAGCCCTTCCAGAAGCCACGGATCGGCACCTCGGTGACCAGGTGATCCTGATCCTCGAAGGTCCGCCCGCCGAGCTCGATGAAGGCATGGCCACGGCCGCGATCGCCGCGCATGGCCCGCTGGGCCTGCTCCAGCACCTCGGCATCCTCCATCGCGAGATACCCCGCCGGGCCCAGCAGGTTGCCCTGCTTGCGGCGCACCTGGGACTGCCAAGGCTCGTCGTCCTAGTATTCGAAATTGATCCACACCAGCTCGAACTCATTCGGGCCCTTGGGGCGAATGTGGCGAAATCCCAGGTGGTTGGCGATCTGGGCGAGCACGAAGTTGGGGAACATCGACAATATGGTGGTCACCATCCCGTCCTTGTGCTCGCGGAAGACGTCGACCACCGAGGGGTCCTTGAGCTGGAACTTGGACTTGTGGGTGGCGACGTTGTGGAAGGTGTCGCCCATCTCCTCCTCGGTCATGCCGTAGGTCGTCAGCACCGAATGGAACGGGTTCTCGCCCATCACCGCGGAGCCGCGCTGGGTCGAGCGGAACATCCCGAAGCACGAATTGAAGGCGTGAAGGAGCGAGCCGTGGTAGCAGTCCTTCACGTTCTCCATATAGAGCTTCCAGTTGCCCTGGACGATCTGGCGTTGGTACCCGGTGACCTTGATCGGGCGCGCGCATAGGTCCTCGATCCGCTCGCGTACCGGCGTTCCCATGTAGTCGTGCAACGGCGGCGTATCGGTGCCGAACGTGCCAAAGACGATGCCGTGGAAGACCTCCAGCCTGAGCGTTTCCAGACAATGCTGGGCGGCGTCGAAGTCGCTCGGGAATCCGCCATTGCCGTGGACGCCGTTGCGGTAGGGCACGCCGACCAGCCCGCCCTCGTGGTTATACGACCACTGGTGATAGATGCAGGTATG
Source organism: Gammaproteobacteria bacterium (assembly GCA_047516145.1). GTDB lineage: Bacteria > Pseudomonadota > Gammaproteobacteria > Steroidobacterales > Rariloculaceae > UBA6522. The sequence continues at coordinate 2,338 of JAKZVH010000089.1, forward strand.
GACCTTGGTGTTGCCGCGCGGCTCGCGCACCACCGTGGCGCCGCGATGGGCGCAGCGGTTGACGAAGGCATGCACGCTGCCGTCCCGCGAACGGTTGAGCACGATCGGGGTGGTACCGAGCGAGGTGGTGACGAAATCGCCGGGCTCGGGGATCTCCGCCTCCAGCCCCAGATAGTTCCAGGTCGGGCCGTGGAAGATTTTTTCCATCTCCGCGGCAAAGACGTCGTCGTCGAGATAGACGCTATAGGGAACCCGCGTCAGGTCCGCCGTGGGCCAGCTTGCCTGACCGTTACCGTTGCGAAGCTGTACCATATCCTCATCCTTTTCGTGTCGGGCGATGGTTTAGCATGGGTGCGAGTCTCGCATGGCAGTGATGTCTGCGGCTTGGTTCGTTGAGTTCAGGCAGCGATTGCCATGGCTGCTGCACGTGGACTGATGTTGTCGTTGGCCGGTGTGTCGGTTGCGCTGATCAGGGCCTTCCATGCCCG
>JAKZVH010000090.1:0-4473 GCA_047516145.1 Gammaproteobacteria bacterium
GAATCGGCCAGCGTCCAGCGTAACCTGACCCACATGTCCGCAACACGCTCGTTTCGCGCGGCCCGGCATCAAGGATTACCATCGCTGGAGACGCTTTCCAAGGCGGCGGCAACAATGTCCGGCGCTTCGCGGAGCATGGGCGTCCATTGGGGATCCGTTACCTTGATGGCGCTGGGCGCCTGCCGCCGATAGGCCCTGGCCATGCACCGCAATTCGTGGATGAGCGCTTCGACATCTCCCGGAGGGCATGCCGCCATGGCTTGGTCCAGGGCCGGCCGATCGAGCGTGGCGGCGACGGCCAGGTCGAACAAATCGCGCGGCACCGCTTCAAAAGCGCGATGCAACAGTTTTCCAGCCAGGATCTGGCTGTTCGACAATACTTGAATCGGCGTGCCGTCCACCTCGGCCAGCGCCTCCATGCCCGGTAGGGGGGGATCAAGCTCGCTGAGGTCCCATTGGCCTTCGGGAAAACTGACGGTGATGGTGGCCGTCGCGGGCAGATATTCGATTTGAAGCCCGCCCGCCGCTTCGCAGGCGACGATGAACCAGTTCGCTTGGCGACCCTCCAGCGATCTGCGCAGACCGCTGCCCCGCGCAGCCAAGATGTCGATGTCGGCGCTTTCTCGGTGCCTCCAGCGGGCAGCGAGCATGGTACCGCCGCCAAACGAGAGGAGATTGGGAATCTCGGGCCACCGAGCCGCCAGTTCGTCCAGGATCGGCTTCGTCCGGCGCCAGACGGCTGCGCCGGGCGCCGGCAAATCGAGCTTCTCCACCGCCACGCTACGACTCGGCGAACCAGTTGAGATAGGCGTTCAGCTTCCCGCGCCGGGTCAATCCATTCCGATGCAGGGCCTCGACCAGGGTTCGCCAGCAATAGGCGCGTTGCACCCACGCCATGAGCATTTCCCGCGGACCGGCCTCCTGAGCCCACAGGGCGACGATGGCGAATTGACGGTCCGTCGGGCGTTCCGCCCGTAGCGCGCCATGGAACTCGTCGGCGGTGGGCAGCCGCACCCACCCGCGGGCGCTGGTTGCGATGCGCGCTCGCACGGCCCGGGCGTTTTGCCCGGTGTTCCTGGCCGGTTCCGCCGACAGCTCCAGCGGTGCTTCCCGATCGGAAAAGTCGGCCGCCGACCGCAAGGGCGGCTCATCGATGGGACGCCGTAGGACGCGAATGGCCATGAAACACAGTCTAGCATTTCGACCGTTCGGCGCCGCGGGCGCGATGCTCGCGCTCAAGCCGTTCGCGCAAGGCGACGGTCACGGCGCCGGTCATCGTCTCGCCCGTCAGCCGCGCTAGCTCGCTGGCCGTGCGGCATGCCATACCCCAGCGCGTGAATCGCGCGCCGGAAGGCATTCGCCTTCGCCGCGTACACCGCCAGGTGGCGTTCGCCGGCGCGCAAGCATAACCGCGCGGTCCGTTTGTCGGCCGCTATCCGGTCGGCGATTTCCGCGCTCGCGCATTCGATCAAGAGCGCTGAACCGACCTGCGAGAGCGCCCGCGCGTCGCGTTCTGTTTTGCGCAGGAAACCCTCGACCGTCTCCGGCAGCGGCTGGTCGTCGCGGGCGGCGAGGAACTTGCGCAGCGCATCCACATCGTGGCCGCCCTCAATGGCTGAGAACGCCTTCTCCTGGTCCAGGCGCCAGATCCCGCCGGTCTCCGCAGTGGCCCACATTTCCAGCAGCAGCCGTTCATCGGCCGAAATTGGCTCCTCCCATTGCAGGCGAAGATCGGGGTATACGGTCAAGGAGGCGGAGGGCGGCGGCGCGGCCGGAACGTATTCGTCGGCAATGCCCAGGCACCAGGCGCCGAGCGGATTGATCCGGAAGTACTGCAAGCCGTCGTAGCGGCTCAGAAATGCAAGGTCGTCCGTACCCCAGTTGCCGGCGAAGTCGTGCCGCGCGCCGTCCGGGTGCGTATAAGCCACGTCGATCAAGCCGAGGGTGGCGGCGTACTCGAACAACAGGCACATGACATAGCGTCCCTGGACGATTTCCCAGTGGTGATGGCCCGCGTAGCCGAGGCTCCCGTACTGGCTTTCGCCGATGTACAGGCGCCATGGGTCGTGCGTGACGCTGAAATCGAACGGCGTCACGTACATGAAGTGCGAGAACTCTTCGAGCCGGACCCAGCGGCCCACCGGGCATTCGCCCAGCGCATCCCCGACGGCGACCCGGCGGTCCGCCGTCGCCGTCATGCTGCGTTTGCCCTTGCCCCGGTGCTGTCCCTTGATGACGTCGATGCGGCTGAATTCGTCGAGAAGGGAGTTATTCATCCACCGTTGCCACAGGCGGTACAATGCGTTCGCTGGAGGCTCGCCCAGGGCGGCGCGGCCCGCTCGGGTCAACGCCAGCTTCGTACCGTGCGGTACCGCCAACCGGGCGGCCTGCAGCAGCAGCGGCCAGGCGAACGACCGGATCGGCCCGGCCACCTGGCTCCAGCTATGTTTCTTCTTCTCGGTGGGATCGAAAAAGTCGCCCCCCGTGAGCACTTCGGCGATGCGTCGCATTGCGACGGCCGATGCGCGCCGGGTCTTGGCGCTGACCGCGATCCGGCCCCGGTCGACCAGCCGCAGCACGGCGAGCAGGTCGTATGCCGAGGCCCTTTCCATGTCGCGCCGAATGAGCGTCACGGAGCGGAATTTTTCGTTCCCTTTCGGCGCGTAACCGCGCAGCCGCTGCTCGACGGTCTCGGGCAACTCATCGGCCGCAGCAAGCATCGCCTCGGGCGGTTCCGGTACGAACTCCCGGAGGCGTTTGCCCAGATCCGCCGGGATTACCGCCGGCCGGTCCACATAGCGGTCCACGGGGTAGAGGAAAAACCGCAGCAGCGAGGACTTTCGATAGCCGGTGTCCTTGTAGCCGGCGGGGAGCCTACCGTAACGGGCCCGGAACCGGGCCGGGTCGAAAACGCCCTCCGGGCTGTGCAGGGTTTCCCGCACCGCCAGTTGCTGGTGCTCATCAAGGCGGTCCCATGTCTCGCGCAGTCGGCCGCCGGAAAGGCGGGTGGCGATGGCCCGGACCATCTCCGCCTTGCGGGTTGGAAGGGGTTTCGGGACGCCCACCAACGCCAGCATGGGCCGGAGTCTGTCGGCGTTGATCAGCATCAGCGCGTCGGACAGCGTGGCCGGAGGAAGTCGGAAACCCCTCATCGCGCGTACCGGGTATGCACGACGTGATTGGCCAGCCGGCCCAGCCCCTCGATCTCGATCTCGATCGTACCGGTGCGTTTGGAGATATCCACGTGGCGGTGCGCGTGGGGAAACCGTCCCACGCCCCTGGCCGTGGTACCGAAGCTGAACAGGTCTCCCGGTTCCAAAGTAAAGCAGCGGCTCGCCTCGGCGATCACTTCCTGGATCGTGAACCGGTAGCTGGAGGAATTGTCCACTGCGAATTCCTCTCCGTCGATCTACGCCCTGATCTCGAGCGAATTCGGGTTCGGCACTTCATCCGCCGTGGTGAGCCAAGGACCGCACGGTCCGAATGTATCTGCGCCCTTGGAGCGGGCGTGGTAGACGAAGTAGAGATCGCGGTCGTCCTCTCCATGGGTGTTTCGCCACGCCGACATGTTGGGGGACCAGATTTCGGGCGGGCGGGTCACCGCGACACTGTCCATTCCGAATTTCATCTCGTGAGACGTGACGTCATTCATGATCGTGTACCCGAATACGTGGTCGAGTGCGTCCCCCGGGGAGACGTCCCTGGCGCGTCGTCCGATTACCGCGGCCAGTTCGCACTCTGGAATGGTCGCTCCATAGTAGTCGCGCACTTCGATCGCCTTGCCGTGCCCGGCCAGCGAGGAAGGCGGCTTGACAAAGAAATTGGGTACGCCCGGATCCTTGTGGGCCGTGCGCATCAGCGCCCGGTTGTTGAAAGCGACGCCGAATATCTTGCTGGCGTGCGGTTGCACCGGCAGCCAATCCACAGCGGTGGTGTCGAGCCGTGGCGATCGCGAGAAGGGCACGCCGCGCATCGCCTTACGCACCCGGTCCAATTCGGCGGGCCCGCCCGCGATCAGCACTTGGATGGAACCGGGGACGTCACCCAGACCGGCGTGGAAATACAATGCGTCCAGTGTCACGGCGCCGTGATCTCCGGCCTGAACGATCACGGTCTCGCGACCGTCCATACCGATTGAACCGAATTTCATCGAATAGTCGTTCCACTGGGTTGAACCGATATTATTGTAGTCTGGCCCGTACCGATCTGTTGCCCCGTGGACCGTTGTCGGTTGGCGAGAAAAGGAATCCGAATTGAGTTCCAGTCTGCTCTGTGCCTCCCACAGCCCCTTGAATTATTGCTACGCGCGGCGGTGACGGTGTGCAAGGCCTGCGACGGTTCGGTGACGGTGCTGCACAAAGGCCGCGAGTTGGCCGTGCGGCTGCTCGCCGAAGGCGAGGAGGCGGTTGCGGTGCAAGACGAGAAGACGGTTCGGCGGCGGGTGGACCGGGCCAAGGCGGAGCAGCAGTCGCG
>JAKZVH010000091.1:0-2764 GCA_047516145.1 Gammaproteobacteria bacterium
AGACAGGGCTCAGTTCCACTAAGATTTCGACAGTAAATCCTGACCAAAGCAAAGGATGTAACCGTTCATGTCCTCAGCCGTGCCAATAACACCGAACACCACAGGATTGCCACATTTACTGAGCGACGGCATGGGCTCGTCAAACAGGTACCACTCTCCGTCTCCAAGGTCAGGGTTGTAGCGCTGGGTGACCTGATCGGTAAATTCCGCCATCGCTTCCGCGTCCCAGGTATCCGTGGGCCGTTTACTGTGGAAGTGAATCGCGCCCGCGATGCAGTTCAGCGACCTGACCTGCCTCGAAGTCGCCAAAGGACTCGGTTGCACCATCGGGCCAGCGGACTGTGACGGCGCGCGCCCGTGACTCGCTGCCGAGGCCAAAGTGCACGCGTGGATCACTCGATGCCAGATAACTACCGTCCGGCTGCACGCTGCGCAGCACCCGCCGGTCGCCGATCGTGGCCTTAACGGTCGCGCCATGGGCGTCGCGGCCGGCCCGCGTCAGTACGCGGAAGCGCACCCAGTTGCCGCGATCAGGCACCCGGTTCCTGAGCAGGTAGATCGACGCGTCGCGGTTGACCACAATGAGATCCAGGCCGCCGTCGTCATCGACATCACCCACCGCAACGCCGCGACTGGTGTGCACAAGTGCAGCCCTGGTGCCGCCGATGGGCCTCACCTGGGTAAAACGCCCGCCAGGCAGGCCGCGGAACAGGACGTTCGGTTCAGCGAAGACATCATCGGTGCGCCCCTCGCTGTGCACGATGCGGCCGTTCGCCTCGTAGATGTCCAGGCGTCCGTCGTTGTCGAAATCCGCCAGTGCCACGCCGAAGCGCGTGTGCTTTCGCGAGTCCGCACTCAGCTGCGCCTCCCGCGTGGCATCGCTGAAGTAGGCACCCTCGTTGCGAAAAAAGGAGTCCGTCTGCGTCTCCAGGTTTACCACCAGCAAATCGATCCGGCCGTCGTCATCGACGTCACCGGCGGCCACCCCCATGCCCGCCTTGACATCACCATGCTCGTCCACCGCAACCCCCTTTTCCATGGCCTGCTCGGTAAAGCGCAGACCGCCCTGATTGAGCCACAGGTGGTTGGACATCAGGTCGTTGGCAACGAACAGGTCCAGGCGCCCATCCTGATCGAAATCGGCGCCGATTGCGCCGAGGCCGTTACCGAGTACGAAGTTCATGCCGGTCGCCAAACTCACGTCCGTGAACGTGCCGTCACCGTTGTTGCGAAACAGCCGATCCGCCGCCGGCGCCTTGAAATCGTTGGGCGGACAGTAGATGAGAACGCCCCGATCGTAACAGTCCATGTCGACGTCGACGCTCCAGGTAATGTAGTTGACCAGGAACAGGTCCAGATCGCCGTCCGCGTCCAGGTCGTGGAACGCCGCCGCCGTGCCCCAGCCGGGATGATCGACCCCCGCCTGCGCAGACACATCTTCGAAGTGGCCCCGGCCATCGTTACGCAGCAGCACGTTCGACCCGACATTGGTGACGTAAAGATCGACGTCGCCGTCGTTGTCGTAATCCCCCGCGGCGACGCCCATGCCATAACCCGTGTCGGCAGCCCCATGCGCCGCCGGCGCTACATCGAAACGCCCGTCGCCCCGGTTGAGATACAGTTGGTTGGCCGCTTCAGCCTGCTTGTTGGTTGCCTCGAGTGAACCGCCCTGCACCAGGTACACGTCAAGATCGCCGTCACCGTCCACGTCCGCCAGCGCAACGCCGCCGCCCATGATTTCCGGCATCAGGTGTCGCTGCGCATGCCCGGACATGTGCCGGAAACTGATGCCCGACGCCGCGGCACGCTCTTCGAACCAGATGTCGTCATCGGTCGCGGCATGATCCGCCGATATCACAATCAGTGCCAGGGTCAGTACGCCTGACCGGAAGCAGGATGTGCGGCGCTGCTTCATCGCGCAGCTCCAGCAGTGGTTTCCAGATCCTTCACATGCCGGCGCGCGGCCGCCAGTTCCTCAGGACTGGCGGTAAGCTTTTCCGCCCACACGAGCGCCGCCCGCGCCTCGTCGAAACGACCCTGCTCGGCACGGGTCCGTGCCAGCGCCAGGTAGCCGCCCGCAAACGCGGCATCGAGGCTGACCGCCTGCTCAAACCTCGCCGCCGCCGCGTCCCAGTCCTGCTGCGTGACCTCCAGCATACCCGCGGTATACAGCACCTGTTCCGGGTGGTTGACGCCGTACTGCAGCGCCGTGCCGATGGCCACGCGGGCGTCGTCGAGCCGTCCCTGATCCATCAGGATGGTGGCCAGCAGATAGTGTGCGCGGCCCCGTATCGGCACCGCATCGATCGCCCGCTGCATATACTCGAGGGCCCGGTCTGTCAGTCCCGCCTCTCGATACAGTCCGGCCATGAAGAGGTTGAGATGATAGTCATGCGGATCGAGTTCGAGCCCCAGGCGCAACACGTCGCGCGCGCGGGCTCGTTGTCCGACCCGCAGGTAGGCCGTGCCGATGTGCCGGAGTACCGTCGGGTCATCGGGACGCGCCGAACGCAGCGCCTCGAGTTCCTCGAGGGCAACAGCATAATGACCGGCATTCAGCGCCTTCTCGGCTCGCACCAGGCGCCCACCATAGCTCACCACATATTGATCGCGCATTGCCTGCCGGGGATCGAGCCACACCAGGAGCCGGTCATCCTTGCCGCGGGCGAAGGCGATGCGCGTCTCCTCGCTCCTGCCAAGCGCCTGGTAACCGCGACCGAGCACACGATAGATCGCGGTATAGGAATAGGCATCGGTCAGTGGT
>JAKZVH010000092.1:0-3299 GCA_047516145.1 Gammaproteobacteria bacterium
CGGGACAGGCCGTTGAGCACGCTGGAACGCCTGCGGAAATTGCCCGTACCAACTGGCAGGAAGGAACGGCGGGAAAGCGCATCCAATGCACGTCCCTGCACGGCCACTTGAAATGCGGTGTCCATGTGTGAATGGGGCCCGGCGATTCACCTGTCGCGAAACGTTTGCCTGGAGGGTGGCACGACCGGTGTGTCGGTCGCGCCACGCGTTGGCGTGCTGGGCCGGCATGGGCTCGTCAAGCCGATTTCGCACGTGAGCGGCGGCGCTGGACCGGCCGCCGCACACAGCGGGTCATGCTCATGGGCAAACGCCCGGTCCGGGCAGACCTCACTGGCGGACCGCGTTCTTGCCGTGGAGCGGTTCAGATCTCATCGGGCCGACCCATTCGGTAGCCGACCCCCCGCGCGGTCGTTGAAGACCGCCGGCGTGGCGAGCGCGACGGGAGCAGCGCGTGGGAGGCGCGGCGCGTGCCCAACGGCGAACCGGGGCTGAGCCGCAGGGCGGTCAACCCCGATCGAGGCTCGATAGTGCAGGCCGAGTCACACGTACGGGCACGCGACGCGCAGGCCCGGCGGGCGTTGCGGCGCCTGGAGCGGCATTGGGTAGGGAATCCCATCGACCATGGCGACCGACGGCGGCCCGAGGGCGTGGGCGTTTTTGCGGCGCAACCCGGTCTACCGGGCGGCCTGGCCCGCGGTCGCCGCGGGGAAGGTGTCGGAGGCGGCGCCGTTTCCGGTGCGCATCCAATCGCAGGCTGACCGGGAGGCGCTTTGGTGGGGTTTGCTGGCCTGGGAGGATCCGCGCAGGGCGCACGGTCCGGCGTCCCCGTTCTGGGCCGGGGCGCCGATGCTGGAAGGCGAGTGGGGGCCCGAAGCGGCGCAGGTGCGTATGCGCTCGAGCGGCTGGAGGAACTCTCAAGCCCGGCGCGCGGTCCGGGACCCGATGCGCCGCACCCCGCGGACCGGGAACTTCTGACGGTGCTTGACGGACGTCTCGCGGGCAAGTCCTGGCGCGAGACCGCGGTGGATCTCTACGGCGCGAAGCGGGTGGCGGCGAACTGGAACGCGGACAGCTGGATGCGCTCGCGCGTGCGCCGGCGGGGAAAGAAGGCTCGCAGTCTGATGGAGGGCGGCTACCGGGACCTGGTGGCGGGGCGGTAACGTCAGTCGCGAATCGGGGTGCGCGACCGTCAGCGCCGGGGGGGTCGTTTTGGAGATCGCAAGAACGACCCTTCCCGGGCGGCGCCATTTTCCGTTAGATCGCAGTACGTGTGTCGCGGGATGTCCGGGGCGCTCGCGGACAGGGAGAATGACATGGGATACGCAACGATGTTTCTCTCCACGCCCCAGGCCGCCGAACGGCTCGGGATCTCGCCTCGCACGCTCGAGCAGTATCGGAGGACGGGCGAGGGGCCGGTGTTTCACCGTTTCGGGTATCTGGTGCGCTACCTGGCGGCAGACATTGACGCCTGGGCGGCGGCGCGACGCCGGATTACCACTGCGGACGACGACAACGCACAGTGGGAAAGGGCCCGGTCGCACGGCCGCAGACCCCCGCGACGCGTGACGGGCGAGCGCAATGCCCCGCACGGTCGGGGCGGCGCGAGCCCACCGATACCGGAGCACCGAATTCGTTGAACCGGGCATTGCCGGACGACTTATCGTGTGCTGTCGATACCGTGGTCACGCGATCGCGTGAATGGATCCAGGTCCCGTTTGCAGCATGGCGCATGATGGGGTGCGCGGCATCGGGCGTAATCGTGTCCGAATGGGGATCGATCGCCAAGCGTGCAGTATCGGCATCGGCCGGATGATCGAGCTTGGGTGAACTCGGCTCCCGCGCTGCGATTTCGCCAGGCTCGGCCAGGCAGCGGTGCCGCCGTCGGCGTGCGCGACCGGGACCGGGACGATCGTTTGGGCGGCGGAGTTCGTCAATTCAGACGGCGCTGGATTGGCCGCGCTCTGCCGAACGCGCCTCGATCCACGCGTCGATCTCGTCGGATTGCCACCCGCGGGCGCGCTTGGACAAGTGCACCGGGCGTGGGAAATTCGCCGTGTGGATCAACCGGTAAACGTGAGGACGCGAACAGCCGATTTTCCTTGTGACCTCTCGGATCGGCAGCAGGCGCAGTTCAGTAACAGACGCCATTGGACCGTCTCCCTGAATGTCAGACGGTGACCTATTCCATAGCTCGAATTCGTGCGGTCGAGGCAACAATTATTTCGTTTTTTCCCCGGCCTGAGAATGCTGCCAGATCTTTCGCACGACACTGTCGTCCACGCCGGCTGCGTCGGCCACCAGGCCGTACGCCTGGCTGAGCGAGCAGGATCGGTCGCCCCGCTCCGGGTCGGTATAAGCGTCGACGGCGGTGCAGATGAGCATGTCGCGCATGGGATTGGCGGGCCGGCCGCGGGGCCTGGGGCGCACGATATCGCCGAGCGCGACGCCCACACACCAATCGAGCAACGGGCCCGGAAGCTTCCCAGCGTGCTCCCGGTCGGGCGATTGGCGGTATCGGCGGGCGAGCGCGATCAGCGTGTCATACCACCACGGTTCGGTCTCGGACTGCCTGATCGCAACGCAAAGCCAGAACGACAACGCGTCGGGCTCCGTCGGCAGGTTGTCGAACCACACGGTTCTTGCGGCGGCGGCCGGGTCGGCCTTGAGGCTCGCCATGAGCCAGCGCTGAATACTATCCACGGATCGGCGCCACGCTCGCCCGGTAGCCGGCCACGAAGTCCGCCCACGCGTCCATGAGCTTTCGGCGCCGCTCGAACAGATCGGATCGCGCGTAGGCCGCCACGGTCTTGTCTTTCTCGACATGCGCCAGCGCCATTTCGGCGACGACCCTGGGCACGTCCATTCGTTCCGACGTCCAATCCCGAAAGCTTGACCGGAAACCGTGCGGAACGGCATCAAAGCGATTCTCTCGAAGGAGCTTCGACATGGTGGAATCGGACATCATTCGCCCCCTCACTGTTGGGAAAACCAACGCGGAAGATCTTGCGCTTGCACGCGCCTCGGCCAGCACTTCGAGTGCTTGAGGCGGCAGAGGCACGCGATGTTCCCTGCCGCTTTTCATACGTTCCGCGGGAATGGTCCATGTTGCCGAGTCAAGGTCAAGTTCGGACCAAAGCGCGCCCCGGACTTCGCCGGATCGGCAAGCCGTGAGTATCAGAAATTCCAGGGCAAGCCGCGTGGAGCCATGCGCGTTGGTTTCCCGAATCCTGCGGATCGCGTCGCCGACCTGCGTATACGGCAGCGCTTTGTGATGTTTCTGCCTTCGGCCCTCCTTAGGC
>JAKZVH010000093.1:0-2811 GCA_047516145.1 Gammaproteobacteria bacterium
TATCCGCATCGGGCTGGGGGAATGGCGAAACCAAGTTCCGCGCGCAGCACCCCGGGCGGGAAGGGTGGGAGAAATTCACGGGACTATTGGCCGCGGGGCCGGAATACCGGCAACGCACGGGCGAATCGCTCATGGTGTCCCGCTACGATATCGTGCCGATCCCGCCCAGGTTGCGTGGCCATCTCGCGGCCAGGTCGGTGATGGAATTTCCCGTGGAGACGGCGCAGAGCATGTTCGACTTCAAGGCCGAGGAGGTTGTCGGGAATATTGCACCCCGTCCACTGCTGCTACTGCACCCGGCCCGGGACTCGGTCTGTCCGACCGAGCAGTCCATCGAGCTGTTCAAGCGGGCCGGACCGCCGGCGGAGTTGCACCTGTTGGCCGACGTGGATCACTTTCTGTTCGCCGAGGGTAATGTGCGCGTGCGGGAACTGTTCAAGGGCTGGCTCGACCGGTTCCTGCCCGTAGCCGTGAGTTGATCGGCGATCGCAGTCGAAAGCCAGCCAGTACGAACCGCCAGCCTGCGGGTCCCGCAAAGAAGATCGGTGAGATATGCGGGCTAGAGCCCCAGCAGTTCCTTGGCTTCGGCTACCACGGCGTCGGGCGTATCCAGCGCCGATGTCACGATGGCAGCCAGTTCGGCGCCTGTGGTCGGCCGCAGAGGCGCACGCATGGCGGTGAGTATGGCTTCGGAGAAGCCTTCATCCTGCATGACGTCATCGAACGCCTGGCGTAGCGCCGCCACCCGATCCGGTGGTATCTCCGGCGGGCCGAACAGCGGCCAGCCCATGTTCGGCGCGATCTCCAGTAACTCGACCAGCGCCTTGTCCCGCGGCGTGGATACCAGATCGCCCAGATGGGGTGCACTACCTGCGCGTTCATCTACCGGCCCGATGTACAGCAGGTGCGACAATCGGCCATCCGCCAGCCAATCGGGCCGTGAGAGCGACCAGTAGTCCATGCCCGAGGCCTGTCCGTGAACTTCGCCCCGTTCCATTGCCAGCGCGATCTCGGCGCTGCCCTGGTAGCCGGTGATGATCCGTAACTGCAGGCCCAGCAGTTCGCTGGCGATAGCGGGTAGCTGGTAGAGCAGCGATCCGCGACCGGTTGCGCCGATGATGATTTCGGTTTCCCGGGCGCCGGCCACCGTTGTAGCGGGCGCATTGTCAAGCACGGTGATTGAGTTGGCGGCGGTGATTGCCGAGCCGATCCAGCTCAGTTCGCGCCCGTCGTACTTGGCCCGGTTCGGCTCCATGAGTTGCGCGAGCACCACCGCAGGCAGGGAATAGCCGAGTACGGACCCGTCCCGGGCCGAGGAGCGGTAAAGGTGGTTCGCCATGGTCACGCTGCCACCTCCGGGCATGTTCTGAACGATCACCGTTGGCTGTCCCGGGACGTAGGCTTCCAGGTAGCCTGCGATGATCCGCGCCGAAGTGTCGGTGACGCCACCCGGGGCCGATCCCACGAGCAGGGTCAGCGGATGGTCTGCGTAGAATTCGGCCGCGCTCTGCCCGGTCGCGTTACCCGCGCAGCAGAGCAGGACAAGGCCCCGGGTGAACACCATCCGGAGGCCGGTCAAGCGATCGGCAGCTTCGAAATATTGCGTTTTCGCCAACGGGTGCTCCTGGTTGCGGGGCGACGACAAGAGTCTACGTCCGATTGCCGCCATCCGGCAACCGGCGGGGCCGCTGCCGATGTACAATCATTTCGTCACCATGGGTTCCGGGGGGTGATTGCAATGCCGACCGACGAAGCGAAGACCCCTGGACGGGTCGCCAACCGCCGCGCTTTCCTGCGTTATCTGGCCGGGACACCCGTATTTGCCGGAACCGGCGTGCTTCCCTTCCTGACTGAAAGGCTGCTCGCCGACGAGTTACCGGTGAAGCTCATCGAGGCCGCGGAGGAAGCGCTGAACGTGTTCGATTTCGAGCCGGTCGCCAAGACCCGAATGCTGCCGGCGCACTACGGATACACCGTATCGGGCACGGACGATGACGGAACCCTGCAGGCCAATCGCGACGGATTCCAACGATTTCGGATTCGGGTTCGCCGTCTGATCGATGCGCGCAATGCGGACACTTCGACGAGCCTGTTCGGCGTTCCCTGGGCCAATCCCATTGCTTTGGCGCCGGTAGGCGGGCAGGCCAAGTATCATCCGGAAGCCGAGGTTGCTGCAGCCCGCGCCGCCAGGGCCGGCGGGCACACCCAGATCCTGTCCACCATGACCAGCCGATCCATTGAGGATGTCACCGCGGCGCGCAACGAACCGGTCTGGTTCCAGCTCTACCCATCGAACTACTGGCATGTCGCCGAGGGCCTGGCGAAGCGGGCCGAGCAGGCCGGTAGCCCGGTGATCGCCGTTACCGTGGACCGTTCGGCGCCCCGAAACATGGAGACGTCGCAACGTTACGCGCGATCCGATACGACGGACTGCACCGCCTGTCACATCCCGGGAGCGACACCCGAGCAACGGCTGCGCAACCGCGGTGTGTGGACCGACATCGACCTCTCCGGGGTGGAGAGCACCCAGGCGACCGGACTCACCTGGGACTTTGTGGAGCGCCTCAAGTCGGCAACGTCCATGCATGTCGTGCTCAAGGGCATTGTGACCGCCGAGGACGCGGCGCTGTGCCTGCAGCACGGCGTGGACGGGATCATCGTTTCCAATCACGGGGGCCGGTCCGAGGCCAGTGGACGCTCCACCATCGAGAGCCTGCCGGAGATCGTTGCCGCGGTGGGCGGACGGATTCCAGTACTTGTCGACGGCGGCTTCCGCAGGGGGACGGATATATTCAAGGCCCTTGCGCTGGG
>JAKZVH010000094.1:0-11281 GCA_047516145.1 Gammaproteobacteria bacterium
GATGAGGGGATTATAAGAAAAGTCAGCGCGTTCAGGGAAGCTTTCGAGCGGTCCTCAGGCGCGCCACCATCCTTCGCATGTCCCTGACGCCCCCGACGGAGATCCAGACCAGGAATGCGCTGCCGGCGCCGAACATCACAAAGAGGTAGCGATGCCAGAATTCTTGCCAGGCGTTGACCGACACATCATGGGTCGCGTCGTAGATGCCGGTCCCTACGAAGATGACCAGGAAGACGCCGATCGCGACGAACAGGACGGGAATCAGGATCCGGTCGTGATGCGGCACCTCGTGGCCGAAGTGCCACCAACGGCGGCGGCTGTGACCGCGATCGCCGGATGTGCGATTGAGCAGCGTCTCGAGGTCGAACTGCGGGTCTGCGCCGAGCAGTGACACACCGACGAACAACCCGATGCAGATGAGGCTGATCCAGAACGCCATGATGTGCCCGTCGAGAAAGCCGGGGTCGACGCTTCGCCAGATGAAGCCGGCCGCGGAGAGCGAGGCTCCGACGATCATCGTGACCCACGCGGCCAGCGTCGTGGCGCGGCGCCACTACAGCGCACCGAGCAGTACCACGCCAGCGCCGCCAGTGTAGAGCGACGCGCTGATGTCCATGAACATGAAGATGTTGTCTACCTGCTCGAACATCGTGCTGAACGCGACGATGAAGATGGCCAGCGAAACGAGCATCAGGACGATGCCGCCGCCGATGCCCGGGGTGCCCGCGCTGATCGCCTGGGGCGGGTACAAGGTCCAGCCCGCGCCCGTGGGCCCGCCGGGCACGAAGAAGCTCGCCAGCAATACGATGACGCTCAGCAGGTAGACCCAGAAGCTGAGCATGTTCATGTACGGGAAGACCATGTCCCGGGCTCCGCACATCAACGGAATCAGGTAGTTGCCGAACCCGCCCAGGAACAGCGCCGTCAGGAGATAGATGACCATGATCATGCCGTGCATGGTCACGTACTGGTAGTACTCGTTGGGCTCCACCAGCGAAAAGGTGTCCGGGAACCCCAGTTGCAGCCGGATCAGCAGCGACAACACCAGGGCGACAACGCCGACGGATATGGCGACGATCGCATACTGGACCGCGATCACCTTGTGATCCTGGCTCCAGATGTACCTGGTGATGAAGGTATCGGGATCGTGGAGGTGCTGATCACGGTCGGCGATCGCAACGTAAGCCATTACAACAGTCTCCCAGTATTGATTGGAGGGGCCGAACGGTACTGCGGCGCCAGGGTCACGATATCCGAAGCCATCGCCACGCTACCTCAAGCTGTTCAGGTAGGCGACCAGATCCTCGATGTCGTCGTCGCCGCGCAGCACGTCCGCCATCATCATCATCTGGTCCCCGTAAAGATCCAACGGGTGGGCACCGCGAATCTCATCGCGGAAATTTCGAATTTGCGAAGCCAGGTACCAGTCGTTCTGACCGGCCAGCGCGGGGGCATTCGCCGCCCAGATACCCTCGGCATTTGCGCCGTGACAGGCCACGCAATTGCCGTAGAGTTGCTCGCCCCGGGCGGCGTCGCCAAAAATCGTGTCCTCCACCGGCTGGGCGGGCATGGTAGCAATATACGCTGCGACGTTGCGGATCGCATCGTCGTCCGCAAGCGCCGCCATGATCGGCCGCATCGTGGCCCCGACGGTGTCGTCGGAGTGAGTGCCGCGCACGCCATCACGGTAGTAGCGCAGCTGCCGGTCCAGGTAGGCAGCATCCAGCCCGGCCAGCGCCGGCGCATTCAGTATCTGCATGCCCTGCCCCTGTTGGCCGTGACAGGCACCGCAGAACGCATAGCCGGCCTGACCGAGTTCCGCATTCCCCAAACCGCGGCTCGCCGTCTCGGCGAAGCTCGGCTGATCGTCCAACCACGCCTCGAAGTCGGCGCGTTCCTGGACGACGACCCGGCCCCGCATGGTGTGGTGAGCCATCCCGCACAGCTCCTCGCAGAGGATTTCGTACTCGCCCACCACCGTGGGGGTAAACCACGCGTACGACACATGCCCCGGCACAAGATCCATCTTCACCCGGAACTGCGGCACGGCGAAGTCGTGCAGGACGTCCTTGGAACGCAGCCAGGCCCGGACCGGCTGGTCCACCGGCAAATGCACGATGGGGCTGGCAACGAGAATGTCGTCCTGCCCGCTGGGATCGTCGGGGTCCATTCCGAACGGGTTTTCCGGGGTCATGTGACGGATGCCGACGTTACCGAACTCACCGTCCTCACCGGGGAAGCGGAAGCTCCAGTGCCATTGCTGACCCACGGCTTCGAACTCCGCGGCGTCGTCGGGCACGTCGACAAACATGCCCCAGACCACCAGTCCCGGCGCCAGCATGACGACCACGCCCACGGCGGTGGCGACGGTTAGCCAGACCTCGAGCCGGGTATTCTCCGGTTCGTAATCCGCCTTGTGCCCGGGGCGGTGCCGATAGCGCACGATGCACCACGCCATGAACAGGTTCGCGGCCACAAATACCAGGCCCGTCACCGCGAACGTGACGTTCACGGTCATGTCGATCAGGCCCCAGTTGGAAGCCAGCGGGGTGAAGTACCAGGGACTCAGGAAGTGGAACGCCAGCGAGGCCACCACCAGCAAAACCAATACGACTGCTAACAGCATACGTTTCGGAGCCTTGTCTTGCCCATCGCGCGCGGCCGCGGCCGCGCGCCGGCCGTCGCCGGCCTATTCGATTACAAACTTCCCGTTCATCAGGATGTAGTGCCCGGGAAAGGAACAGAAGTAGGTATAGTCGCCGCCCGGCTCGAGACCGGACAGGCTGAAGGTCACGGATGTCTCCTCGCCACCGCCGACCATTCCGGTTGCGGCGATGATGCGCGGGTCATCCGTCGGAAGGTATTCGGGCGGTCCCGCGGTCGCGGCGACCGTGGCGAGCGGCATGTAATCGGCCGTCGCGGTCAGCACCCAATTGTGCCCCATGACGTTGGCCGTCAACTGACCGACGTGCCGCAAAGTGACGGTGACGTCGCCGCAATCGGCGCTGACGCGAATTTCCGGCAGGTTGAACTGAATGAGGTCATTGCCTTCGATAACCTGGGTACATTCCTGGCCCTGCGCAATGCCGCAGCACGCCAGCGCCAAGAAAGCCGTCGCCGCAATATTCCTGATCATTGATCTGTCACTCCTGTTCTGGCCTGCCGTGCTCGCTGACGTTCGGGGCCCGCGCCAGCCGCGATTGCCGATGCTACTCGGGCCGCGCCGGGGACCCGGCCCGCATATCCTGCCAATATTCTACTGCGTTCGTCGATCCGCTTGCGACGCAGAGCGGTGAGATTTACGGGCCTGATTCTCGGGCGCGCATATTAACAGAACGCCTTGTACCGGGTAACAGGAATATCCCCACAAATCCGGAAAACTCACCGGCCCACTGCCGTGCCCGCGGATACGCTCGCGATACGCCGCGCGCACGGCAAAAACCTGGACAGTCATGTATTTTACGGGTTCTGAAGAACGGAGTCTGGAATTCGTTGATCGGCTTGCTGCAACGCGTCAGTCACGCCAGCGTGACGGTCGAAAACCGGGTCATTGCCGAGATCGGCAACGGGCTGCTCGTATTCGTGGCCGTGGAGACCGGAGACACAGAGGCTCAGGCAACCCGGTTGATGGAACGCATTCTGGCGTACCGGATATTTGCCGACGACCGGGAACGGATCAATCTCGATGTGCGCGGCGTCGGCGGCCGTGTGCTGCTGGTCCCGCAATTCACCCTGGCCGCCGATACGCGCAAGGGCAATCGCCCCGGGTTTTCCCGGGCGGCGCCCCCGGAACTTGGACGCAGGCTCTTCGATTTCCTGGTTCACCTGGGAACCGGCGCCCCCGTGCCGGTGGTCACCGGCCAATTCGGCGCCACCATGCGGGTCGATCTGAGCAATGAGGGGCCGATGACCTTCTGGCTGCGGGTCCCGCCCGCCGACTGATCCGGCCCGGTTCGATCAGCGCGCCAACTTGGCGTTGGCTTTCGCGTATTATTGGCGAATCGGTTCGGTATGGGAGCGTAGACATGGGATTTGGTGGCATAAGCCTCTGGCAGTTGCTCGTCGTGCTGCTGATTGTCGTGTTGATATTCGGCACCAAGCGCCTGAAGACACTGGGGGGGGACGTGGGCGGCGCGCTAAAGAGCTTCCGCAGTGCGATGGACAGCGACGAGGAAACGGACAAGGAACCGGCCGAGAAGCCACGCCTGGAGACGGCCGCGCCGGACGCCGAGTTCGCCGAACAGCGACAAGAGAGTCAACGCAGCGAGACCTGATGTTGGACGTCGTCCCGCCGCATTCGGGATCGTGTTTTCCTGGCGGATCGTAACCTGTTGATTTAATAAAATAATCTGAACGCCTGTTCAGGATTCGTTGCTCGCGTTCGGCGATCTGCGATACCAGTGTCCTCTATACGGGCCCACGGCGCGACTTGCTCATGCAACTCGCGTTGTCGGACCTGTCGCGAGCACGTTGACACGATCGAACAGCAGCAACTACCACATATCGCAGCAGCACTTCGGGTATTTGAGCATCGACTGTCGATATTTTCCGCACCAATTCCGATAGCCCAACTCACGCCAATGCCCTTTGGCGCGCGACTGCAAAACGCAGCCCGATCGATGGCTCGCCTTAGTGGGAACGCACAACTGAGGCGCCACAGCAACTGGAGATCCGCGGTGATGCTATTGAAGATCGGCGCGGCGATCATCCGCAATACCCGGCGCATCCGGTTGCTGCCCGCCAGCGCCTATCCGTATTCGGACCTGTGCTGCCTGGTGGCGGCGCGGCGGCGGTGACCTGCGCCTCGAGCAGGCAATAGATGCCTTGACTGGCCGTCAAGTTGCAGCGGTCCGCACCGGACGGCGCGGCCCTTTCACCCGGCGATTTTCTGCCGGCTCCCCTGCTCGTCTGTTACGCGTTGGATGGTTTGCACGCATCCTACCGATAAATGAGAGTTTCTTGCCAAATTAACGTTATTACACAGGATTAAAAACTTTATGCATAAAAACAATTACATACAAGATTTTCCAACCATACGAGAATCGAATTCTTGACAGCATCATTATCTTTTTTAAATATTTCGCGGTAATTTGCCGGTATTCAAAGGCGTGAAACCGCGTCTCGCACGCGGCCCGCGATACGTATCGGCGACACGGATGCAATGCGCGCAAAGGAGACGATGTGGCGCTTTCGGGCACCGTCACGCACGCGGTGCGGTCCAGGCCGCCGTCGGCGCCGGATTTCGAACGCGGGCGCACACTGCGCGGCGCGATGCGATGGTAGGTGCGGTGGCCAATCGTCGGTCAGTGACGACGATCCGGCGGTACAATGATACGAACTGGCAGGCAGTTCCGTCCGGGCGGCCGCCTTCGCGGTCGCCCGGATGGGCACGCAAACGGAATGCGACAGGCGACTCTGCCTTGTGCGGGGCGCCCGTCGCGACTTGTCGGCAAAGGAGACAGCTGGTATGAGAAGGAAACGGCGAGCATTCACAGCGGAATTCAAGAAGACGGTCGCCATCGAGGCGATACGTGGGACTCTTACTGTGCGGGCCATCGCGGCCAAGCACGCCCTGGGCCCAAACCAGGTGAGCGCCTGGAAACGACAGGCCGTGGATGGGCTGGAAGACGTGTTCGCGCCCAAGCGCCGCGGTATTGGGCGGGCAGGGCCTCGAATCGCGGTCGAGCGCTCGACGGGGATAGTCTGGAGGCGGCATTCAATCACGAGTGCAAGAACCGCGCTTGCGGTCAACCCGGCCGCGCGTGCCAACCCGATAGGTGCCTGGGAACGTCCCAATGTCAAGGGGTTGAATGAGTCGTTCGAGCGCAGGCGCGCGCGGCGCGCGCAACCAGGCTCTCGCTTGAATGCCGTCAAACGCCCGCGCAAGACGGCAGGTTGACGGCGCAGTCCGGGCTTGCCATTGCAAGGAAACGCATCCACCATGGGCCTGGATTATTTGTGTGATGGTCGTCCGGGATTGAGCCTCCGGTACTAACGCGTACTTCGAGCGTCTTCGTGACCGCGGCCAGAATCGTGATGTCGTATTTGGCCCGGATACCTTACCGAATTGCTGTTGTGGCCGCGGGTACGCTCGCCGTCCGCGTTCCGATGCTGCTGGCCGTTTGCTGCCTTGCCGGTTGCGGCCAGCGGGGTCCGCTGACCCTGCCGGTGCCGGAGAGCGTGCCCGCGTCCGTTCCGGCGGCCGAGCCAGTGGGGGAGCAGGATGCGCGGGGGGCCGCCGAAAACGAGGCCGACGAGCGTGATTCCGGTTAGCCTGAATCGCCCCCGAATGAACATCCCAGGTGGATCGTCAGTCGACCCGGTCCCCCGCTGCAGGGTCCGATCATGACGCCCCTGATGCTTGTCGACGGCTCCACCTACCTATTTCGCGCCTACCATGCGTTGCGGGGGTTCACCAACCGCCGGGGGGAGCCCACGGGCGCCATATTCGGCGTCCTGAACATGCTCTACAAGCTGCTCGATGAGTTCCAGCCGGAGCGGGTGGCGGTGATATTCGATGCCCCCGGGAAGACGTTTCGAGATGACCTGTACGCCGATTACAAGGCCCAGCGCCCGCCGCTGCCGGAAGATCTGAGGGTGCAGATCGAGCCCCTCCTCGAAGCCGTCGCAGCCATCGGGCTTGCCGTGGTACGGGTTACCGGCGTAGAAGCCGACGACGTGATCGGCACGCTGGCAACCGCAGCCGGCCGGTCGGGCTTGACCACGGTGATCTCCACCTCCGACAAGGACATGGCGCAGCTCGTCAACGATCGGGTCACCCTGATCAACACCATGACCGATACGAAGATGGGGGCGGATGGGGTGCGCGAAAAGTTCGGTGTCTCGCCCGAGCGGATGGTGGACTACCTGACTCTGGTGGGCGACACCGTCGACAACATTCCCGGCGTTCCCGGGGTCGGTCCCAAGACCGCGGTGAAATGGCTCGACCGCTACGGCGACCTGGACACGCTTGTCGCTCGCTCCGGCGAAATAAGCGGCAAGATAGGCGAACGGCTCAGGGAAAGCCTGGACCGGCTTCCGCTCTACAGGCAACTGGTCACCATCGACTGCGGCGTGACGTTGCCGGTGACCCTGGATGACTTGAAACCGCGCTCCCCCGATGCCGCCACGCTGCGGGAACTCTACGGGCGCCTGGAATTGAACAGCTTGCTGCGGCGCGTTCCGGCGGATGAGCGGGATCCGGAAGTCGACGATGCCGCCGCGAGCTACCGGACGGTACTCACCGAGGGCGAGTTCGAGGACTGGGTGAGCCGGATCGAGGCGGCGGATCTGGTGGCTGTGGATACCGAAACCACCAGCCTCGACTACATGAGCGCGGAGATTGTCGGTATTTCGCTGGCCGTGGAGCCGTTGAGCGCCGCCTATATCCCCCTGGCGCACCGTTATCCCGGCGCCCCGGAGCAGTTGTCCAGGGAACGCGTCCTGGAGCGCCTCAAGCCGTGGCTGGAAGGCCCCGCGAAAAAAGTCGGGCATCACCTGAAGTACGACGCCCACGTGCTTCTCAATCACGGTATCCGCCTCGGCGGCATGGCCTACGACTCCATGCTCGAATCGTTCGTGCTCAACTCCACCGCCACGCGCCACGACATGGACTCGGTAGCCGCCAGGTACCTGAACGTAACGACGACCAGGTACGAAGAGGTCGCGGGCAAGGGCGCCAGGCAGATCGGCTTCGACGAGGTGGACATCGACGTCGCCGGACAGTACGCCGCCCAGGACGCCGATATCACCCTGCGCCTTCACCGGACGCTTCGCCGGCGGCTGCGCGAAATCCCGGACCTGGAAAGGCTCTACACCGAAATCGAACAACCGCTGGTTCCGGTGTTGCAGAAGATGGAGTACGGCGGCGTGCTGGTTGACGCGGACATGCTGCACCGGCAAAGCCGGGAACTCGCCGAATCCATCGCCGAGACCGTCGCGGCGGCGCACGTGGCGGGCAAAGGGCCGTTCAACCTGGATTCGCCCAAGCAGTTGCAACAGATCCTGTTCGAGCGCCTTGAAATTCCGAGCACGGTAAAGACACCCAAGGGGCAGCCCTCCACGGCGGAGCGGGTGCTCCAGGAGCTTGCGGGAAAGGGCCATGAACTTCCGCGGCTGATTCTGCAATACCGTGGGCTGTCCAAGCTCAAGTCCACGTATACCGACAAGCTGCCCCTGGATATCAACCCGCGGACCGGCCGCATTCATACCTCCTACCACCAGGCCGTGGCCGCCACGGGGCGGCTATCCTCCGCGAACCCCAACCTGCAGAACATCCCCGTGCGCACCGCGGAAGGCCGGCGGATTCGCCAGGCCTTCATCGCCCCGGACGGGTATCGCCTGTTGGCGGCGGATTACTCCCAGATCGAGCTGCGTATCATGGCGCACCTCTCCCGGGACGAAGGGCTGCTGGAGGCGTTTGCGAGCGGCGAGGATATCCACCGGGCCACGGCGGCCGAGGTCTTCAAGGTGCCCAGGGATGAGGTCTCGGCGGAGCAACGGCGCAGCGCAAAGGCGATCAATTTCGGCCTCATCTACGGCATGTCCGCCTTCGGGCTGGCACGACAGCTCGGCATGGAACAACGTCGAGCGGAAGCTCAGCAGTACGTGGATCTCTATTTCGCCCGGTACCCGGGCGTCAAGCGCTACATGGACGATACGCGGCAGCGCGCCCGGGACCAGGGCTTCGTGTCCACGATTTTCGGCCGCCGCCTGCACCTGCCGGAGATCGATTCCCGAGATTTCCAGCGTCGGCAATACGCCGAGCGCAGCGCCATCAACGCGCCCATGCAGGGAACGGCGGCGGACATCATCAAGCGGGCGATGATCCGAGTGGACCGGTGGCTCGAGGACAGCGGGGCCGATGCCCGGCAGATCATGCAGGTCCACGATGAACTTGTACTGGAAGTTGCCGAAGATGCCGCCACGGAAATCGCCACGGAGGTCGCGGAAATCATGGAGTCGGCCGCTTCCCTTGACGTGCCGCTCAAGGTCGATTGGAATCTGGGTAGCAACTGGGACGAGGCGCACTAGCCGGAAATTGGATCGGACTTCCCGCGCTTGAACCCTGGTGTTCCGACACATATCCCGGCAACTTGCGATCGTCATCGGGAATTGCCGGTCGGGGAACTTTTGCGCTTCCGCGCGGACTAACCCAATACGGTACGTAAAGCGTGCCCGCCCGCTACCCTCCCTTGGCGGGCAGTTGCCCGGTAACCCCTGCCGGGCAGTCCTGCCCCGGGTGTGTCCCTAGAATCGCGCACCCGGGGCCCTTTTGACCCGCCTGGCGCACCAATTTTTTTTGGAGGCCGGCAGCTCGAGCGGATCGATAGCCGGGGAAAATGGTTGCGCGATGCGGGTCAATCGCCTGAATCGAGTTTCAATCGTTCGGCCATGAACCGGCGAGCCTCCTCGACGCCCTGTTTCGTTGGCGCCGAAAACAGGACCGCCGACACCGGGTCGGGCAGGCGATCGCTGGTCTGCAATTGGCGGTTACGCGCCGCGCCGCGACTGAGCTTGTCCGCCTTTGTCAACAGAACCGCGACCGCAACGCCGGCATCCCGTGCCCAGTTCAGCATCACCCAGTCCAGGTCGTTGAGGCTGCGCCTGACGTCGACGGTCACGATGAGGCCTGCCAGCGAGCGGCGCTCACGAAAATAGGCCTCCAGCAGGTAGCGCCAGCGCCGCAGCACGGCGTCCGGTACCTTGGCGTACCCGTATCCGGGCAGATCCACCAGACGCCGGTCGTTGCCCACCTCAAAGAAATTGATGAGTTGCGTGCGGCCGGGGGTCTTGCTGGTCCGCGCCAGTCGCCGCCGCCCCACCACCGCATTGATCGCCGACGACTTGCCCGAATTGGAACGCCCGGTGACCGCGACTTCGCGGCCCGCATCGGGGGGAAATTGCGACGGATCGTTCGCACTGAGCAGGAAACTGGCGTTCAAGGGGTCGGACATGAGAACAGTGTAACTTTTTCGTCGGTGCGGTCCGCGCGTCCGGCCACGGTGGCGTCCGGGCGCCCTGGCTGCGAACGTTGGTCGGATTTCCGGGCTAGTGTACAATTTGCGCCCACCGGATATGCGGAGTATCCAGAGTTTGAGAGGTTCAAGTCAGTCATTCGCGGGCAATTCTCCGGGCGTTGCCGGTACGCTTGCGTGCGTCGTCGCGGGGTTCCTTTGCAGTACTTGGGGGTTGACACAGGAAACCGGCGGTTCGGTCGCCGCGGGCCAGGTCAAGTCCGCGGTGTGCGCGGCCTGTCACGGCGTGGACGGCAACAGCATCACCGCGGAGTGGCCGAGTCTCGCCGGCCAGCATGCCGCCTATACGGCGAACCAGCTGCGTGCCTATCAAACCGGCGAACGCGACGATATTCTCATGAGCAACTTCGCCGCGGCCTTGAGTGAGCAGGACATTCTTGACCTGGCTGCTTACTATGGAACCCGGACGATCATCCCGGGCGGCGCGGATCCCGAGTTGGTGTCGCTGGGCGAGAGCATCTATCGCAGCGGAATTCGCGACCGGGGCGTGGTTGCGTGCATCGCCTGCCACGGACCGTCCGGCAGGGGCAACCCGTTGGCGGCGTATCCGATGCTCCAGGGGCAACACGCCACTTATGTGGCCAACACGCTCAGAGCCTATGCGGCCGGTACCCGCCGCTCCGATGCCGGGACGAGTCAGATGATGCGTACGATTACGGCGCTGCTCCAGGAAGGCGAGTTGCAGGCCGTGTCGAGCTATGTACAAGGACTGCGTTGAGGAATTTACGCGCAAGGAGACGATAGTGTTAAACAGCAAAGCAATGAGCCGAGTCATCCTGTCCATCTCCGCCACCGCGGCCCTGGCCTTTGGCCTGCACGCGATTGGCCAACCGGATGCCGCCAGTTCGTCGGGTGCCCGGATCATGCTCGCCCAGAGCGACACCGCGATCGCGTCCGAGCGCTTCGAACTGGGCCAGCACTACGAGCGCCTGTCGCCGACGCAGCCCACGAGCTCGGGCGCGGGCCAGGTCGAGGTGGCAGAGGTATTCTGGTACGGCTGCCCGCACTGCTACACGTTCGATCCCTATCTTGAGAGCTGGAGAGAGGATCTCGCGCCGAACGTCAGTTTCGTCCGCCTGCCGGCGGTGTGGAACCCGCTGCTTCAGCTTCATGCCCGGGCCTACTACGCCGCTGAGGTACTCGGAATCAGCGACGAGATTCATGCGCCGATATTCCGGGAGATTCACGTCAACGGGAATCCGCTCAACTCCGAGCAGGCGCTGCAGGGCTTCTTCGAGCAACCC
>JAKZVH010000095.1:0-3324 GCA_047516145.1 Gammaproteobacteria bacterium
GAGGGTATCGGCATTGATCGGACCGCGGTCAAAATAGGCGATCTCGACCGGGTTGGCCGAGTCCGTGAAGTCGATCACCGAGATTCCGCCCTGGTACCAGGCCTGGACAAAGATGTCGCGGCCCGGAACGGGCACGATGGAGCCGTTGTGTGCGACGCAGTTCTCCTCCTCCATCTGCGGCGCGGGCATCTTGAAGTAGCCGCGGAACTCGAGCGCGCCGTCGACGATGTCGTAAAAAGCGTTGGCGCCCCAGGTCAGCGGGTCGTATGCGCGGCACCGCGGCCGGCCGCCGCCGCCCCACTCATCGGTGAAGAGCACCTTGGTGCCGTCGTTGTTGAACGTCGCCGAGTGCCAGTAGGCAAAGCCGCTGTCGACAACCGCATCGATGCGCTGCGGGTTCAGCGGGTCCGCGATGTCGAACAGGATCCCGTTGCCGGAACAGGCGCCGGCGGCAAGATTCTTCTCGGGATACACGGTGATGTCGTGGCACTCGTCGGTCCGGTTCGTTTCCTGCGTTTCCTCGCCGTGGTCGCCACCTCGCCACAGGCCGGCCAGGATGCCCTCCTCCAGATCGGCGAACACGGCGGGGCTGTGGACGATGCGCGACTGCGATGGATCGTCGACCGGGATCTCGATGACATCGATACGGAAAAGCGCGGTGCGGTCGTCACCGGGGATTTCGCCGATGCATCCCTCCAGCTCATCCTCGTCGCGCACGCGAGAAGTGCCGGAGTTGTAGACGATGATCCTGCCGTCATCGCCCGGGCCCGCGACCACCGAGTGGGTGTGCGAACCGCGGCAGGTCTGGACCGCGCCCACCTGCCTCGGGCGTGTCAGATCGCTGATGTCGAAGATGCGAATCCCGCGGAACCGGTCATCGCTGATGTCCTCGTTCACGCCCTCGAGCCCGCAGTCGAGCCTTCCCCTCGTCTGCTCCACCGACATGATCAGCAGGTCGCCGACGACCGAGACGTCGCCCTGTCCGCCCGGGCAGACGACCGAGCTGATCTGTCGCGGCAACTCATCTTCCGCGAGCCTGTAGATATTGAAGCCGTGGTAGCTGCCGGCCACCATCACGTCGCCAAAAAAGGCCATGTCGGTGTTGGCGAAGCTCAGCAGCGGAAAGCGATCCCACTCATCGTCTTCCTCGGCATCCTCGTCGTTTTCGGCCTCCTCGCCGCTGTCCTCCTTCGGCATCTCAGGAGGCAGCTCGGCGGGGTTCTGCGGGTCGTAAAAC
Source organism: Gammaproteobacteria bacterium (assembly GCA_047516145.1). Classification (GTDB taxonomy): domain Bacteria; phylum Pseudomonadota; class Gammaproteobacteria; order Steroidobacterales; family Rariloculaceae; genus UBA6522. The sequence goes on from JAKZVH010000095.1 coordinate 1,238, forward strand.
CCGGGGGGCTTGGGCAATGAACCCACGAGTTCAAGTCCCATCAGTGCCTCGCCGGCATCGTCGAACCCGGCCGAGAGTGCGGCGCGCGGATCGTCGGATAGTCCGACCAGGAGCACACTCATCCGCTCGATTTCGGCGGCCTGATCATTGCTGACATCGTTCGTGAACTCAAACAACACGGGGTCATACGCGGCACCCGGCTGGTCCTGCAACTCCTCGACCATTGTCACCGCACCCTCGTGATGGGCGATCATCAGCTGCAGGAACGTCCGGTCGAAGCCGGCGCCCTGAGCCGCCGCGAGGTCGGCCATCTGCTGCGGCGTCGCCATACCGGCCATCCTTTGATCGGTGTGCATCGCATCGTGGTCGGTCGGGTCGGGTACCGGCTCACCCCGCTCGCGCAACCACTGCTGCATGAACTCGATCTCGTCTTGCTGCGAGGCGTCGATGCGCCCTGCCGCGTCGATCAGCTCTTGGCGGTTGGTGCGGTCGGCCACGAGTTCGGCCATTTCAAGCGCCTGGTGATGGTGCGGGATCATGTCCTGCATGAACTGCGCGTCGGCCGGCGAGTAGCTCGTATCGGCAATCTCGATCGCCTCCTCCGCACTAAGCTCGCGCGCGGGCTCTCCCGGAGGTCCCGGCTGAATGATGGGTGCCTGGGCCGAGCTGACCGACGCCAGACCCAGATGGATCAAGGCGAAAAAAGCGCACCGAGGCCGTCGAATCAGCGTTTGCGGGGTTGCGGTCAATTCACTCACTCCCATTCAAGAACCTGTAAACGGAAATCGCAAGCGTCTGCGCTCTACCGAATCCACCGGATTGGCGGCAACGCGGCTTTCTCCGAGAACGTTGGGTCCGGACGCATTGTCACCCGCGCTTCCCGCGGGCGATCGCTGCCATTTTACGTATCAGGCTGCCGTATCATGGGCTTGCCGGCGCTCCAACTCAAGCAGGTATTCCTTGCGCCACATGCCCCCGCCGTAGCCGCCGAGACCGCCCCCGGTGCGAATCACGCGGTGGCAAGGCACGAGAACGCTCACCGGGTTGCGGCCGATCGCCCCGCCGACGGCCCGGACCGCCGATGGATTGCCCACGCGGTCGGCGATCTCACCGTAGGTTCTCGTCTCACCGTAGGGAATACCAAGCAATGCCTCCCAGACGGCCAATTGAAACGTGGTGCCCTGGAGGTCCAGCGGAATCGAAGAGGCGCTCACGGATCCGACAAAATAGCCGGCCAACGCGCTTTCGACCTGCTCCAATATTGCGTGTTCGGTATCCTTGACCCGCAGATTGGCCTGGATTCCCGCCAGACTGCCTCGCCGGTCGCTGCGATCGGCAAACTCGATCAGCCGACAGCCGCGGGCGCCGACACCCAGTATCATCTCGCCGATCGGGCTGGTGATTCGCTTGAGCGATATTCCGTCGATCATTCGGTACTCCACGACTGGCATTCGTAGGGGTTGATCGTCTCACCCGGCCGGTACGCCCAGGTCTTGGTCATCACCACCGGTTCGGTAAAGATGGCCGGGTCGGTGACGGTGACCGCGTAGTTCAGCCGACTGCCGTCCTCGCTCAACGAAAAGCGTTCCACGTTGTGCACGGCGTCGGTCTGGGGAATACCGGTCTTGTCGAAGTGCGGATACGCGATGCTCGTTGTTTCAACGACCAGGACCTCTCCCTCCCAATGCCCCACCGAATGACCCAACAGGCTGGGCGGAGGCGCCTGCTGCGCCGCATCCGGGGACATGTGGATGGTGCGCACCAGATCGTACTCCTCGATTCGCAGCAGGATTGCATCGCCCCGATCGACGAATTCCATGGGATAGGGGTTCTCCATGATGAACGCCATGCCCTTGGGCGCGCAGTTCGCGGTGGGTTCATTCGCAATGGGGTCCCAGGCGGCCCGCGCGGTCCGAGCAAATTCCGTCAGCGGGTAGTCACTGTTCCAAAGCCGCCCGGCGCTTGTCCAGACGCGAAAGAGCCCGAGTTCCGTGTTCGCGGTAACTTCTGCGCGCACGTCTTCGCCCAGCGTGTTGTCAGTCCACCGCGGACGGGCGGAGAGCAGCACCTCCTGACCGGCCGGGAGG
>JAKZVH010000096.1:0-4044 GCA_047516145.1 Gammaproteobacteria bacterium
AACCTGACGGGATACGCGATCTCTTGGTGCCGAGGAGAGGACTTGAACCTCCACGGGGTTACCCCCACTGGCACCTGAAGCCAGCGCGTCTACCAATTTCGCCACCTCGGCCGGGATAGAGTGGCGCCCGAATGTACTGCCTGTGCCGTAGGGTGTCAAACACAATTGAGCGGAACTTGTGCGGCGCCTGGGTTCCCCGATGATTAGGGCCAGTCAAGCGATTCAATCCGTTCTCCGCAAGTGTGCCGTAGTGTTTGCGGCAGGGGATAGCCGTGCCGCGTGACTCCAGCCCGCATCGATCGACAGGTGGGCGCTATCGTCATTCGATTCCCTCCCGCGAGGACATCGCAAACAAGATGGAGTCGGTCGGGAGGCCGCTCACGCTGACCTCGCTCGCGGGACACTTCGGGATCAGGAGTTCCCGGCACCAGTCTGCGCTGGGAAATCGCCTCAAGGCGATGATCCGGGATGGACAACTCATTCGCAACCGAGTAAGGGAATATTGCCTGGTTCAACACCTTGATCTGGTCACCGGAGAGGTGCACGCACACCGGGACGGTTACGGATTTCTCACGCCGGACAACGGCGGCGACGACATTTTTCTCCCTTCCCGCGAAATGGCGCGTCTGTGGGACGGCGATAGAATCGCGGCGCGGGTTAGCCCGACTGACCGCGGGAAGGAAGGCCGGGTTGTGGAAATACTGCAACGGTTTACCCAGGAAGTCTTTGGCCGGTTGGTTCGGGAGCGCGGTATCGATCTTGTGGCCGTAACCGGGCGCGAACGGACCAAGGTGCTGATCCCGCGGGGGCAGACCTCGGGGGCGAAAGCCGGCGACATGGTTCGGGTGGAGATCGACGAGCATCCAACCCGGAGAACCGACGCCATAGGGCACGTGAGCCGCGTGGTTGGCCGTTTCGACGACCCCGGAGCGCAAACGACCATGGCAATTCTCGCTCATGGCCTGCCCCACGAGTTTTCGCCCGAGGTGATGGCGCAGGCGGCCGAGTTGCCCGTCCAAGTGACTGCCCGGGCGCGTCGGGGCCGTGAGAACTTGCGCGATCTGCCCCTGGTGACCATCGACGGGGCCGACGCAAAGGACTTTGACGATGCGGTCTATTGCGAGCGACAGGGTGATGGTTGGCGCTTGATAGTCGCGATCGCCGATGTCGGTTACTACGTACTCCACGGGACGGACCTGGACTCGGAGGCACGAGCACGGGGGACATCCGTCTATTTTCCGGACCGGGTCATTCCCATGTTGCCGGAGGGACTCTCAAATGGTCTATGCTCGTTGCAGCCCTTTCTCGACCGACTGTGCCTTTGCTGTGAAATGGCCGTCTCGCCGCGGGGCGAGGTAACGGAATCGCGCTTTTTCGAGGCGGTCATGCGTTCCGCACGAAGGTTTACCTATGCCGACGCAGCCGAAGAACTGGAGCGTCTTCCGGACAAGGCGGCGGCGCCGGAATTGCAAAATCTGGCGTCTTTGGAAGAGGTTTATCGCGCCTTCGCCAAGCGCCGGCGCCGGCGGGGCGCGCTGGAATTTGAGCTGGGGGAAATTTCCCTTGAACTGGGCGACCGCGGCGAAGTCGTAGCCGTCGCGCCCGCGAAGCGGCTGATCACACATCGAATCATCGAGGAGTGCATGATCGCCGCCAACGTGGAGGCGGCGAAGTATCTGCGCAAGGCCCGAATTCCCGCACTCTACCGTGTACACGACAGCCCGAGTCCGGAGCGCGTGGAGGAGTTGGCGCTGGTTCTGCGCACGCTCGGTATCAGGCTCAGTTCGCCGCACAATGTGCAGACCGCCGATCTGAGCCGTGTCTTGAAGGAAACCACCGGCGGTCCCGCAGCCGAGCTGGTGGAGACGGTCGTCCTGCGTTCCATGGCGCGCGCGGACTACCGCCCGAAAAATCTCGGTCACTTCGGTCTTGCCCTGCCTGCCTACGCGCATTTTACGTCGCCTATTCGACGCTATCCCGACCTCCTTGTTCACCGGGCCATAAAGCATTTGTCGCACCAGGGCAGCCCGGGAAGATTCACCTGCAATGGAGCGGAGATGGAGCAACTGGGAATGCATTGCTCACGCACGGAGCAGCGGGCGGACGAAGCCGTGCGGGAAGTCGAGGAACGTCTCAAGTGCGCGTTTCTTCAGAGCCGCCTCGGCGACACATTCTCGGTCACTGTGGCAGGCATCGCCCCGTTTGGTTTGTTCGTGCGCATCCCGGAGTTGAGAACGGACGGTCTCGTGCACGTCACGGCGCTGCCCCGCGATTACTATCGGGTCGACGCTGGCGGCACCGCGCTGACGGGTGAGAACACGAAGACCCGTTTCCAGCTCACCGATCGCCTCGAAGTTCGGTTGGCATCAGTCGATGTGCAGGAACGCAAGATCGACTTCATTCCGGTGGAATCGGTGCGCGATGTGCGCTCGTAAGTCCGGTAGCGCGAAGGGATATCGGGTCTACGGTGTCCATGCCGTGCGCGCGCTGGTCGAAAAACAGCCCCAGTCGATACTGGAAGCGAAAGTGTTGCGCGGTACCAGGTCCGGCACGTTTCCCGAACTTCGGCAAGCGCTTGACAACCTGGGTGTTCCCGTGGAGGAAGTGAGCCGGGATCGACTCGACCGGCTCAGCGGCGGAGGCAGTCATCAGGGTGTGATGGTGCGTACCGGGGTGACAGGGGAAATCGGTCTCGCGGAGTTTGAGGAACTGGCGATGAACCGTGGGCGATTGTTTTCGTGCCTGATGCTGGATGGCGTCCAGGACCCGCGAAACCTCGGTGCCTGCCTGCGTACCGCCGATGCAGCCGGTGTGGATGCCGTTGTCGTGCCCCGGCGCCGTGCCGCGAATCTGACCGCCGCGGCACTGAAAGCGGCCAGCGGCGCCGCGGGTATCGTGCCTCTGGCGCGCGTCCCCAACCTGGCGGGAACCCTCCGCTGGCTGAGGCACGCCGGGGTCAGGATCGTCGGTGCGCACGCGGCGGCGCCGCGCACGATATACGAGGTGAATCTGCGGCGCCCAATGGCACTGGTCGTGGGCGGAGAAGGGCGGGGCCTGAGGCGCTTGACCCGGGAACTCTGCGACGAGACCCTCTCGATTCCGATGCGCGGTACGGTGCAGAGCCTGAATGTGTCCGTCGCGGTCGGCGTGTTCTTGTTTGAACTACAGCGGCAGGCGAGTTCCCGCACGGGCAATGAATCGGAGTGCGTTCCGAATGATGATTAATCAAGGAGGTTGAGACTGAGGCCGCGCTCAAGTAGCATTCAAGCGCCAATAACCAGTTACTCCTTGCCTCACCGCTACCCGGGAGGCTTGAACCGAAGGGAGCGTCAATTGAGACACTACGAAGTCGTGTTTCTGGTCCACCCTGACCAGAGCGAAAACGTCCCCGCCATGTTGGAGCGCTATCGAAGCATGATCGAGGGCGCTGAAGGCGTTATCCATCGCCAGGAAGACTGGGGTCGACGGCAACTCGCCCATGCGATCAACAAGATCCACAAGGCCCACTATCTGCTGATGAATATCGAGTGCGGCAAGGAAGCCCTGGATGAATTGGTGGGAGCGTTCAGGTTCAATGACGCCGTGCTTCGTTACCTGGTTCTGCATGCCGACCGCGCGATCACTGAAGTTTCGCCCATGGCCAAGGCCCGCGACGAGGAACGGATCCGCGAGGAGGCGGCATCCGAGGCTGAGGCGGCGCGAGCCCGGGCGGCCGCCAAGCGGGCCGCCGAGCAAAAGGCGTCCCGTGAGGCCAGGATGTCGGAGGAAACCGGAAGCGACACTCACGTTGCGGATGCCGCGGAGGGTTCAACTGCCGGTGCAGGATCGGAAGAATCCGCGAGTCAGGAGGGTTCCGAGGCTTCTGCGGGCACTGCTTCCACCGAGGATGCGGAGGTAACGGCGGATTCCGGGGATTCGGAGGGTGCTGACGTTGCGGCTGGTACCGAGGCTACGGACGGTACCGAAGCTGTGGAAGGTACCGAGGCCGTGGAGGGTACCGAGGCCGTGGAAGGTACCGAGGCTGCGGAAAGTTCTGAGGCTGCG
>JAKZVH010000097.1:0-7301 GCA_047516145.1 Gammaproteobacteria bacterium
GGTCGAACCCGGGCGGCAGGCAAGAGAGCGAGCCGGCGATGGCCACCGGCCGTTCGGCCGCGGCGTCCCGGGCGTCTCTCGCCGCCCGCATGGCCGCACGGTTGATCTGTTCGAACCGATCCCCCAGACCTGCCGACGCCAGTACGAACGGCGTAGTCCCGAAGGTATTGGCGATGATGACTTCGGCGCCCGCCCGAATGTAGTCTGCGTGGATTTCCCGCAGCAACCGTTCGTGCGTCAGCGCCGCCGCGCCGCTCCAGGCGTGGGCATCCATGGCCACGCCGCGGCGCTGCAATTCGCTGCCCGTGCCCCCATCGACGATGAGGATTTCGTCCGCGCGCAGTCTTTCGATCCAGAACGTTTCCATGCCGTTTTCCGATAGCATAACCCGACAGGTCACCGAGGCTGGGATATAATCGGCAACGCCGCGATCGTCCCGCAAACGGCATGGTACATGAGCGCCGGGGCAACGCGATGGGCTGTCGAGGAGATTGCGCATGATGGGTAGACGCTTACCGCGCCTTGTGGCGGGCGTACTGGTTTTTGCAGCCGCGACGGTTGCCGGGGCCCAGGATCTGGACACCGCACGCTTCTCGGTGGCGACCAATGCGCCGCAGCGCCCCGATTTCACGCTGGCCACCATCGACGGCGGATCCCGCTCCGTATCCGAGTGGGATGGCCAGGTATTGCTGGTGGACTTCTGGGCGAGTTGGTGCATCCCCTGCAGGAAGGAAATGCCCGCCTTCAACGCGCTGCGGGAAGCCTATGGCGATCAAGGGTTCGAGGTTGTGGGGCTCGCGGCGGATTCGCTCGACAAGGTCGTGGATTTCCTCGACGAAGTACAAATCGATTTCCCCGTCGTCTACGGTGACATGTTCGACGTCATGGACATCAGCGCCGGGTACGGGAATACCTACGGCGGGCTGCCCTTCAATGCGTTCGTGGACCGCGAAGGGAAAATCCGCTATGTCCAGAAGCCGGGCGAGGTGACCTTCGAGGAAGCCGAAGAAATCCTCCTGCGGCTGCTTTAGCCGCGATAACACCGCCATGAACGACCGATCCGGCGAGGGGCCAACGGCGTCGCGTCAACCGGAGTTGCTGGTCGGATTGAACGCCGTCGTGCTGGCCGTCACCGCCGATCAGCCGCGGGTATTGACGGTGAGCACCGAGGGACTCAGCGAGGGCTTCCTCGGTATGGGTTCGCTGCGCCGGGCGCCGGCACTGCCGTTTGGGTCCTTCGACGAAAAGAACGATCGGACGCTGGAACTTTGCATGCGCCGGTCGGTGCTGGAGAAGACCCGGGGCGAACTCGGCTACGTCGAACAGCTCTATACGTTTGCCGATCAGGGGCGCGATCCCCGGGAGCGCGCCGGCGGTAGCCGGGTCCTCTCCGTGGGCTACCTGGCGCTGGCGCGAGAGCGGGACCTGACCCAGGCGGAAAATTCCAGTTGGCGAGACTGCTATGCCTACTTCCCCTGGGAAGACTGGCGACAGGGCCCGCCGAAGATCATGGATGAAATCGAGTCGACGCTGCTTGAATGGTCAGCGGCGGACCCGGAGCGACGCGAGCGCGTGGAAATCTGTTTCGGCCTGGGCAACGCCGGCTGGGATGCCTACAAGGTACTGGAACGTTACGAACTCCTTTACGAAGCTCGGCTCATCGCGGAATACTGGATGGACCGGGGCGTCGACGACCCACCGCTGGAGGCCGAGTTGGGCGATTCCATGGCCTTCGATCACCGGCGGATCCTTGCAACCGGACTGGGACGGGTCCGCGGCAAGCTGAGGTATCGCCCCGTCGTCTTCGAGTTGCTCCCGCCCGCGTTCACGTTGCTGCGGTTGCAGCGCGTCGTGGAGGCGTTGACCGGGCTGCGCCTGCACAAGCAGAACTTCAGACGCCAGGTCGAACGCAGCGGGCTGGTGGAGGGGACCGGCCGGCGAGCAGAGAAAACCGGCGGGCGACCGGCGGAATTGTTCCGGTTCCGCCGCGCGGTGCTGCGGGAACGCCGCGCTCCAGGGGTCGCATCGTTGCAGGGAGCGAAGAGATCCGGCGCCTAAAGAATAGTTAAGAAAACTCCGTTGACCCGTCGTTTTCCACTCGGGTAGGCTCAATGCCTCCAGCCGAGGAGAAAACCAATGTACACACGACGCGAATGGCTCCGGTACACCGCTGCCGCGGGCGCGGCCCTGGCCGCCGGTCCCCGATGGGTGCAGGCTCAGGATGCCCCCATGATCATGCGGGCGGTCCCCGCAACGGGCGAGGAATTGCCCATCATCGGCCTGGGCAGTTCGGCCACATTTTCCCGCGTGGCCCGCAGCGAAGATGTATCGGCGTTGCATGGTGTGTTGAATACGCTGCTGGACAACGGCGGCACGTTGTTCGACACCGCGCCCGGCTACGGCCGTGGCGCCGCGGAAGAGGTGGCCGGGCAGATCATCAAGGACACGGGCGCTCAGGAGCGAGTCTTCTGGGCCACGAAGCTCAATGTGGCAGCGCGCGGAGGCGGCGCGGCAGATCCCGACGCCGCCTGGGCCCAGGTCGAAACCTCTTTCCAGCGCATCGAGAAGACGCCCATCGACCTCATCCAGGTTCATAACCTGGGCGATCCGCCCACCCAGTTGGAAATTCTCTCCGAGCTCAAGGCGCAAGGACGCGTGCGCTACATCGGCATGACCTGTACGACCCAGCGCCGCTACGGGGAGTTTGCCCAGGTCATGCGCGACTATCCCATCGACTTCATCGGTGTGGACTACGCCGTGGACAACCGCTTGGCCGCGGAAACCATCCTGCCGCTGGCCCAGGACCGGGGCATCGGCGTTCTCGTCTACTCACCCTTCGGCCGGACCCGGCTGTGGAGCCGCGTATCCGGTCGCGACGTGCCCGAATGGGCAGCGGAATTCGATGCCGCCACCTGGGCGCAGTTCTTCCTCAAGTACGCCGCGGCCCACCCCGCCGTCACCGTCATCACCCCGGCCACAAGCAAGCCCGCGAACATGCTGGACAATCTCATGGGCGGCCGGGGCGCGGTGCCGGATACGGCGACACTGCAGCGGATGGCGGAATACGTCGACGCGCTTCCATCGGCCTGACGTAATCCGCGGCGAGACATCCGCACGAGGCGGCATTGCACTTCGATGACGCCCCTGTGATATACTTTCCGGCCTATTATGCTCATTATGAGCACAAGGAGCCGGGCCATGGCACAGTCTCTCGCCTATACGCCGCAGGTCGCGGCCACCACACGCGCAACCTACGAACGCGTTCGCCACGTCATACCCGAGATCGAATGGCCGGTACACGCCCCCTACATTGCGCTGATCAATGAACTGAAGGCGCAGCGCAACGCGATCATCCTGGCTCACAACTACCAGACGCCCGAAATCTACCATGGCGTCGCGGACTACACGGGCGATTCCCTGGGGCTGGCGCAGAAAGCCAGCGAGACCGATGCCGATGTCATCGTGCTGTGCGGCGTGCACTTCATGGCCGAGACCGCAAAGATCCTCAACCCGCAAAAGAAGGTCCTGATCCCCGATCTGCGCGCCGGCTGCTCCCTGGCGGCGTCGATCACCGGAGCCGACGTGCGCCTGCTCAAGGAGCGCTACCCCGGAACGCCGGTCGTGACCTACGTGAATACCAGCGCGGACGTGAAGGCCGAATCCGATGTCTGTTGCACCTCGGCCAACGCGGTACGCATCGTCGAGGCGCTCGGCGCCGAACGCGTCATCTTTCTGCCCGACAACTACCTGGGCAAGTACGTTGCCAACCTTACCGACGTGGAGGTCATTCTCTGGAATGGCACCTGCGAGGTCCATGAGCGCTTCACCGGCGCCGAATTGCGCGACTACCGCAAAGCCACGCCGGATATCCAGATCATCGCCCATCCGGAATGCCCGCCCGACGTGCTCGAAGAGGCCGATTACGTGGGCTCGACCTCCGGGATGATCCGTTACGTGGACGAAGCGCGGCCGTCCCGCGTGGTGCTGATCACCGAGTGCTCCATGAGCGACAACGTGGCGGTGGAATTCCCGGATGTGGACTTCGTGCGGCCCTGCAACCTTTGCCCGCACATGAAGACCATCACCCTGCCGAAAATCCTCGCGTCGCTGGAGGAACTCAAATACGAGGTGGAGGTCGACCCGAAGGTAGGCGCGCGTGCGCTGGGCGCCGTCGCCCGCATGCTGGAGTATTCGGCCTAGCGTCATGCAGCCGTCCACCGGGCACCCCATCCTGATCATCGGCGGCGGTATTGCCGGGCTGAGTACGGCGCTGCGCCTGGCCGATGCCGGGCATCGGCTTGCGGTGGTCACCAAGACCGGGCTTAGCGAGACTGCCAGCTACCGGGCCCAGGGAGGCATCGCCGCCGTCATGGCGCCGGATGACTCGTTAACTCATCACCAGGCCGATACCGTACAGGCCGGCGCGGGACTGTGCCACGCGGACGTGGTGGAGCGCGTGGTCGGCGAGGGGCCGGACTGTATCCGTTGGCTGGAAGGTCACGGCGTGCGGTTCACCCGCAAGAACGGCGGCTCCGAACTGCACCTGACCCGGGAAGGAGGTCACAGCCAGCGTCGCGTCGTCCACGCCGAGGATGCCACCGGCCGCGCGGTGATGGGCGTGTTGGCGGACAGAGTGCGGCAGCACCCGGCCATCGACCTGCTGGAGAATCGCTTCGCAGCCCGGCTTCTGACGTCGCGGCAGCTCCGGATGTCCGGCGTCAACCGCTGCGTCGGAGCGACGCTGATCGACACCGCTACAGGTCACGTGGAAATCGTGCGGACCCATGCGGTAGTGGTTGCTACGGGCGGCGCGGCGGGCGTCTACAAGCACGCCACGAACGGTTCCGGCGGCGACGGCATCGCCATGGCCTGGCGTGCCGGATGCCGGATCGCCAACATGGAATTCGTCCAGTTTCACCCGTCCTGCCTTGACGTGCCAAAGGCACGCTCGGTGTTGATCACGGAGGCGCTGCGTGGCGAGGGCGCGCGGTTGCTGCTACCCGACGGCACCCGGTTCATGGAGCGCCACGACGAGCGGCGGGAGCTGGCGCCGCGGGACGTGGTATCCCGGGCCATCGTCCACGAGTTGGCCGCCACCGGCTCCGACCATGTCCTGCTCGACATCAGCCACAAGCCGGCCGCGGAAATTCGCAAGCGTTTTCCCAACATCCTCAGGACCTGCCGGGCATTCGGATTCGATCTCACGAGGGAACCGATCCCGGTGGTTCCGGCGGCTCACTACACCTGCGGCGGCGTCGTCACCGATGCCGGCGGGCAGACCGACATCCAGCAGCTCTACGCCGTCGGCGAAGTGAGCTGCACCGGGCTGCACGGCGCCAATCGGCTCGCCAGCAACTCCCTGCTCGAAGCGCTGGCGTTTGCGAAGGCCGCGAGCGGACGGATTGACGAGCAGATGCGCCGGCCCAGGCTGCACGAGCCCTGTCCGCCGGGATCGGGCGGCCGCTACGTCCGCGATCCCCGTGAGCATGGCTGGGCGAAGTCGTGCGCGGCCGAACTGCGCCACGTGATGTGGGATCGAGTCGGCATCGTGCGCACCCGGGACAGTCTCGCGGCGGCGGCGGTCTTTCTTGACGATCTGCAAGCGCGGATCGACGCGGCCCGGGACAAGTACCGGCTGCACCTCGATCTGCTCGAACTGGACAACCTGGCGACGGTTTCCCGGCTGATTACCGAGAGCGCGGCGCGGCGCCACGAGAGCCGGGGACTGCACTACAACCGGGACTATCCGTTGCCGGCAACGCGCGCGGAGGATTCCGCATTGCGGCTCGGGCGAGGTGCCGGCGCCACGAAACGTCACCGGCGCCGGGCGGGCGCGCGTGGCGTCGCCGGCGGTACGGCGTCGCCCTGAGGTGCCCTTGCCGGACCCTGCGAGCGCCGCGCTGCGGGAGATTGCTACCCCGGCGCTGATCATCTCACGCGAAGCCCTCGACCGGAACATCGAACACATGGCGAACCTGGCGGCGGCAGCCGGCGTCGCGCTCAGACCCCATGCGAAGACCCACAAGTCGGCGGACATCGCGAAGCAACAAATGATGGCGGGCGCGGTGGGCATCGCCTGTGCCACGGTGGGGGAGGTGGAGCACCTGGCGGGTGAGGGCCTGGATCGCTTGCTCCTGACGGGGCCGATTGCCGAGCGCGGCAAGGCCGCGCGCCTGGCGCGCCTTAACCGGCAATGCGACCTGGAGTCCGTGGTCGACCACATCGACCAGGCGAAGATGCTCAGCGCCGCCAATTCGGGCTCGGATCGGCCGCTCAGGCTGCTTGTGGATACCGACGTCGGCCAGGCCCGCACCGGCATCGTCGAGGTTGCCGCCGGCGTGCACCTGGCCCAGGCGATCGCGCGCACGCCGGGCGTCGAATTCGCCGGTATCCAGGGATTCGCGGGGCAGGCCCAGCACATCCTGGATGAGGCCGGGCGGCGGTCGGAGGCCGCCGCCGCGGCGAATACACTGCAGGAACTGGCGGCGGCACTCGCCACTGCCGGATTACCGCCAGGCTGCATCAGCGGCAGCGGAACCGGTACCAGCAGCTTCGACTTCGTCGGCCCCTATACCGAACTCCAGGTGGGGTCCTACGTCTTCATGGACGCCGACTACGCCCGGCTGGAGCAGGATGGAGGCGACCTCCCCTTCGCCCACAGCCTGTTCGTCCTGTCCACGGTCGTTTCAAACAACCGTCCCGGGCAGGTTACCGTGGACGCCGGAACGAAGGCGCTGGCGGTGAACGGTCCGGCGCCGACCCGGTTCGCCGGAGTGCCGGCGGGCACGTCGTATCGATTCGCCGGCGACGAACACGGCATCCTCGACCTGCCCCCCGGCGGCGAAGCGCCCGCCATCGGCTCCCGCGTGCTGGTCGAGGCGAGCCACTGCGATCCCACCGTGAACCTCTTTTCCCGGTACCACGCGCTCGACGGGGACGGCGGCGTCAGCGTCTGGCCGATAGGCGCACGGCACTTGTAACCCGGCGCGCCGGCTACAGACTCCCGTCTACCATTTGCCCGCCCACGAACGCGGCCACGGGACGAATGTCCTTGATCAAGGCCGTCATCGCACTCAATATGAGATTGCCATGAATACCGCAACGAATACCGCGGCCGATCTGACCAGGCCGCTGACGGGAGTGATCGAACCGCGCTGGTGGACGGGTACGCCAGCGTTGCCGCCGGCGTCATTCGCTATCGACTGCAGCCAATTCGCCATGGGCGAGGCGGACCTGGAGCCGGACAGCGAACTGGCACGGCGCATGAACGAGACGTTTGGCGAGATCGGTCTGGTGTACCT
>JAKZVH010000098.1:0-2515 GCA_047516145.1 Gammaproteobacteria bacterium
GCCCGCCCTAACGACGTCACCGAAGGCTACGCCGCCGACTGGACCGTCTCCCAGCTCCGCGCGCCTGCGCAGAACATCGCCGACCGGATCGAGGCGTTGTTGGCCGGATCGGAAAGTGTCGCCGATGCTGCGTGACCCGACCCCGTTCATTCCGCCTCGCCCTGCAAGTTCCTGACGAACACACACCGCTGGCGCCATTCTTGCAGACGTGTCCGCTCGACTATCCCGGACCCATCGAGGCGCCCCGGCCGGAAGCCCGTCGCCCTCCAAGAGGCACGTTCATGCATCTTTTTTTGGCAGAATGGGCGCGGCCGAATGCGGGATGCGGAATAACCCACTTATATGTTTGAGTTTCTTAGTCTGCGTGACGCAAATACCGGTCGAATGCATGCGCCCGCTTGGCTGCCGTCTTGCGCCGGGATCGAAGTCCTTTTCTTTGCGGACAGCCGGCCGAGGACTTGTCTTTCGCAACGTTTCAAGTTACGCTCAATCCGTCGGGAAGCTCCACACGGGGATCCCTGTCAGCAATGGGGAAAGGCACATGAACATTCTCAGGATCCTGCCCGCGATCGGAATTCTGGCCCTGACGAGTGCGCCGCTTCTCGCGGCAGGCCAACACCCCATAGGGTTCTTCGTCACGAGTGTCGGTGTGGGCCAGGGGGCGAACCTGGGCGGCCTCGAAGGGGCCGATGCCCAGTGCACAAAGCTGGCTACGGCCGCGGGCTCCACCGGGCGTACCTGGCGGGCCTATCTCAGCACCCAGGTCGAGAAAGGCCGTGCCATTTCCGCCCGCGACCGGATCGGATCGGGCCCCTGGTACAACGCCAGAGGCGAATCGATCGCCGTCAACCTCGATCAGCTCCACATCAACCCGAACATCGTCAAGCGAACGGCTCTGGACGAGAACGGCAAATTGGTGAACGGGCGTGGCGATCGGCCGAACCGGCATGACATCCTGACCGGATCGAAGGACGATGGGACGGCCTATTTCGCCTGGGAAAAGGGCGATCACACCTGCAACAACTGGACCAGCTCCGGCGAGGGCAGCGCGCAGGTCGGCCATCACGACCGGCATGGCGGCGGCAATATTTCATGGAACTCCGCCCATGCTTCCAGAGGCTGCAGCCAAAAAGGCTTGGTGAGCACCGGCGGTGCCGGGCTGCTCTACTGCTTTGCCGCCGACTAAGGCGGGTTGGACCGGCTGGGGGCAGTTCCAGCCGGCAATGCACTAACATTTAACCTCGACCACTCACCAGGGGCCGGTCAGTGAAGGTACCCCTCAACGCCATCGCGATCTGAGCGCCTCCAGACCAAGCTATGTTCTTGTAGAGCGGTCTCTTCACTTGCCTCGTCTTCGACACCGGCGCCCACGCGCCGGACGAAGTGACGCCGTTCGAGACTTCCGGCCCGGCGGCGGCGACCGATAACCCCTGACAACCGGCGCCCCGGCCATCGAACCGACGAGAAGCGGCAAAATCGACCTTCAGAATGGCCTAGACTCGCCATGATCCCTCTTCCGGGTGTATTGCTGGGCTGGATGCGAAGTATCGGGCCGCATGGGGAGCGCAACGGGAGGCAACCATGTCTTTTCTCGCCGACGTGACGATGACGACCATCAGCGCCCTGTCGACATTGTTCGTTTTCGCCATTGGGCTGGCGGTGCTGACGATTGCGGTGCTGTTTGTCGTCGATGTGACCCAGACCGGCGACGCGGTCCGGCGCAACTATCCGGTAGTCGGCCGGTTCCGCCACCTGTTTTCGACGCTCGGCGAATTTTTCCGGCAGTATTTTTTCGCCATGGACCGCGAGGAAATGCCGTTCAACCGGGCCGAGCGGGACTGGGCCTACCGCGCGGCGAAGGGTGAGAACAACACCATTGCCTTCGGGTCTACCAGGAACCTGACGGTGCAGGGAACGGCAATCTTCGTGAACTGCCCGTTCCCGACGCTCGAGGAAGACTTCGCCAGGACGCAACCGCTGACGATCGGTCCCTATTGCCGGACTCCCTACGACGCGCCCTCGATTTTCAATATTTCGGGCATGAGCTTCGGCGCGCTGTCTGTCCCGGCCGTACGCGCGCTGTCGCGCGGCGCCAAGATGGCCGGTTGCTGGATGAATACCGGCGAAGGCGGCCTGTCCTCCCATCATCTGGAAGGCGGTTGCGACATCGTCTTCCAGATCGGCACGGCAAAATACGGCGTGCGATCCCCCGACGGTCGTCTGGACGATGAGAAGCTCCGGGAAATCGCCGCCCATGAACAGGTCCGGATGTTCGAAATCAAACTCAGCCAGGGCGCCAAGCCCGGCAAGGGCGGCATCCTGCCGGGCGACAAGGTGACCGCCGAGATTGCCGCGATCCGGGGCATTCCGGAGGGAGAAGACTCGATCTCGCCGAACCGCCATCCCGAAATCGACACGGTCGGCGGCCTGCTGGATTTCATCGCCCGGATCCGGGATACGACCGGCAAGCCGGTTGGGTTCAAATGCGTTATCGGCGCCTATGGCTGGCTTATAT
>JAKZVH010000099.1:0-3914 GCA_047516145.1 Gammaproteobacteria bacterium
GGCTTGCAAAGACCGACAGGCCAAGCCACGCCGCGGACAAGCTTCGGATATGTAACCGCATCGACATTTTCTCCTGAAACGAACCTGAAAATATCCCCGGTCCCGAGGTTTTCAACCGAGTTCGGATGCTCGCGCTCGACGATAGCACAGCCCGCGCGGGCGGAAAATGGCACAACCGTGACATCGTGTTAACGTGCAGGTCCTGACCTGCGGGGCGGACTACGCTATCTTGTATTCGTCCCGACTTCGAAAGGCATGGGGGAATCGATGCGCCGGCTGCTATTCGTGATCTTGATGGGTATGACTGTATCGTCGCGCGCCGACGTGGAATGGGCTTACCAGGTTCTGGATGAGTCCCTGTTGCCGCAGCGAGACCTTGAAATCGATCTGCAGGCACCACGATCGGTGCCGGGCAGTACGTTGGAGCGCAGCCAGGAACAGATCGACGACCACTGGAACCCACCCGACTGGTTTCCGGACGATCACTACGCTCCCGTTCCGCCAGTCGTCGCAACCGGCGATGGCCCCAACGTGAGAGCCTGCGCCGCGTGTCACGGCTATACCGGTGCCGGGCACCCTGAATCGTCGCACCTGGCAGGTCTGACCGTGGGCTACATCGAAGCGCAGATGGCCGATTTCAAGAGTGGAGCCAGGAAGGAACGATACTGGATGAATGCGTTCGATGTCTCCCCGGAGCAGACGCGCGTGGCCGCGGAGTGGTTCGCGGGACTTGAGGTCATCGACTGGATCGACCAGGTGATCGAGGCGGACGTTGTTCCAAGGACCTACATCGGCGACGGTCGCATGCGTCACCTGCATCCCGACGGCGGCACGGAGCCGATCGACAATCGCATCATCGAAGTGCCGCAGGATCGGGAACTGGCTACCGCCCGTCATCCCTACTCCGGCTTCACGGTCTACGCGCCGGAGGGCAGCGTGGCGCGCGGGGAAGAGTTGTCGACCACGGGCGCCGGCGGACGCACCATCCCGTGCTTTATCTGCCACGGTGCTGATTTGAAGGGACTGGGAGACATACCCAGGATTGCGGGAATTTCACCGCTCTATGCCGTACGCCAGTTGAATGACTTCAAGACCGGGGACCGCACCGGCGGTGTCGCACCGCTGATGACGGCCACGGTCATCAACCTGACCGACGAGGACATGGTCGCGATCGCCGCGTATCTGGCCACGCTGGATCCCTAACCCGCATTTTCACCCAGGCGCAACCAGCGAGGCGTCGCGGCGACACGGTGGCGGAGTTTGCTATTTCGTCAAGGCTCCCGGGAAATCACCTGCGCTCGAACGGCGGCAACCTGCTCGGCGTTGATCGAGCCGCCCGGTCCGCCGTATTCCCGCCGGATGTAGTTCAGTACCGCCGCCATTTCCGCGTCGGTGAGATAGTCGAATCGCGCCATGAGGATCTCCGGCCCGAAGCCCCCGGTGAGCACGTAGCCGATCAGGGCGTCCGCGCCGCCGGTTACCCAGGGACTCGCGATCAACGTGGGCGTCATCCCGGGTACACCTCGGCCGCTGGACATATGACAGGCCAGGCAGTCCCGCGCATACATCTCCCGGCCATCAATCGGGTCGGCGGCGGTTGACACGATCCTCGCCGCCCCGCCGCAGCCGGTCATCGCGAATGCGGCCGCTGAGGCGAGCAGCGCGACAGGAATGGGAACCCTGTCCACACGGTCCTCAAGCGATGGGTGCAGTCCGATGATTGTCGCCGCGGCTATTACTGGCCGACGTGCTCCACGCGCCAGACGCGGCCGCTGACGGTGCTTGAGATGTAGATTTCGCCGTCCGGCCCCTGTGCGATACCCGTGGGGCGGTGTACCGCATCGTTGGGATCTTCGAGCGCGTCGCTGCCCTCGAATCCATCGGCGAAGACCTCCCAATCGGCACCCGGTCGATCGCCGTCGAAGGGCATGAACACCACCTTGTAGCCGCCCTGAGGCAGCGGTGCCCGGTTCCACGATCCATGAAAGACCACGAAAGCGCCGTCGCGGTACCGCGCTGGTAGTCGGTCCCCGGTATAGAACATCATGTCATTGGGCGCCCAGTGGCCGGGGAAGTTGGCAATGGGTTGCTCATAGAGGCCGGCGGAAGCTTCCTGCCGGCCGTCGCCGCCATACTCCGGCGCGACGATTCGCTTGCCCTGGAGATGATCGAAATAGGTGAACGGCCATCCGTAGTTGCCGTCCTCCCGCAGCACATGCATTTCCTCCGACGGCAATTCCGCACTCCCTTGCGCGCTGAAGTACTCCGGGTAGAGCGTGAACAGAGCGTCTCTACCGTGGGTGAGAAAGTACAGTTGCCGGTGCTCGGGGTGCCACGCGATCGCCATGGCGTTGCGAATGCCGGTGGCATACCGCGTACCATCGGTGGGCTGCATCTGACCCGTTGAATCGGCGTCGTAGCGCCACACGCCCGCCTGCCACTGCAAATGCGGGCAGGGCCTCTGACCGGGAGACCCGCGCGTTCGAAACTCCACCATGCAGGCATTGGAAGGCGCGCCGACGTTTACATAGAGATTGCGATCGTCATCGATGGCAAAGGTCTTGGCCTCGTGGAGCCGCTGTTCGGGAAAGCCGCCGACGACAATTTCGGGCGGCGCCGAGGGAACCATTTCGCCCTCACCGAACGCGAACCGATACACGGCGGTCTTTGATCCGAAGTAGAGATAGCCGTCATGGAACTGCAGCGCAGTGCCGGGAATATCGGTGGCAAAGCGCTCCAGGACGTCGGCCGCACCATCCCCATCGGTATCCCGCATGGCGACGATACCCATATTGGAACCGCGCCCGAGACGGACGGTCAGCGCGTAGTAAACCGTACCGTCGTCCCCTACGGCCATGTGGCGGCCATAACCGTCCACATCGGCAAAGACGGTCGCGCGGAAACCCGGCGCGACACGCATTCCAAGTTCCCGGTCGATCGTCTGGGCGCGATCGACGGAAAACGCGGTGGCGATTTCCTCGGCGACGACGCCCAAGGGCGGGGAAGCGCAGATGAGCGCCAATAAGAATCCAGAAATATGTCGCTGATACATGTAGTTCGTGCTGTGTCGTGCCGCCTCGCGCGTTGCGTTGCGGTTTGCCGTCGTATTGTTCGGATCCGGATTTTACCCAATCTCACCGAGCGTACCGGGATTGTGTGATCTGCGCGAGGATGGCGACGGCGATCTCCGCCGGGGAACGACCTCCCAGGGGCAATCCGATGGGGCCGTGGATCCGCCCCAGCGTGCCGGGATCGAACCCACAAGCCGCAAGCCGCTGCAAGCGTTTGGTGTGGTTTTTCCTGCTGCCCAGGGCACCGATGTAGAATGCCTCCGACTCCAACGCGGCCCGCAATGCCGGGTCATCGATCTTGGCGTCGTGGCTCAAGGTGACCACTGCCGAGCGCATATCCACGGTCAGCTTGGGCAGCGCTTCGTGCGGCCAGTCATGGATGATTTTCACGTTCGGAAACCGTTCCGCCGTCGCGAACGCTTCCCTTGGGTCCAGCAAGAGGACGCGATACCCGGCGGAGACGGCCATAGGGATCAGCTTTTGCGCAATGTGGACCGCGCCAATCACGAATAGCCGCGGAGGCGGGGCGATGGTTTCGAGCAGGTAGCGCGCTCCCTGGAATTCGATGCCGCGCGCCCCGTCCCGGGCCAGGGCATCCCGGGCTGAGCGTAACAGTTCGTCCGGAAGCGGGAGGTTTCCGCTGCCGGCGTCACTCGCCCCGAAGGTGCGCACGCCAGCCCGATCCACCAGGTACTGCGGTCCCGGTAACAATCCCCGTACCAACACGACCGACTGCGAACGGGAATAGGCTGCGGTCACGGCCTCCAGAAGCTCTCGATTCACTCCACTCGCACCACAAGCACTTCGATTTGCCCTCCGCAAGCCAAGCCGACTTCCCAGGCC
>JAKZVH010000100.1:0-2759 GCA_047516145.1 Gammaproteobacteria bacterium
GCGCGGCAGCGACCAAGGCCACGATGCCCATCGCAATGCAGCCTCTACCCGGAACGGTCGTGAACGTGTGAGTGGCCTCGATGGTGTCGCGGATGTAACGCAGATTCTCGGCGGCGCCTGAGTCGATCGGCGTCGGCTCGACGGTCTTGACAGATTTCAATCTCGATTGACCCTTCATCGCCTTCCCACTGTAGATTGTTTTGCCCCATTGTCAAGTACTTGGTAATAGAAAGTAATTGGCAGGGCAGCGCACCGGCGGCGGCGTCCCGAACAGAGTGCGGACGCTGTCGGCACATCCCGGCAGCCTGATGGTCGAGACGGCAGGGCACATAGTCCAAAGCGATGTCGAGGAGGCCAACCGACGCCCACAGTCGGACTGTGGCCGAGGAGACGAAGAAACGGACGGGCCGCGCCGCGGGTAGAAACAACACCGTTACGACGACACTATCCGCGCTGCGATAGTCGTCAGACCCTGCTTATACCGCCTATCCGCTGGAGCCGACGATCGGGATCGAGGAATTCACCAAGGTCGACCTCTGGGCGGCGACCGTGATCGAGGCCGAACCCGCGCCGGGCACCGACAATCTGCTGCGGCCGGTCCTGGACCTGAGATTCGAGACGCGCCAGGTGCTGGCGGGTATCGCCAAGTTCTACGCGCCCGAGTCGCTGGCCGGCCGGAAAGTGGCCGTGGTCGCCAAACTCCAGCCCCGCAGGATGCGCAGTCTCGAATCGGCCGGGATGATCATGGCCGCATCCGTCGGCCCGAACGATACACCCGTCCTGGTGGCGTTTCACGAGGACGTTCCCAACGGAGCCCGGCTACGCTAGGAGCCCGTGTTGAAACCCCTGCTGCATTCGACCGATGATGCATCCCGTCTGGACTGCGTTGCTCGTCGGTCACATATTGGGAATATGCTCCCTCCTCGCGCCTTGCCAGACGGGCGCCTCCCCGGTCTCGGTGCGACGCGGGGTTTCAACACGGGCTCCTAGTCGATTATCGCTGTTCGGAACACGACGGAAGCACCAGCGATCCATGGTCCGGAGTCCCGCGCGAAGCGGGTTCACGCCCTCAGTCGGCGGCGAAGCAGAACAACAGGCCGGCGCCTCCGACGCTGACGAGATTTTCCTGTGTGCAGCCCGGAGTCCCGTGGGACGAGTTCCATGGAGATCCAGGTGTCGAAAACGAATAGCGGTCGGCGTGTCCCACAAAGGCACTGCCCTCGCTGTTACTCGTCCAGTTGCTGCATGTCCGGTCTTCGCCCGGCGGAAACGCCGTGCCGTCAATTTGTGACCCGGTCAAGGCGTCATGTTCGGTGAAGTCGGGATCGCCGTCGATGCGTGATGCAAACTGGTTGCCGTTCTCGTCGAGCGCGTGTTCCCAATTAATATTCGAGTTGTCGTAGTGCAGGTTTTCCACGCTCGTGCCAATGATGAGGCCTTCTGCGTTGGCCCACGGCCCAGAACCGATGCGGTCCCGGGCATTGACCGCACCGGGCCCCTGAGTGCTCAAATAGGCCTGCCATGTGCGGTTGCCAGACCCGGCCGTGTCCGCCAGGGACTGGCAATGGGCGTCCGCGCCGGCCAGTCCCCCGAGGTTTCCACCATCACCGAGGCCGACGCTGGTGACGAAGAAGCCCATCTCGGGTGGAGGCCCATCGTCCTGCCCCTGTGCGGCGATCGAATTCCCCGAGAACCACGTTCCCGCTGTGACGACAGTGACCGCGATCAAGATTCGTTGAATCGTCATGCTTGTCTTCCTCCTGAAGTCTCGATTGAAAGGTTGGATGCGGCAACAGCTTACCGGTTGCCCCCCCCAATTGCACAGATCCGGGGCATATGCCCCAGTGCTGTACGCCGCCCAGAAAGCCTCATCGTCACCGGCGAAGGTGGGATCCGCTGCGACCAGCGCGGGGCGAACCGCCGCCCAAAGTGGGCTGCCGCTGTTCGAATCCTAACCGCAGGTCCCCGGGACGGCCTCGCGGGCGACGGGCATCCACGGGCGGTTCCCAGGTCCACCAGTTCGTCCGGACAGTACCCGTACCCTTCGCAGGGTGTCGGCAGGGCCTCCGCTTCTCTGTCGGTCATTCCAACCTCGCTGGTCGCGCAACCCGCGACCAGCATCGATAGGATGATGACGAGAATGCTCGACCGCGCAACGGTCTGCTGCCGCGGCACGGGTAGACATTACACCCTTACGACGACACTATTCGCGCTGCGACAGTCGTCAGACCCTACTTATACCGCTTATCCGCCCGGCGTCGGTGTATTCATCAACCATGGTCCAGCGCAGTTCCAACTTATCCGCCGGTTGAAACTGTTCCGAATTCCTGGGACGGGACAATAGTCGTCAGACCCTGCCTATGTCGCTTATCCGCCGAAGATATCGTGGACGGTCTCGAAAGCCCCTCGCGCTGGCTGACGTATTCGGGCAACTATTCCGGTGAACGGCACGGCCCCGTGACACAGATCGCCCTAGGCAACGTGAACAGTCTGGCCGCGCAATGGACGTTTCAAGCGGGCAACATGCTGCTGAGCCGGGGATGGGAGGGCGTACCTCTGGTGGTTGACGATGTCCGCTACGTCACGGGCGCATTGACTCATCAAAAACGTTACTCGGATATTATGGTGACTCACATTTTCGCGTGAGACGATTCGTTTCTGGAAAGAACAAGGAGGACACCGTGGAGATGCTTGGTCTTCGACAGGATGTACCGCAGGTACCGCGCCACCCCGTCGGACAGATCGTGACGTACAAGGGA
>JAKZVH010000101.1:0-2582 GCA_047516145.1 Gammaproteobacteria bacterium
ATTGCTGCGCACGGCTCGAAGCGTGTTCTCCGGCGTGTTGGGCATGTGTGGCCGCATTTCCACACCGGTCTCGGCGTGTGTCGAAATCAGCACGTCGGCGGATCTGCGCGCGGGGCTGTAGGCGATATACCTGCCAATGGCGGCGATCGAGGCTGGGCGCGACGCGAAGTCGACAAACCGTAGCGCCGCCTCCAGTCTCGGCGTGCCGGCCACGATTCCCAACTGGCCGGAATCCAGTACCTGGCCGTCCCAGACGATGACGAAGGGCTGGTTTTCGAGGACTTGAGCGTTGAAGATACGGCCGTTGTACGCCGTGGTCATGACCACTTCGCCGTCGGCCAGCATCTGCGGCGGCTGCGCGCCGGCTTCCCACCAGACGATTTGGTCCTTGATGGTGTCGAGCTTGCGGAATGCCCGGTCGATACCCGCCTCCGTCTCCATAACGGCATAGACCTCATCCACCGGAACGCCGTCGGCAACGAGTGCGAACTCCAGGTTCGCCCCTGGCGAGCGACGCATACCGCGCCGACCCGGGAACCGCCCCACGACACCGCGGTTATGGATTGCGCCGACAACGGCCCACCCAGCCCGCACCCTGTCAGTACAACAATCACCTTGGCGAATTGACTCCGGATCGGATGGCTCATGGGCGTTCTCCTTGGCCGATGGACTCCAGGATTTCGCGGTACCTATTCTTGAATGTGGGCGAGCAAGCCCAACGAAGCCTCCTCGACCAGGTCGAGCACGTGCTCGAAGCCGGTAGAGCCCCCGTAGTAGGGATCCGGAACGTTCCTGGCGCTGGTACCCGGCGCGAAATCCATGAACAGCCTGATGCGGGACCGATATTCGGGTGGGCAGATTGCCGACAGCACGCCGAGGTTGTCCTCATCCATTGCCAGGACCAGATCGAACGCCGGGAAGTCGGCAAGCGTGACCTTTCGCGCTCTTTGCCCGCTCAGATCGATACCTCGTCGCGCGGCAGCCTGGCGGGCCCGATGGTCCGGCGGTTCACCGACGTGGTAGGCGTGCGTCCCGGCGGAATCCACACGTATCGCAAGGTCCGGCGCATGCTGTCGCGCCGTATTCCTGAAGACGCCTTCCGCTGTCGGCGAGCGGCAAATGTTGCCCATGCACACGAAGAGGATTCGCCAGTCCCGCTGCGACGCTCCTGCTGCCGACGCATCGGCGGTATTGGGGCCCCCGGCGGGGCTGTTCTCGGTCGTGCTGTTCACTTCATGCGAGTCGGGTTGGTACGGCGGAAGTCTTGGGTACTTCACTATCGGCGTCAAGGGGAAAACAGATGAACGTCGATGAGATACGCAGGTTATCCCGATAGAATACGCGGGGTGCGCACCCGACTGTCAACCTGTTCTCTGCTGCTCTGCCTGATGGCGCCGCCGCCCGTCCTCGCACACGGCGGGGTTATCCTGGAGGAGGACCTGTGCGTCATCAATATCGGTTACTTTCAGGCGCACTTCAAGATATACCTTCCGCAGGAACGCGGGCACCGGGAGTTTTGTGAAGACATCCCCTCCACCGGAGAGAGCGTCTTCGTGATGGAGTACCTGCACCCCGGGCTTGACCAGGCGACCATCGATTTCCGCGTGCTCAGAAATGTCACTGGCCTGGGGCGCTTTGCCGGACCGGAAGATGTCGCGCGGATCGATGACCTCGACGCGGCGACGGTCTTCTACCACCCGCCTGGCGTTGTGCCGGGGGTCTATAGCAGCGTGCACCGGTTCGATGAGCCAGGCGAGTTCATCGGCGTGGTTACAGCAACGCCGGCAGATTCCGATGCGCCCTATACAGCCGTGTTCCCGTTCCAGGTGGGGTTCACGGGTTTCGGGTATTGGCCGTTGATTCTGATTTTGGCCGCACTCCTGCAACTTCACCGTATGGTTACCGGCGGCGGCGCGCCCCGCTGGCTTCGCCGCCTCAGCCGCCCGGGTTCCGCCGCGGCGGCCATGTTGATCTGCGCCGCCGTTCCGTTTTCCCCAACCTGCGCAGAGGAGCTCTCTGGAGCCGATGGGACGTCCAGTTGGATTTCCCGGTCGGGCCACTTCAGAGTAGGCATCAGCACTGACCTGCAGCCACTGCTCATCAACACGATCCACCGCTGGACCGTGCGCCTGGAGACCGGCGATGGCGAGCCGGTCCCCGCGGCAGAAATCACAATTCGCGGCGGCATGCCGGCACACGATCACGGCCTCCCTACCCGTCCCCGAGTAACAAAGGTACATGGCGACGGCAACTACCTGATCGAGGGTGTCCGCTTTCACATGGCCGGGCGCTGGGAAGTGTTTCTCGACATCGAAACGCCGGGTCGGCGCGACGAAATTGTCATTCCGCTGGAACTCTAGCAGCCCGTGGCAAAAGTCCCACTGCATTCGACCGACGATGCATCCCGGCTGACTGCGTTGCTCGTCGGTCGAATATTCCCGATATTCTCCCTCCTCGCGCCTTGTCAGCCGGGCGCCTCGCCGGTCTCGGTGCGACGCGGGACTTTCGCCACGGGCTGCTGGGTTTCTAACAGAGCGCCACCGCAAGAGCAACGGCAGCCCGGGGCGGCATCGGCCTTCGGC
>JAKZVH010000102.1:0-2985 GCA_047516145.1 Gammaproteobacteria bacterium
GTCCAATCTGGGATTCCAGACGGTCTATAAGCTGTTCAACGCCGAGGACGACATCGTCTGCGAGCGGGTGTTTCTGCCGCCCAAGACGGAGCTGGCCGCGCAGGTTGCCTCGGGCGCGCCTCTGCTGACGCTGGAATCGCAAACGCCCGTCGGCGATTTCGACGTGGTGGCATTCTCGGTGTCCTTCGAGTGGGACTACACGAACGTGCTGACGCTGCTGCGCCTGGCGGGGCTGCCGTTGCGGGCAGAGGCGCGGACACATCGCCACCCCCTCGTCGTCATCGGCGGCGCGGTGACGTTCGTGAACCCGGAGCCGCTCGCGCTTTTTGCTGATGCCATCGCGGCCGGCGAAGGCGAAGCGCTCATCCCGTCGCTGCTCCGAGCGTTCCAGGGCGCCTCCGACCGGGCCGATCTGCTGCGAAGGCTGGCCACCGAGCGAGGCTTCTATATCCCATCGTTCTACGACGTCCGGTACGCGGACGACGGGACGATCGTCGCGTTCGTGCCGAAGGCAGGCACCGGAGCGCCTTCCGTCGTGAAGAAGGCGGCGTTGAAGACCACCGAAGCGGTGGATCCCCCTGCGACGATGATCTTCACGCCCGACACGGAATTCGGCTCGCGGTTTCTTGTCGAAGTGGTCCGTGGATGCGCCAATCTGTGCCGCTTTTGCTGGGCCGGCTATAACTACTTGCCGGTGCGCGCATTCCCCAAGGACCGGATTCTCGAGCTGGCGGAGCGCGCCAGGCCCCATGCCAATCGCGTGGGTCTTGTCTCGATTGCTCTGTGCGATCACCCGGAGATTGAGGAAATCCTGGTGCGCCTGGCGGCGATGGGCTACTCGATCAGCCCTGCGTCGCTCCGGCTGGACGACATCACGTCAAGACTTGTCGGGCTCCTGCGTGAGAGCGGTGAGCGGACCATTACCATTGCGCCGGAGACCGGTTCCGATCGGCTGCGAAGAGTGATCAATAAGACGATTACCAACGACGAGATCCTCGCCAGCGCGGAGATGATATTTGCGAGCGGTATCGAGAACCTGAAGCTGTACTACATGATCGGATTGCCGACCGAGACCGATGAAGATCTCGTCGCGATCCGTGATCTGACGTTGCAACTGCGAGACATCATGCTGAAACACGGGCGCCGGCGGGGACAGCTCGGACGAATTGTCGGCAGCGTGAACCCTCTCGTGCCGAAGCCCGGCACAGCCTACCAGTGGCTTCCGATGGAGAACGACTCGTCTATCGAGCGGAAGATCCAGCGGATGCGCGGTGTGATGGCAGGCATCGACAACGTGTATGTCAACATCAAGTCGGAACGACATTCGTTCTACCAGGCGCTTCTCTCGCTCGGCGACCGCCGGGTCGCTCCAGCGATTGAAGCGGCCGAACGAAACGGTGGAGACTGGCGCGCCGCGGTGTCGGAAAGCCAGGTCGACGCGCATTTCTTTGTCTTCCGCGATCGCTCGCGGGACCCTGTCCTGCCGTGGGACATCATCGATGGTGGGATGAAAGCCGATTTCTTCCGATCGGAGTTCGACAAGTCGCTGAAGGAAGAATGGACGCTGCCGCCGAAACGGCAAAAGGAGAATGCGCGTCTTCTCCCGGTTCTTCAGTAGGACCAGGTCCATATTCATCGTTGTCGGTCTCCGGGCAGGCCTATGTCGCAACGGCGGCCTTCGCCTCGTACTCCGCGAACGCTTCAAGAATCGCCTCCCGGACCCGGTCCTGGGCCGTGGCGTCGGCAATCGGCCGCAGCAGGGAGAAGCTTCGGCGTTCGCCGTTGACCGAATATTGGCGCGCTGGAAATGTGACGTTCCGGCCGCCACCCGCGCGGCGCTCCCAGACGCCGAAGCCGATCAGCTTCAGCCCGTCCAGGACGCCTTCAGTGAAATGGAGCTCCGCGTCGGCGAGTTTGCCAGGGCGCCGGTTTGCCTTTTTGCAGGGTCACCCTGAAGGCGACCTGACAGCCTGCCGCTTACCCTAATGAACTCAACCGTTTAGGCGACCACGTGCGGAAGCGGAGGCTGGACCTGAGCCTGACCTATGACGGGGCGGCTCGCCGCATCGGCACGAACAGAAGGGCAATCTACGATTGGGAGTTCGGTCGGTTCGAACCCACGATTTCGTGCCTGCCAAAGATTCTTCGATTTCTCGGCTACGACCCGGGGCCGGAGCCCAGAGCTTGGTCCGCATGGCTGAAGTGGTATCGGGGAAGGTGTGGGCTTTCGCAACCAGCAATGGCCCGTCGACTTGGTGTCGCCGCCCGCACAGTCTGGAACTGGGAGACAGACGGCAGCCAGCCCACGGGCAAGAATCTTCAGAGACTGTCGGCTCTACGAGCGCGGAGCTGAGATGATCGGAGGAACCGCCTTGGCCCCGGATCGCTACCTCTCGGGTGGACTCCCCCCCAGTTTGCGCAACCGTCGGTCAGGTCAGCTAAATACTTGGCAACTACTCAGGAGTAATCTCGCGATGGCGGAATTCGGGAAGGGACTGGGGTTGCCCGTTACTTCGTCGGCACGAGGCGGTTCAACTCCTCGGACAGCGAAACGAATGGCGTTACGGCGCGCGGGGCGTCCAGTTCTGCAGCAGCGTGATCGGCGCGGCAGCGGTGTCCAGTTCCGTGTTGATGAGGAAGCGTCCGTCGGGAGCGACGTCGTACTGGCGCCCCGGCGCGTCGACGCCGCCGCCGATGCGCGTGGGAAAGAGCCTCATCGGCGCGCCCGGTTCGACCGTGGCCCCGGTGACGGTGACGGTGACTGCCATCATCGCGCCCGCCGGGTCGAGGTAGTACAGCTCCTTGCCGTTAGGCGACCAGAGGGGAGAGATCCCACCCGCCGTGGACGTCTGCCACTGCCCCCCCCCGCCTCCGTAGCCGTGCCTGCCGCGCCGGGTGGGACAAACGGTCGCACGTAGACCTCCATCCGCCCCGATTTATTCGAGTGGTAGGCCACCCACTGGCCGTCCGGTGAGAACGCACCCC
>JAKZVH010000103.1:0-9073 GCA_047516145.1 Gammaproteobacteria bacterium
GTCCCCAGCTGCAGATCCCGCACATAAATGCGCGCCAGTTGCAGCGCAACCTCAAATGCGCACGCCCTGTCGTCAGCCGCCATGATGCACTGCCGCCGGTACCAGAGCGCCTGCATCGGTGCTCAGATAGGTCTCCCATTGCTCCATGAGTGCCCGCCGGCGCTCGAACAGGTCCGAGCGCGCGTAAGCGGCTTCGGCCTTGTCGCGAACGGTGTGTGCAAGGGCAGCCTCCATGACGGCGCGGGGCGCATTAGTAAATTCGCCCGCCCAATCCCGGAAGCTCGACCGGAACCCATGCGGCACTGCATCGATCCCGAGCTCCCGAAGCAGCTTGCTCAACGTGGCGTCGCTCAACGCTCGGCCCGTGGGTGACGGGAACACCAGTCCGCTTCCGTCCGCGATCGTCCGCGCCTGGGCCAAGAGCGCCCGCGCGCGATTGCACAGCGGTACCCGGTGCGGCTGCCCGGCCTTCATGCGTTCGCCCGGCACGGACCATTGGCGGCTGTCAGTGTCGATTTCGGCCCAAGTCGCAAGCCGGACCTCGCCCGACCTAGCGGCCGTCAGAACCAGAAACTCGAAGGCCAGTTTGGTGGCAATCCCCGCGTTTGATGTCCGCACGGCCGCGACGGCGGCGGCGACCGCACAATGCGGCAAGGCGCGATGGTGGCGCCGGCTCCTGCCGTTCCGTGGGAGCGCTGCACCGATTGCGTCCCCGGCAGGGTTGTCGGCGCGGAAGCCTTGGGCGACGGCCCACTTCATTACGGCGGAAATGCGCTGGCGCACACGCCGCGCCGTCTCGGGCTTGGTATGCCAAATCGGCTTCAGGACCTCCATGACGTCGGACGTGGTGACGGCCGCAACTGACAGTTTGCCCAGGCGCGGGAAGGTGTATTCGGCCAGCGTCGCGGACCACTGGGCGGCGTGCTTCGCGTTTCGCCACGAGGGGCGGTGAAGCTCGATCACGGCGTGCGCCGCTTGCTCGAAGGCGGGGACTGCGCTCACTCGCTTTAGCGCCAGCGGATCGCCGCCTGCCCGCGCCAGCTTGCGGTTTTCAAAGGCCGCGACGCGGGCTTCCGCGGGCGACACCAGCGGGTAGCCGCCAAGGCCGAGTTCGCGTCGGCGCCTGTGGATCGTGAGGCGTTGGACCCACTGCTTCGAGCCAGAGGGCTGAACCGCTAGGTTCAGACCGTTGCCGTCGCAGTACCGGCCAGGACTCCTTACCGTCCGCACGAACGCGGCCGACAGACCGGGGCTGCGCTTCGTTCCGTCGCGCCGCCGCAAGTGCTTGCTTCCGTTATCCGGCGATTCTCCGTCCGCCATTTTCGTATCCTCCAATATATCCCCCATTCTTGTGGGGAATATGGAGGAACGGGCGAGAACTTGCAAGCATACGTATCCAGTAAAGAGTTATTAAATATGGCTTTTCTGACTACCTGGGACTTTACCGGACCTATATGTGGCGGACTTCCCCTCCGCCAACCACCCCCTGCATTTGTCTCCGAACAGGCCGTTGTGGGCTAAGCGCCGGACATGGGCGGTATTCGGACCCATTCCGGTACTGCATCTGCTCCCGGGCGCCAGGCCGGGGAGCAAACGGGCCCTTGTCAGGGCGGGGTCTCCGGTGGTCCGCTGGCCGGGTGAGTTTCGTGTTAAACAGGGAATTTTCCGTATTTCAGGCCCAATAACAGGGGTTTTCGGACCATGCGGGCGACGCCCTATAGAATTCTGTACGCTATCTCAATGGGTTACGCCGCAAAAAGGCACTTTCCTGTTATTGTCGATAACAGGGCTTGTTATTGGCTAATAACAGGGCATTTTTCCGCCGTAACAGGGCGCATCTTCTGATTAACAGGGCGCAGAGGCGTGATCCGGCGGAGCGCCAGCTGCTCCGAGCGCCTCGATCATGGCGCCCTGTTCGGACCAGAGCCCGGGCATCGGCGTGCGCATCAGCTGCTCGAGGGTGAGGCCGGGCGGTTGCCTCCCGGCGAGGATGGCGCGTTGCAGATCCGGCGCAAGAAAGGCGAGTCTTACCAGGCGGCGGAGATAAGGCGATGGGGGAGCGGCCTCGATCACGGGAAGACCGGCGTCGTCGGCTCCCAGCATTGCATGGGCCGCCCGCAGCGCCCTGATCAGGACCGGGTCCCGTCGCGATAGGGGGCTCGTGCCGCCGATTATCCAGCTCCGCCCGCCGCGCAGGCGCATGCGCACCGGCAATATAAGCCGGAGCAGTGCGCCATCGGCGGCATCGGGTTCCGCCGTCTCGCCGGGTACTAGCCGCGAGCGCAAGGTTGCAAGCAACGTCACCGGCATCAGGATCTGCAGCGACTCGGCGTGAACTTCGACGCGGACCGGCAGGGCCAGTGGATCGGCGGCGCTCGCCGGTGCGATGCGCCGGATAACCCCGCTGACCACGTCTTCGAACGCCGGCCCGGGAACCCGGCGGATACCCGCATCGTCCCCGGAACGCCGTCCCTGTTGCAGCGGGGCTGACACGTAGTAGCGATAGACCTGTCCGCGCTTGCCATGGGTAAAGGACGGACTCATGGGCTCGCCGTCGATGTCGAAGATACGCCCGGTGAGCGGTGCGCGGATTACCCGGTCGCTGCGGGCCTTGTGACGGCGCGCGTTCGCATCGAGCCTTGCCTGCACGGTGTCGAACAGGGCGGTGTCGACGATTGCGGCATGGAGCCCCTGGTGGGCCTCGTCCCTGTGCACGATCAGGCCGAGATAGGTGCGGTTGCGCAGCAGGTGGAACAGGGCGCCGCGGCTGAAGGGCCGGCCTCCGATGATCCTGCCGCCGCGGGTCGTTCGGCGCTTCGAACGAATCCCGCGTTCGTTGAGCCAGCGCCGCAGCGCATGCACCGAACCCAGCTCGAGATAGGCATTGAATATCGTGCGCACGGTCGCGGCTTCGGCCTGGTTGACGACGAGCGCGCGCGAAGTGCCTGTCGGAGCGTCGTAGCCGAGGGGCAGGTTCCCGCCCATCCACATGCCCTTGGCCTTGGAGGCGGCAATCTTGTCGCGGATCCGCTCGCCGGTGACCTCGCGCTCGAACTGGGCGAACGACAGCAGCACGTTCAGCGTCAGCCTGCCCATGCTCGACGTCGTGTTGAACGCCTGGGTGACGCTGACGAAGCTGACCCCGTGCCGGTCGAACAGCTCGACCATGCGGGCAAAATCGGCGAGCGAACGGGTCAACCGGTCGATCTTGTAGACCACGACAACAGCGATCTTGCCGGCGGCGATATCGGCGAGCAGGCGTTCGAGCGCCGGGCGTTCCATCGAACCGCCCGAGAACCCGCCGTCGTCATAGCGCGCCGCGATAGCGCGCCAGCCTTCGCTCTTCTGGCTCTTGACGTACGCTTCGCAGGCTTCCCGCTGGGCGTCGAGGCTGCTGAACTCCTGGTCGAGCCCTTCTTCCGAGCTCTTGCGGGTATAGAGCGCGCAGTGCCGCCGCGGCTTCACTTGCCCGACTTGCGGAGGCCGAAGAACCGCGGCCCGTTCCAGCGCGAGCCGGCGATGGCGCTCGCCGCCGCCGACAGGATCGGATAGAGCGTGCCCCGCCATCGGAACCCGGAAGCCTCGACCTCGACCTCGACGACGCGTCCCTGCCACTCTCGGCGCAGGCGGGCGCCGACCCCCAGCGCCAGTCCCTCGGTCTCGAGCGTGCCACGGCGCTTCAGCTGGCGACGCGACCCGCGATCAAGCCCTCCGAGCGCTTCGGCCTGGAGCCGCCAGGCCAGCATGAGGCGGAGCAGCTCGATGGAGCGAAGCGGCGGAGGCGCGCCGTAGCATACGCGCCACGCGGTGCGGAGCCCTTCGAGGTCGAGCCCCGAAAGGGCCCCGACTTCCTGCGCGATCGACGCCCTCACTGTGCACCCCCGCTGCGATAGCGGCGGACGCCATCGATCTTCTCGGAGGTAATCGCCAGCCCACGCCGCTTGAGCGATCCGGCAAGCGCGCCGCGCACCGAGTGCGCCTGCCAGCCGGTGGCGGACATCATCTCGGCGATGCTCGCGCCATCGCGCTGTGCCAGCAGCGCCGCAAGCTGGTCGAGCTTGGTGGTTGCCGGGGGCTGGGCGGGCGCGGGCTTCGGGAGTGCCGGGGCCTTGCGTCCGGCCCTCCCGGCGGCTCTTGCGGTGTTGGCCATTTGGTCTCCTCGGTTGTGCGGCGGCCTGGTCGCCGCCGCTACCGCGGAGAGCCCGGGCGGACCGGGCCTGTAGGCACTGACGCTCCTCTCGCGCGGCAAGTCCAGCCCAATCGGATGTTTTAGATGTTCTTTTTGTTCACGATATGTGCTAATAGATTGCAACCATGGGCAAGCCGCACCTTACTGTCGCCGATCGCCCGCTCGCCGTCACCTACCGGCCGGTCGGCACCCTTGTTCCCAGCCCGCGCAATCCACGCACGCACCCGAAACGCCAGGTCGAACAGATCGTGGCGTCGATCCGGGAGTTCGGGTTCACCAACCCGATCCTGATCGGCCCTGACGGGTCGGTCATTGCCGGGCACGGACGCTTGCTTGCCGCGAGGGCCATGGCGCTTGCG
Organism: Gammaproteobacteria bacterium; assembly: GCA_047516145.1. Taxonomy (GTDB): domain Bacteria; phylum Pseudomonadota; class Gammaproteobacteria; order Steroidobacterales; family Rariloculaceae; genus UBA6522. Next base: position 4,549 of record JAKZVH010000103.1, read on the forward strand.
GAGGTCCCCAGCATAGTCCTCGAGGGGCTGAGCGACGCGCAGAAACGGGCGCTTAGGCTTGCCGACAACAAGCTTGCCCTTGGCGCCGGCTGGGATCTCGACCTTCTGAAGCTGGAGTTGGGCGAGCTGGCGGTACTCGATGTCGACTTCGACTTGTCTGTCACGGGTTTCTCGACCGGCGAGATCGGCGTGGCGCTGAAAGGTGCGGCGGATCCCGACGGTGACGCGGTCCCGGCGGTGCCGAAGACCCCGCGCACCCGACCCGGTGATATCTGGATCCTTGGCGATCACCGGGTCGGCTGCGGCGACGGCCGCGACACAGAGTTCCTGCAGGCGGTGACCGGCGAGGGCGCTACGGTCGCCGCCGCTTTCCTGGACCCGCCGTACAACGTGCGCATCAACCGGCACGCCAACGCCCGGGGACGCCACCGGGAGTTCGCGATGGCGTCGGGCGAGATGACCGATGCTGCGTTCCGCGCATTCCTCTCCGAAAGCCTGGGCGCCTGCGCGAGGGTCTCACGGGACGGTGCGGTGCACTTCGTTTGCATCGACTGGCGTCACATGAACGACGTCAGCACTGTCGGAGGCTCGATCTATGACGGCCTCCTGAACCTGTGTGTCTGGAACAAGTCGAATGCGGGGATGGGATCGCTCTATCGCTCCAGGCATGAGCTTGTGTTCGTGTTCAAGGTTGGCGCGGCACCGCACTTCAACGCTGTCGAGCTCGGCAAGCACGGTCGCAACCGCACCAACGTGTGGGACTACGCCTCGGTCAACTCGTTCGCCGGCAGCCGGCGCGAGGACCTGGCGCTTCACCCGACGGTCAAGCCGGCCGCCTTGGTCGCGGACGCGATCCAGGACGTGACGCGGCGCGGCGAGCTGGTGCTCGACAGCTTCCTGGGTTCGGGCACCACGCTGATCGCCGCCGAGCGGACCGGCCGGCGGTTCCGCGGGCTCGATATCGATCCCGCCTATGTCGACGTGGCGTTGGAGCGCTGGTCCCAGACGACCGGAGGTGCGCCGCGTCTCGACCGGAAAGGACCGAATGAGTAGCGCAGCGAATCACATCACGCCTCCCGCATCGACCCGGTTCCGCAAGGGTCAGAGCGGTAACCCGCGCGGGCGACCGAGGAAGCAGCCGGATCCCCAATCTTCTGCTTTCGACGTGGTGATCGATCGCACGCTGACCATCGTCCAGGACGGCGTGCCGCGCGAGGTGACCGTCGACGAAGCCTTGCAGCACAAGACTTACCAGGATGCGATTGCCGGCAACCGTGCTGCGCGACATGCAGTGCTGAAGATGATCGCCAAGCGCGAGCAGGCGATAGCGCAGAAGGCACCGCGCGGCGACAGGGTGCGGTCACGCATACTGGAGTCTGATCCCAAGACTGCCGACGATGCGTTGCTGATCCTTGGTATTGCTTGCCACGATCCACGGTGGACCGAAGGCTATGCGCCGGGTGAGCGCAAACGGCTGCTGCTCGAGCAGTGGGCAGTCAAGGCCGCGCTGAGCAGGCGCGCGGCAAGCAAGCTGACCAAGCGCGACCTCGCCGCGGCGCGGCGCTGCACGCATGAGGCCGAGACGATAGCTTGGCCGGAGGCGGTCGAGCCATGAGCGACTGCGAGGAAGGCCCGGAATATGACGTCGGGTACCGCAAGCCTCCGGCGATGACACGCTTCCAGAAAGGCCGGAGCGGCAATCCAAAGGGCCGTCCGCCGGGCCGGAGGAAGGAACTGCCCTACGAGGCGGTGCTTGGCCAGATGGTGACGATCCGGGAGGACGGCATTGAACGGCGAGTCAGCGCAGCCGAGGCGTTCCTGCTGCACATGGCCAAGCAGGGACTTGAGGGTGCTGCCGCTGCCGCCCGCGCCGCGATGGGCGCAATTGAGCAGGCACGTGCCACGAACGGGCCGAATACGGAGGCGTTGAATGTCGAGATAACGTTCGTCCAGCCCGGCAGCGTCAATACAGGGCTCCAAGATCTGCGAATGGGCAGAAATCTCGATCGGTTCAGACCGACCGCGAGAATAGTTCTGGAGCCATGGCTGGTGCAGCGGGCGCTGGACCGGCTCGGCGATCGCAGGCTGTCGCCCGAAGAGCAGATGACGGTGATGCGTGCGACCCGTACGCCGCACAAGGTTAAGTGGCCTGAGTGGTGGGCCGTGAGAAAGTGAATGGCCGGAGTGTTCCGGTCAGACTTCTAACCTCAAGGTTGCCGGTTCACATCCAACCCCGCAACCAACTTTACCTAATCTAGGGTCAACCGCAACTCGTGAACGAAGCGAGTATCGACGAACCGGTAGCTTCGCCGAACTCGTTACCGCGCCCGATACAGACGAGAACCGCCAAGCCGAAGAGGTCCTCCAGCGAGGGCATCGAGAACGTTCTTGATCTTGAGGTATGGTATTGTGCCGGGCTTATGAGCCTCACGCTGGCATCCTGACCGGTTCTGAAGAGAGCAAATCCAAAACCTCGAGCACGAGGCCGGCTGCCGCTTCGATATCCTCGTTCGTGGTGAAACGGCCGAAGCTGAAAACGGATGGAGGCATCGCTCTGTGCCACGGTGAGGCCCAAGGCGCGAAGCACATGGGACGGCTCGGGGATACCTCATTCGCCGTCTCCCCCATCCCCGATCATGCTTTTTTTGAGCAGCCGGTTCTCCAGCACCTGTTCGGCAAGCGCCTCCTTGAGGTCGCGCATCTCGTGGCGCAGCTCCTTGACCTCACCCGAGGACACCTGGCGCGCGGTATCGCCCGAAAGCCGTTTCCTGCCAGCCTCGAGGAACGCCTTCGACCAGCTGTAATACAGGCTCTCGGCAATCCCTTCCCGGCGGCATGGTTCTGCGATGCTGTCCTCACCACGCAGGCCCGATACCACGATCCGGATCTTCTCTTCGGCCGACTACTGCTTGCGGGTCTTGCGGCGACTATCCCGCACCGTCCGCTCGGCGGTGTCTCTCGAACGCATCGATTCCTGTCTCATCTTCGTTCCCTTCGGTCACGACGATGAACCGGAAATCCTCCGTTACAAAATCACCTCAATCTGTCCCATAGATGCTGACGTCAGACAATAGACCAGCATCAAACACAGGCACCGACTCACATCCTAATGATTGTGGCAATATTAGCGATTTTTCTTGGCTAACGCGTCTTTCATCTTCCTAATGACGAAATTTCCCACCTGATATTGTCGTGCGATGTCAAGAGGTGACTCTCCAACATGAGCGCCGGTGCTCGGGTTGGCACCGAACCCCAGCATAGTCACGATGTTCATTGTGCACTCCTTCCTCGCCACGGTGGCCCGGGTCCTGCATTCCCTCCAACCCACTCGCTTATGCCTTTCTTGTTCATTGCAGGCTGCCTCGATCCATCTCTGCTCGCTCAAACCGTTGTACGACGAATTCCGAACGCGCAGTACCGCATTGTGCAGCGGCGTGAAACCGGAATCGTCCCGGAGGTTCGGGTCGGCGCCATGGGCCAGCAGCAAACGGAGCGACTCGCACGCGCATATAGAGGCCGCATGGGTGGAGCGGCGTGTCTCCTCCGGAAAACATCCGCCCGTTCGGGTCGGCGCCAGACTCAAGCAAGAGCGCGACCGCTGCCGGATGACGAACCGGTCCATCGACATCGTATGGGCTGAGCTGGACTGGACCGCGCCCCACCGGACGCGGATCGTCGATTACGCCACCGCGTCAAGCCACGGCGAACCCTACGCCGCCCTGATCGAGCCTTCTTGCCCTCAGTAACCATGAGATTTTGTTCATCGTTTCTCAAACGTGACAGGATCGACTCGATCGCACGGCACTGGCTTGGCCTCAAACGATGGCATTCGGTGTTCGGGGTGCGCGCCGATGAGCGCCGCCGGGTCCTCCGGATGCGCACGCTCAATTGCGGCAGCCGCACCGGCGCACACGCGGCGTTGCCGCTGGCCGACGCGGGCGTCCGCGAAGCCGATGTCCTGGCCTGGTGGAAGGAACAACCCTTCGACCTCGGCATCCCCGGCTACGCCGGAAATTGCACGCTCTGCACTCTAGGCCGGGGCAAGCTGCTTCGCCTGATCCACGAAAACCCGGCGCTTGCCGATTGGTGGATCGCCCAGGAGCGTTCCGTCGCCAACCGCACCGGCCCGGACGGGCGCGCCTGCGAAAGCATGAAACGGTGCCGGCTCGGCGAAACCTACGCCGAGCTGAAAGCCGCCGCTCTTTGCCAACACGACCTGTTCGACGAACCGCCCGCCGCATCGGGCGATGGCGTCGTAGCCGAATCTCTCGATTGCGACTGCACGGACTGACCTTCAAGCCATCGGCTCGCCCCGCCACTCCAGGAGATAGAGGCCCGCCCGGCGAGGTTGAGAGCCGGGCGCCGGGGCGGCAGCGAGGTCTACAAGGCGAGCCAGGCCAGGGACGTGCGTGCCGCCGTCGGGTCCCGCTACGGAACCGTCCTGGCGGCGGAAGGGCATCTGCTCGACCTGTGCGAGCCCGAGGACGCGAACCCGGCGTGGAAGCGCTGGTCGACGGAATTGCTG
>JAKZVH010000104.1:0-2940 GCA_047516145.1 Gammaproteobacteria bacterium
CTGACGTGGTATCGGTTAATCCGGGCGAACTTCTCGATCTTATCCTCGCGCTGGGAGTGATGTGAAACGGCGTGAAACCCCTCGGTGACGCCGCTTCCCGGATACACACGCGGCGACCCATCCAGCCCCATCTTGAACGCCACCACCCGTGTGGTGTCTCCGGCGAACGCCTGCGCCTCGAGGTCGAACATCAGTTTTACGTGTTCTTCGAAATCGTCGGACACTCCGGCAGGTGCATGGGGCAGAGATCTCGGCTCGCCGCTGCCGTTGAACGCTTCGATCTTCTGGATGCGCCGCTCGACCTGCCGAATATCGTCCATGTATTCATCGAGCCGGTTCCGGTCGGATGGGCCGAGATCCCGGGACAGGCGGCGGATCTCATCCACGATCCAGTCCAGGATGCTGAGATTGGTTTTCCGATTCGCCGCCCTCTGTCTGCTGGATGTGGAACCGCCAAACAACAGGTCGAAGACGACGCGCGGGTCGTTCACCATCGGAAGCGGCCGAGTCGGGCTGGCCCAACTGATGGTATTGCGGTATAGGTTGGAGTATTTCTGAGCGAACCCGGACGGCGTGTCGATGTCCTCGATCGACAGCTGCAACGATGGGAGTAGCGTACCCTGACCGACTTGCCGGGCCACAAGCTGGTCGAGAGAGGTTCCGGCGCGAACGTCGGGACCGGTGGTCAGTTTCGGTCGGGCCTGGGTCAGAAACGCGGCGCTCGAGCGGAGATGGTCGCCACCCACCTCTTTACGCTCGAATGTTCCGGCATTTCGGACGTCCGTGTTGCTGACGATGGTCAGGTACTCGCGAAACGGCTCGAGCGGACTGAGGCTGGTTGGCGACAAGTCGAATCCGTCTCCGATGATCGCGGGTGCCCACAGATTGTTCCGGACACCGTAGTCGGTGCTTCCCGCCGAGCCGTGCACCATCTCGATACAGGAGAGGCGCACCGGGCCGGTGGTCGAGGTTTTCGCCGCCGCAGTTCCCAGCGGCACCATCGCTTCAAGGAATGGCAGGGCGACGGTCGCGCCAAGCCCTCGTAGCAGATGCCGCAGGGAAAGAGGCCGCGTCATGATCTACTTCCCATGGACTCGATGGGCAGTCCAGTCCATTTCGCCGATATCGCCGCTGAAGCTTCCGACAAGTGTTCCGTCGGCCTGGAGCTGCCCGCTGATCGTCAGCTGCATGTAGCTGCCCTCGACGGCTTCGAGCAACAACGAGTCTCCGCTGAACTGGCCCAGCACGAAGAGGTCTCCATGTTCCGGGATCAGGAAGTTGCCCGAAAGCTGGTGTCCTTCCTGCTCGAGTTCCATGCGGATTGTTATGTCGTGGTCGGGTACGGAAATGTTCCAGTTGCCTGCCACGCTGTTGTCGGCATGTTGGGCGTACAGCGACCCGGCCGTGAGTAGTGCGATTGCAATCGTGAATCCGATGATCTTCCTGTGCATACGGTCTCTCCTTCGATGGTGTGTGACGTTTGAACTCATACGCAGCATCATAGGCGTGGCGGGCTGAACGGCCCTTGAATGGGTTGTTCAGGCTGCGTTCAGGTTCGATTGGGTTATAAAGTCCCGAGGGGAGGTCTGATTTGCGGATTCTGGTCGTCGAGGACGAGGCGCTGTTGTCGCGCCAGCTTGTCGCCGCGCTCGAACAGGCCGGCTACGCCGTGGACGGCGCCCAGGACGGCGAGAACGCCGAATTTCTCGGACGGACCGAGCAGTACGATGCGGTTGTGCTGGACCTCGGACTCCCCAAAATCGACGGATTGACGGTTCTCGGTCGTTGGCGGGAGGCTGGCGTGACGGTGCCCGTGTTGGTGTTGACTGCCCGAGGAAGCTGGCATGAAACGGTTCAGGGGATGGATGGCGGTGCCGATGACTACGTCGCAAAGCCATTCCAGATGGAGGAGTTGCTCGCAAGGCTGCGCGCACTGATCAGGCGGGCAGGCGGCCAGGCCAACCCCGAGTTTCGTTGTGGTGGGGTGACGCTCGATCCACGGCTTGCGAAAGTGACCCTGGACGGCGTACAGGTGAAACTGACCAGCCACGAATTCCGCGTCCTGTCCTATCTCATGCACCAGCGCGGACGTGTCATCTCTCAGAGCGAATTGAGCGAACACATCTATGCGCAGGATCTGGACCGGGATTCCAACACCGTCGAGGTGTTTATCGCCCGGCTCCGCCGGAAACTGGGGTCGTCGATCATCGAGACCGTCCGGGGTCTGGGCTATCGCATCGGGGAGTCACCGTGAGCCGCCACTCATTCCGTCTGCGACTGCTTCTCGGTATGACGCTCTGGACGATTGGGGCGTTGGGTCTGGCCCATATCGTTACCGCGGTGCTTCTGAACATGTTTCCAGATATGGCCCACCTGGCAAACGGTGTTGGCTTGGGAATGGTCGCTGCGGGCCTCATGGCGGCCGGCTTGACGTACGTGCGTAGCGGAGTATCACCGTTCACCCAATTGCGTAAACGGTTGTCTGCGGTGCGTGATGGTCGCTCCTCCCGTGTCGAAGGCAGCTATCCCAACGAAGTACAGCCACTCGTGGATGATCTGAACGCGCTCCTGGACCACCGGGAACAGGCCGTGCGACGGGCGCAGGCAAAGGCGGGTGACCTTGCCCACGGCCTGAAGACGCCGCTGTCGCTTCTGGTCCGGGAGGCGGAGGAGGCTGCCGCGAACGGCAATGCGGAACTGGCTGCCGCAATCAACGCACAGGTGGCGCGGATGCGCCGGCAGGTGGACTATCACCTCGCGCAGACCCGCGCTGCCGCTTCGGGTGCCACAGGTGGCGCGCGTTGCGAGGTACTGGAGTCCGTGGAGGGGCTTTCGCGCACGTTGCGACGGCTTTACGCCGACCGTGGCCTCGCAATTGAGGTGAATGTACCGGCGGAACACGCCGTGCAGTGCCAGCGCGAAGACCTCGACGAGATGCTC
>JAKZVH010000105.1:0-9676 GCA_047516145.1 Gammaproteobacteria bacterium
GGGTACTCCTGACCGTCTTCGAAGCGCGTGTAGTACCAGTAATCCTTGTACTTGTAAGGTACGGAGCTGTCGTCCTGCTTGATTCGCCCGACCAGTTCCTCGTACAGGGCGGCTTCCGAATCGGCCAGCGGCGCCATGACCGCATCGGCATATTCGTTCTCCGCCTGGAGGTACGCGAGCATGTCGGGGTTGACGCGTTCATCGTCGCGCAACCAATAGTATTCGTCCTGGCGCGTTGCCCCGTGCGGCGCCGCAACTTCGTACGGGCGCTCCTCTACGACGGGCGGCGGTACCGGCGCCAAACCGGCATCGAGCGGCGGCGTGAACGCGGGCGCTGGGTTGGTGGCGTCGATCGGTGCGTCTCCTGTTGGTCCGTGACGCTCCCCGCAAGCGGCGAGCAAAAGGAAAATCAAGGCTAGTGCAGCGCCGCGGCGGGCGTTGACGCTTGCGTGACTTGCTGCGCTCGCGACGTACATTGGCGAGATAGGCGGTCCGGGCACTCTAGGCCCGGATCCGACGCGACAGCTGCCATTGCGCAGCGATGCCGGCGACGTCGCCTGTACCGCTGTTCTCCACGTCCGATTCGACCTCCAGGATCTGCAAGGTGTCGGTACACCCGGAAACACCCCGCCGGCCGCCCCCGGTGAACAACACACGATCGCCGCGAGCCACAATCCCCTCGGACGCCAGCACTTCAATCGCCTCCTGGTAGACCTCGCCTGGATCCGTCTGCACCACGTCGAAGGTAGCCGGATAAACGCCCCGGTAGAGGGTCACGCGCCGGCGCGTTGATTCGTGCCGGGTGAATGCGTAGATCGGAATATCGCTGCGCACCCGCGACATCCACAGGGCCGTGGAACCGGATTCCGTAAAAGCGATGATCGCCTTTACATTCAGGTGGTTGGCGGTATACATCGCCGCGTTCGCGATCGCCTCGTCGACACGGCTGAACATTTCGCCCGGCCGGTAGTCCTTCGGCCTGCGCACCGTGGCGTGGCGCTCCGCACCCATGCAAAGCTGGCTCATGGTCCGTACCGCTTCGGCCGGGTAGCGCCCCACGGCGGTTTCCGCGGACAACATGACCGCGTCGGTGCCGTCCATGACCGCGTTGGCAACGTCCGAGACTTCCGCGCGGGTGGGTGAAGGGCTGTTGATCATCGACTCCAGCATCTGGGTGGCCGTGATCGACACCCTGCTGCGGTTGCGCGCCTGCATGATGATCCCCTTCTGCAGGCCCGTCATCGCCGCGTAGCCGACCTCCACCGCCAGGTCGCCCCTTGCCACCATTATCACGTCACTGGCATCGATGATCTCGCCGATATTCTCCACGGCTTCCGCACGCTCGATCTTCGCAACGATCGAGGCGTGCCCGTTGGCCGCCCGCACCAGTTCCCGCGCCTCCCGGATGTCGTCTGCGTTCCTGGCAAACGAGACCGAGACAAAGTCAACTCCAAGGCGAGCCGCCGCGCCGACGTCGGCCCGGTCCTTATCCGTCAGCGCCGGGGCCGATAACCCGCCGCCCCCCTTGTTCAGGCCCTTCTTGTTGGTGAGCATGCCGCCCCGCCGCACCCAACAGCGGACTTCGCTGCCCTCGACCTCGTGCACCTCGAGGACGATCTGGCCATCGTCGATGAGCACCATGTCCCCGGCGGAGACATCCTTGACCAGGTTCCGATAACCGACGTGAACCCGGGACTCATCGCCGTCGCCCATGTCCGGGTCGGTATCGAGCACGAACTGCTGTCCCTCGCGGATCACGGCGGAACCGCTGGCAAACCGTTCGATGCGGATCTTGGGCCCCTGCAGGTCGCACATTATCCCCACATCGCGTCCGATCCTGGCAGAGATTTCGCGAACCTGGGCCACCCGTGCCTGCTGCTGCTCCGGTGTGCCGTGGGAGAAATTGAGCCGCAATACGTTTGCGCCGGCAAGCAGCACCGATTCCAATACCAGGGGATCGTCAGTGGCCGGCCCCAGGGTGGCTACGATCTTGGTTCGCCGCCTGAATTGGGAAGTCTCGTACGGGTCCACGCGCAGCTCCAGATGATTCGCGACGACACTATACCGCAGCCCGGTTGAAAACCCGTTGCCCTGGCTCGCCAGAAAGATCGGCGACAAAACCCGGCTACTCCGCACCTGCGCGTGCCTCAAGCACCGCCACCGCGGGGAGGACCTTGCCCTCCAGGAACTCGAGAAAGGCTCCGCCGCCCGTGGAAAGATACGAGATTCCATCGGCCACGGCGAACTGATGGACGGCCGCCAGGGTGTCGCCACCGCCGGCGATGGAGAATGCGTCGCTCGCGGCGACGGCTCGAGCCACCCCTTCGGTCCCTCGCGCGAACTCGGGATGTTCGAATACGCCGACCGGCCCGTTCCACAGGATGGTGCGCGCCCGCTGCAGACAGCGGCCGTATTCCGCCGTCGTCCGCGGGCCAACATCCAGAATCATGTCATCGGACCCGACCTGGTCGACGGCCCGTATCTCGCCGCGGGCGGCCTCGTCCAGGGACCCCGCGACGACCACGTCCGACGGCAAGGGAATGTCCGCGGCGCCGAATTCGCCGCTCAGCAACCGGCCTGCGAAGGACACCATTTCCGGCTCGTGCAGCGAATTTCCGATCGGGTGGCCCGCCGCCGCGAGCAGGGTATTGGCGATGCCGCCGCCGACGATGAGTTCGTCCATCGTGCCGGCGAGCGAGCGCAACACGTCGAGCTTTGTGGAGACCTTGGAGCCCCCCACGATGGCGACCGTCGGCGGTTCGGGACGGTCCAACGCGGCAGAGAGCGCCTCAAGTTCCCGCACCAGCAGCGGCCCGGCGCAAGCCACCGCCGCCAGGCGCGCCACGCCGTGGGTACTCGCATGGGCGCGGTGGGCCGAAGCAAAGGCGTCCATGACGAAGATGTCGCATAGCCCCGCCAGCCGGGCAGCGAGTCCGTCGTCGTTGGCTTTCTCGCCGCGCAGGAAACGCACGTTCTCAAGAAGGACCGCCTGCCCTGGCGCAACCTCAACGCCGTGTTCCCAGGAGTCCACCAGGGGAATCGGCCGGCCAAGCAACTCGCCGAGGCGCCGGGCGACCGGGCCCAGGGAAGAGTCTTCGCTGAATCGCCCTTCCTCCGGACGCCCCAGATGGGACATCAGGATTACGCACGCCCCCTGGTCCAGGGCAAATTCGACCGTTGGCAGAGCGGCCCGCAGACGTGCGTCGCTGGCCACGTTCCCGTCCTTGATCGGTGTGTTCAGGTCCTCGCGAATCAGTACCCGCCGGCCCGCCAGGGAGAGATCCACCATACGCTCGACGCGCATCGTCTACCGGCCTCTATGGCACGCTACGGGCACTGCAAAGGGGACGCCCGCACGAGCATCCGTCTGCAATCTCCACTTGCCGAACAGCTCTCAGCCCACCCTGGCAAACGCCAGCGCGGTATCCAGCATGCGGTTCGAGAAGCCCCACTCGTTGTCGTACCAGGCACAGACCTTCACCAGGTTGCCGGCGACCTTGGTCAGACTGGCGTCGAATACCGACGAGGCCGGATCATGGTTGAAATCGATGGAGACCAGGGGTTCGTCGGTATAGCCGAGCACGCCCGCAAGCTCCCCTTCGCTGGCGGCCCGTACCGCGTCGTTCAACTCCTCCACCGACGTTTCCCGCTGGCTCGTAAACGAAAGATCCACCATCGAAACGTTGATCGTGGGAACCCGGATCGAGAAGCCATCCAGTCGGCCGTTCAGTTCCGGAAGCACCAACCCCACCGCCGCCGCGGCGCCGGTCTTGGTGGGAATCATCGACTGGGTCGCGGAGCGGGCCCGCCTCAGGTCCTTGTGATACACATCGGTGAGGACCTGGTCGTTGGTATAGGCGTGAATCGTGGTCATCAGGCCTTGCTCGATGCCCACGGCCTCGTGCAGGACCTTGGCGACCGGCGCCAGGCAATTGGTGGTGCAGGAGGCATTGGAAATGACGCGATGAGACGCGTCCAGAAGGTGATGATTGACACCGTATACGATGGTTGCATCCACGTTGGTGCCCGCGGGTGCGGATACGACGACTTTCTGCGCGCCCGCCCGCAGGTGAGCGGACGCCTTGTCCCGGGTTGCGAACAGGCCCGTACACTCGAGCACGATATCCACGCCCAGCTCCTTCCAGGGCAGATTGGCCGGATCGCGCTCCGCAAGGACCTTGATGGGGTCGCCGTCCACAATGAGTTCTCCGTCGCCAACGTCGACCTGGAAGGGAAAACGACCGTGGGCGGAATCGAAGCGTGTCAGGTAGGCATTGGTGCCGGCATCGCCAAGATCGTTGACGGCAACGATCTGCATCTCGTCGCGTTTGTCCGATTCGTAGAGTGCGCGTAGCACCATTCTGCCGATTCGGCCGTATCCGTTGATCGCAAGTCTCACAGGCATGTGTCTCTCCTTCGAAGAAATGACGGGAACGATGATGTCAAACAGTGCTGCCGGCTTAGCGGCTCAGCAGGCGGTGCGCCGCGCCCACGACAGCCTGCACCGTGAAGCCGTAGTGCTCCATCAGGGCCTTGCCCGGCGCCGACTGCCCGAAACCCTTCACGCCGAGCACATCTCCGCGGCCGTCGATGTAACGCCACCAGCAGTCCCTGGCGCCGGCCTCCACGGCCAGCCTGACGGCACCGTTGCCCGGCAATACGTGGGCCTGGTACTCGCGCGGCTGCGAATCGAAATCCTCGGTACAGGGCATGGATACGACGCGTACGCGCCGGCCCTCGGACATGAGTTCTCGCGCCGCGGCAACGACCAGGCCCACCTCGGAGCCGGTCGCAATGAGGATGATTTCGGGATCGCCATCGCTGTCCAGCAGAATGTATCCGCCCCTGGCGATCAGCTCGATCTGATCGGCCGTACGATCGATATGCGCAAGCCCCTGGCGGGTGAGGATCAGGCAGGTCGGTCCGTCGAGCCGCTCCACCGCCGCGCGCCAGGCGACGGCGGTCTCCACCGCGTCGCAGGGCCGCCACACGGCCATGTTGGGCATGGCGCGCAGGCTGCTCAGATGCTCCACGGGTTGATGAGTGGGCCCGTCCTCGCCCAGGCCGATGGAGTCGTGGGTGAAGACCAGAATGGACCGTATTCGCATCAGCGCCGCCATCCGCAGCGCGTTGCGGGCGTAGTCGGAGAACACCAGGAAGGTGCCGCCGTAGGGAATGAAGCCGCCGTGGAGCGCCAGCCCGCTGAGCACCGCGGCCATGGCGAACTCGCGCACGCCGAAATAGATGTAGTTGCCGGCCGCATGCCCGGAATCGATGGCCGTGGAACCGCTGTGAAGGGTGTTGTTCGAGCCCGTCAGGTCGGCCGAACCGCCGATCATTTCGGGCAAATGGGGCGCGAAGGCTTCCAGCGACCGTAGCGACGCCTTGCGGGTGGCGAGATCCTTGGCTTCTGCCGCGATTTCCGCGATCGCGGCGTCGGCGAGATCGTTCCAGTACTCGGGCAGCCGGTCCTCGACCCTGCGCTGGAATTCCGCCGCCAGTTCGGGCCATCGCTCGGCATAGGCGTCGAAGCGGGCCTGCCAATCGGCTTCCAGCGCCTTGCCTCGGGATCGTGCGTCCCAGCCGTTGCGAATCTCCTCGGGAATCTCGAATGGGGCGTATTCCCAGCCGATCTGCTCGCGCGCCGCGGCAATTTCCTCGGGCCCCAGGGGCGCGCCATGGGTGTCCGCCGTGCCCTGCTTGTTCGGCGCTCCCCACCCGATCAGGGTCTTGCAACAGATCAACGTGGGGCGACTGGTCTCGGCTCGGGCGGCCTCAAGGGCCGAAATCACGGCTGCCGAATCGTGTCCGTCAACGGAATCCACCACGTGCCAGCCATAGGCGCGAAACCGCGCCGGGGTATCGTCGGTGAACCAGCCCCCGATCTCGCCGTCGATGGAGATACCGTTGTCGTCGTACACGGCGATCAGCTTGCCCAGACCCAGCGTTCCTGCCAGCGAGCACGCCTCGTGGGAAATGCCTTCCATCAGGCATCCGTCGCCCAGGAAGACGTATGTATGGTGGTCGACGATGGTGCCGTCCGTCCGATTGAAGGATGCGGCCAGCACCTTCTCCGCCAGCGCCATCCCGACCGCGTTGGCCAGCCCCTGCCCCAGCGGCCCGGTGGTGGTTTCGATGGCGATGTCGAGGTCGCGCTCCGGGTGGCCCGCGGTCCGTTGGCCGAGCTGGCGAAACGGCCTGATCTCGTCGATCTCAAGAGGATACCCGCTGAGGTGCGCCAAAGCGTAGATCAGCATGGACCCGTGGCCGTTGGAGATCACGAACCGGTCCCGATCGCACCAGAGCGAATTCGCCGGATTGTGCCGCAGGTAGTCGTTCCAGAGGACCTCGGCGATATCCGCCATGCCCATGGGCATCCCCGGGTGGCCCGACCGCGCCGCCTCCACGGCGTCCATGGCGAGCGCTCGGATCGCGTTTGCAAGCTGCCGCCGGGGCAGCCGGACGGCTGCCGTCATGTTCGCTTCGGTCGATGCCATCGGGTGGTGTCGCGTGGTGCAGTAGGAAGTCGGGAATTGTCGCCCACGGTGTGGGTCACCGCAACCGAAATCGAGCCCGAATCTCTCTCCAATGTTTGCCGCGAGAACGCCGAGACGCCGCGCCGGTCACGGTGGCGCGGCGGCGCGAGGCCACGACGGCGCGGCGGCGCGCCCGCCAACGTCAAATCGTACGGTCGATGCGCAACAACCGGATCAGGTTGCCGCCGAGAATCAGTTCTTTCTCGGCGTTATTCAGATACGTCGACTCGATAATCAAGTCCATTGTATCGGGCCAGCCCAGCGGCATGTCCGTGCCGTAGACGACCTGGCTCGCGCCCATCTCCGCGACGAGATGCCGCAGTCCCTCATCCGAGAACACCATGGAGTCGGCGAAAATCTGTGTGCGCAGATACTCCCGCGGCGGTTTGCGGTTGAGGCAGTCGTCCGCGCCGCCGCCGTTGCAGGCGACCTCCGTGCGGCCGAAGTAGGACGGCAGGAATCCGCCGCCGTGCGCCCCGCAGATCTTCAGATTCGGGAAACGATCGAAGGTGCCGTCGAATATCATCCGCGTCAGCAGGAACGCGGTCTCGAGCGGATTACCGATGATGTTGCCGAGATCTCCCGGATAGTCGAGGCCGCCTTCCATGACGACGTTGCGCGCGCCTGCCGGGTGCGTGAAGACCGGCACGTCCAGTTCCTCGCACTTGGCCCAGAACACGTCGTATTCGGGCGATGCCGGAACCACACCGTTGACATGCCCGGCGATCGATGCGCCGCGAAAGCCCAGCTCGTTCACAGCGTAGTCGAGCTGATCGGCGGCAAGATCCGGAAACTGCAGGGCGGGTGACGTCAAGGCCACGAAGCGCTCGGGATAGCGGTCGACCCAGGCCGCGAAGCCCTCGTCCTGAACGCGGATGATGTCCCGTGCCAAACTGCGGTCGTCGGCCGCATACCACCAATATTGGTTGGCGCTGATGGCCGATACGTCGATGCCCCACTCATCCATGAGCGTGAGCCGGCTCGGCTCGAGCAGCCGCGGGCCGCCGATGCTCCGCTCCACGGACGTGCCGCGAATGACTTCCTCGACGGCCTGAATCGATGCGTGCGCGTGGATATCGACCGTCTTGACGCGCTTCCCGGCGATCCAGACCTCTTTACGCCCTTGCGCCCATGCCGCGGGCTTGACCGCGAGCATGCCTGCTACCACGCCAACGGCACTCAAAAAATCTCTTCTACTCTGCATCGGCATTCTCCTCTGATCGGATAATACTACGCGCAAATTGCGTCATCGTATTACCCGCATATTGTGTCATCTCCTGCGCCGGCGCGAGGGCGTCGAGACGCCGCATGGGGATGGTGTATCCTGAATCTGGACGTCGCCATGACAGGGGGAGGCCCATGCGCGCGGTATTCTCGATCGGATCGACCGTTTTCGTCTGGCTTCTCGGCGTCCCCCTTCCCGGCCTCGCTCACCATTCGCCTTCCAACTATGACCTCGGTCAGGTCATCGAAATCGAGGGAGAGATCACTCGAGTGCTATGGCGGAATCCGCACGTACGATTCTGGGTGATTACCAGGGAAGCGTCCGGCGAGGAGACCCTGTGGGAGGTTCAGGCGACCCCGGTCGTCCACCTGACACGAGAAGGCATCTCCCGCGACCTGTTGAACGTGGGCGACACGGTCAGGGTCGCGGGCGCGCCCGCGAGGCGCTCGGTCAACGAGATGCTTCCCTTCAACGTCCTGCTGCCCGGCGACCGCGAATTCATACTCGACGCGGACGCAGACCCGCGCTGGAGCGATGACACGATCCGCCGGGGGCACACCCCGGCGCCCGCGAGCGATGCAACACTCGGAATCTTCCGGGTCTGGTCGGGCGGACAGGGCGGATACACGGAAGAGCGATTCACGCTCACAGAGGACGCCCGCAGGGTCGCCGAGGAGATGGCGCAGTTGCCGTGGGACGCGGTACTTGACGGATGTACGCCCAAGGGCATGCCCGAAATCATGGCGCAGCCGAATCCCATTGAATTTGTTCAGCAGGGCGACGACATCCGCATTCACCTTGAGGAATACGATACGGTGCGTGTCGTATCGATGGGTCCCGAGCCGGAGGTTGATGCCACCGCTCCGACGCTGCTGGGGCATTCGGCTGGCGAGTGGCAAGGTGACACGTTGGTGGTAACCACTACGGGCATTGACTACCCCTGGTTCCGGCAAACCGGCATCCCTCAATCCGCGTCGATCGAAGTCGTCGAGCGCTTCACCGTGAATGACGAGGGCAGCGTGCTGGAACTGGAACTGACCGCCACCGATCCGGCAACCTTCGTTGGTCCCGCGGTCCTGACCAAGTCGTGGACCTGGCGGCCCGGTATGGAGGTCCTTCCGTTCGAGTGCGCTGAGGAATAGGTCGAGGTCGAGACCAGGGCCCGACCTCGACGCCGTCTGGCGTAGTCAGCCATCGCCAGCCTGTACGTGGCAGCGACAGCGTAGTCCGCGTAAATTTGAGCGCTGCAGGAGGAACTCTCCAGGCTGCGTGGCAGTGAGTGACTTCAAGGAAGATGCCATTGGAGGAAAATCATGCGTAGGACGCGATCGGCAAGGTGCCGTGAGACGACCCTATCCTTCATCGTTGGCCTGGTTCTTCCGATAGCCGCGGTCGGGCACCACGGCAGCAACTCCAGCCCGAACCTGTACCTTGCGGAGAATCTTCTGGAACTGCAAGGCGATATCACGGGCGTCTTTTGGCGCAACCCCCATCCGCGGCTGATGTTGACGGTGGCCGGCGACGATGGTCAGGAGATGGATTGGGAACTGGAGTTGGCCGGTAGCGTCAACAGCCTGGCCAACGCGGGGATCGGCGGCGACCTGGTTCAAGTCGGCGATCGGGTCATGGCGGCCGGCGTTGTATCGCGGCGAGACCCAACCTCCATCGGTTTGCTACATTTGCTATTGCCCAGCGGAGAGGAGTACGTCACCGGCAACCGACAGACCCGCTGGTCGGACGAGCGGCTGGCGACAACGCGCCAAGCGTTCGATTCCGCTGCAGTGAGGGCCGCCGAAGAATCAGCAGACGGACTGTTCAGGGTTTGGGGCCGACGGCTCGGACCGCGAGCGCCGGCGGAAGCGTATGCCAGCTTGCTGACGCAGCGTGGCCGCGAACTCGCGGCTCAATTCCATGC
>JAKZVH010000106.1:0-2536 GCA_047516145.1 Gammaproteobacteria bacterium
CCGCAGCCGATACTGCGCGGTGAACTGGCGCCGCTTCGGCTTGGCCACGACCTCCGGGTCCGGCGTCGATCGTCGGGAAAGTCATGGGCAGCCGGCAATTCAGTTAAGGTACCATCCGGTTGTCGATGGGCGAGACAGCTCCCATCGCAGAATCACACCGCGACACAAGTGCGGTCCGGCCGACACATTGAGAACCTGGTCTGGGCAAATGAGATGAAAAAACACTGTTTGTTGCTATCGGTCCTCGTGCTGGGTACGCACGCTTCGTTGGCTCAAGACACCGAGACAACACTTCCAAACGCCCCGGACGATTACAGGTCGGATAGCCACTTCCACCTCCTGGACTTTCTGCAGAACGGAGAGTTCCTGAATACCGACGGCAAATTTCCGGGTTCGGAATGGGGCTTGAACGCCGGCGGGCGCTATTCGACGCTTCCCTTCGGAGAGCGGGGCCGACGAATCGAGGCTCTGCTCGCGGGGATGTCCGCAGCGAGAGTCGAACACATCATGGTTTCGGGCATGCCGTTCATCAAGAAGTGGTCCGAGAACGAACCGTTCCTGAGGCCGAGATATTACTTGGACAGCAGTTCACGAATGAAGCGCGCACGCGATTCCGACATCACGGTCGCCTCGGCCATTGTCGATTATCAGACAAAATACGCTGACGACCCGCAACGGCTCGCCGAACTGCGCACGATACATCCGTTTATCACAGGTTTTGACGGCACCGATCTCGGAGGAGTCGATCTCATAGTCAAACGGGTCAAGGAATTCCCCGGTATCTGGCAAGGGATAGGCGAGGTGATGTCGCGCCATGATGATCTTACCAATCTCACCAGCGGCGAGAGGCCCCGTGCGAATCACCCGGCGCTTGTGCGTGTCTGCCGATTCGCGGGGAAACACTTTCTTCCGGTAAGCGTTCATCACAACATTGCGCCGATCTCCAGAAGTCCGGATGAGATCAAGCCGCCACTGTATCTTGACGAGTTGGTGGAACTGCTTCGTCACTGTCGATGGCAGGAGGGTGACGTCAGCTACACAACCCGGTTTATCTGGTGCCATGCCGGCATCAGCAGACGAGTCACGATAGAGAATCTCCCGTTCTGGATCGAGGAAGTCCTGAAAGATTCAGTGGACCAGGTTTATATCGACCTGTCGTGGGTTGTCCTTGAGGACTACGTATACAAGGATCTGGATCGTTGGGTCCGAATGATCGAGCGCTATCCGGACCGGTTCATGATCGGCTCCGATGCGGTCGGCACCGCCAGTCGGATCGATGCGGAACTCAACCGCTTCGACCTGCTGTTGTCGAGCTTGTCTCGGGATGTACGAGTCAGGGTCGCCCATGACAACTTCGCCGATCTCATGCAGGAAATGGCGGAAATGCGGGCGGCGGCAGGGCTGGGAGCGCAGGGAATCGTGTTGGATGATGGCTACGAATACCCGGAATATGCCAACACCGGGCGCTTGCCGGACTCGGAGTCTTTCATCCGCTCCAGGGAGCAACCGCAGTAAAGCGGATTGTTGTCCTGAACGACAGAGCAATTCCGCCTCGCCGACCGCCGAAAAGTACAGGCTGTCCGCCGGGCGATCCGCAATCCAGGATTCCACACCCGGGTAAGGCGACAAACGCATCAGTTCAGAAACGATATTGGTATCCAACAGGAACATCGCCAGTGCCCTAGTCGAAACGGGGCGGTTCGCGCCCCGGCCCGCGCGGCGGCAACTCCAGTTCCACACCGCCTAACGGCGCAAACCTGGCGCGGATACTCCGGGCGAGGTTCTGCGCGCTGGGCTTGCGCCTGACCGCCTCGCGCAGAATCCGCCGCGCCTCCTCTTCCATGGAATGACCGTTCTCTGCGGCTCGCATTCGCAACCGCGTCTTCACATCGTCGTCGAGATTACGGATGGTAATGTTCGCCATTTGTCGTGCACCCCTTGATTCGGCCCACACAATCTACGCAATGCTTGCAATGCAATCAAGGTAGTTAGTGTCTGGCAGAAACCCCTCTTCCTGGCGGTAGGGCTGTGTAAACAAACAGTAGTTTTGGGCGTGAATCACGCCCCTGAATCGGCGGCGGCGGTGGCGTTGGACGTTCGACCGAGGCGCCATCGGCGCGAAAGGCATCGGTCGGCCCGGATTTCCGGTGGGCGGGCATGGCCGCCCGTTCCGGTCTCTCGACGGGCCGGGCGCGGCGGTACCATGACCGGATTCAGCCGCTCAGGCCGCGCGTCGTCGTCGCTTGCGCTCGCGCTGGCGCAGCAGTTGTCCCAGCCGATGCAGGTTGGCGGCCAGCACCGACAGCGCCACGGTCCGCGCGAACCCGTCGTCGCCGCGGCTGCGCACGCGGTCCAGACCGCGATGCTCAAGCGCATTGATCGCCGACTCCACCGCCGGACGATCGCGCCATTCTTCTGCTCGACAAAGGCCTGGTCGTTCTTGCGCCACGGACGGCAGCGGGTGAAAACAATCCCGGAATCCCGGCAGTAATCGCGCACCGTCTCGTTCACGAAAACGCTGTCGTTGTCCGTGTCG
>JAKZVH010000107.1:0-8899 GCA_047516145.1 Gammaproteobacteria bacterium
TCGTGCTCGGCGGCACCGGCTATGTGGCCGGGGAGCTGCTGTCGTTGCTGGCCCGTCACCCGCGGCTTGACCTGGCATGCGCGGTATCCGCCAGCCGCCCGGGGCAGCCCATCGCCGCGGCCTTCAGCCATCTCCGCGCACTCTATCCGAGCGAGCGGTTCGTCACGCTTGCGCAGGCCGTCGGGGCGCTGCCGGAGGCGCCCCACTGGATCCTGGTATCCGCGGCGCCCCACGGAGTCTCCGCCGCGCTGGTCGTGGGACTGTTGGATGCCGCCGATTCGGCCGGTGTGCGGATGTCCGTGGTGGATGCCTCGGCAGACTTTCGCAGCCGCTCGGCGGCGCAATTCGAATCGGTGTACGACACGGTGCATCCGGCGCCACGGCTGCTGGACGAGTTCACGTGCGCCGTCCCGGAACATCTCGAGACGATCGGTACGCCCCACGCCGCGCAGCCGGGATGCTTCGCGACGACCATGCTGCTCGCCATCGTGCCGTTGGTGGGTCTCGGTCTGACCGAACCGGCATTCCATGTCAGCGCGGTCACCGGCAGCACCGGTTCCGGGCGCACGCCCCGCGACACGACGCATCACCCGGTCCGCCAGAGCAACCTGTTTGCCTACCGGCCGCTGAATCATCGCCATGCACCGGAAGTTCGCGAATTGACCGAGTCAGCCACGGGCCGGGACGTTCAGCTTCATTTCGTGCCCCACTCCGGCCCCTTTGCCCGCGGCATTCACGCCACGGTCTTTGCCGCGCGGGCGCGGCCGGGCGGGGCCGATGCGATCGCGGCGGAGCTGGCGGATTTCTACGCCGATTCGAGTTTCGTCAGCGTCGTTCCCTCGCCGCCGCGGCTGAAGGATACTGTCGGCACCAACAATGCATTGCTCAGCGTGCATGCCGACGAAAGCACCATCGCCGTGTGCTGCGTTCTGGACAACCTGGTCAAGGGCGCCGCGGGCGGAGCAATTCAGTGGGTCAATCGCCTCGCCGGCTGGCCCGATGCCACGGGTCTTCCCGTGGCATCGGTGGGGTGGGTCTGATGAGCAACCGTACCGCAAATCTGAGCGAGGTATACCCGCTGATCCCGTTCCGCCCGGTTACCGGGGATGGGGTGTATCTGCGGGATGGCAGCGGCCGGCGGGTTCTCGACCTCTATGGCGGGCACGCGGTGGCCGCCCTGGGATACGCGCATCCGCGCCTGACCGGCGCCATCGCCCGGCAGGCGGCGGAGTTGCACTTCCAGAGCAACCTTATCGCGATGCGCATCCGCGACGAGGCCGCCGAGCGGCTGGCCGCGTTCGCGCCCGAGCCGCTGTCCCGCGTGTTCTTCGTCAACAGCGGCGCCGAAGCCAACGAGAATGCGTTGCGTATCGCGCTTCGCGCCACCGGGCGATCCACCGTGGTTGCCATGGAACACGCGTTCCACGGCCGTACCGCGGCGGCCGGGGCCGTGACCTGGGGCGCAGCCAAGTCGTGGTACGGCTTCCCGCGCGCGCCTTTCGATGTGAAGTTCGTGCCGCGCAACGACGTGGCCGCGCTCGAAGCCGCGG
The DNA here is from genome assembly GCA_047516145.1 of Gammaproteobacteria bacterium. Classification (GTDB taxonomy): domain Bacteria; phylum Pseudomonadota; class Gammaproteobacteria; order Steroidobacterales; family Rariloculaceae; genus UBA6522. Next base: position 1,551 of record JAKZVH010000107.1, read on the forward strand.
TGGACGGCGATACGGCCGCAGTCATCATCGAACCGGTGCAGGGAGTCGCCGGCGCTTTCGACTTTTCCACGCAATTCATGCGGGCGGCGCGGGCGTGCTGCGACCGCAGCGGCGCGCTCCTGATCGTTGACGAGGTGCAGACGGGGGTTGGCCGGCTCGGCGAGCCCTTCGGCGCCGACCTGTTTGGCATAGAGCCGGACTTGATGACGGCCGCCAAGGGGTTGGGCGCCGGCTTCCCCTGCGCTGCCCTGTTGATGACCGACGGCCTGGCCGCGGATCTCGGTCCCGGCGCCATGGGCACCACGTTCGGCGGAGGCCCGTTGGCCTGCGCCGCGATAAAGACCGTCATCGATGTCATCGAGGAAGACGATCTGCTCGCGCGGGTACGGGCGACTGCGGCGAGTATCCGCTTGAGCTGCATTCGGGGTCCGGTGACGGGGATCCGCGGTGCGGGCCTGTTGGTGGGATTGCGCACCGCGCCGCGCGCCGCCGCCGTCCAAATGGCGCTGCTGCGCGAGGACATCCTCACCGGCACCAGTGCCGATCCCCACATCCTGCGGCTGTTGCCGCCGCTCATTCTCGAAGAGGGCCATGTCGCGCGCCTCGCCGAAGTCCTGGAGGACCTGCCCAGTGAAACGCTTTAATGACCTGACGGATTTTTCCGCGGCGGAAATCGCCTCCCTGCTGGAGCTTGCCGGCCGGCTGGAACGCCAGCCCGAGCCCCGTGCCCTGGAAGGCAAGGTGCTGTCGTTGCTGTTCCTGAGCCCGTCGCTGCGCACGCTGGCCTCGTTCCAGGCCGCGATGTCGCGCCTCGGGGGTGGCTCGTTCGTGATCTCGCCGGAAATGTCCATTCACGGCCTTGAAGCGCGGCCCGGCATCGTCATGGACGGCGCCGCGGCCGAACACGTGCGCGAGGCCGTGCCGGTAATCGCCTCCTACGGCGACGCGTTGGGTATACGCGCCTTTGCCGAGCGGCGGAACCTGGACCACGATCTGGCGGACACTGAATTCGAAAACCTGGTTTCGCTGGTTGACGTGCCCGTCATCAACATGGAGTCGGCGGTGCAGCACCCTTGCCAGAGCCTGGCGGACTGGAAAACCCTGGACGATCTCGGAGTCCCGGCCCGGGGCGGCCGGTTCGTACTCTCCTGGGCGTACCATCCAATGGCGCTGCCGCTGGCTGTTCCCTCCGCCGCGGTTCGCATGGCCAGCCAGCGCGGCATGGACGTGACGGTGCTTCGCCCCCCCGGATTCGAGTTGCCGGCGCCCATCATGAACCAGGCGCGGCAGTTGGCCGAGCAATCCGGGGGGCGCGTCAGCGAAACCGCCGACCGGCGCGAAGCCATGGAGGGCGCCCACGTGATCTATGCGAAGTCCTGGTCGTCGACCTCCCACTACGGCAACCGTCCGGGAGATCAGGCCTTGCGCGAGGAACTTCTCGACTGGTGCGTGGACGAACGGTGGTTCGCGCCGGCCCGCGAGGATTGCCGCTTCATGCACTGCCTGCCGGTACGCCGCGGCGTGGTGGTGGCGGACGACATCCTGGACGGCCCGCGAAGCGTGGTCATCCAGCAGGCCCGCAACCGGATGCTGGCCCAGATGGCGGTGCTTTACCGGATGATGAAGGGCTGAATCGAACGGCCCGATGAGCAGCCGAGGACAATCGAATGCGACCACTGAGCAGAGACGAGCGGGCCATCGCGGTACAGGCGCTGAAGCGCGCGGTGCCCTACATTCGCATGTTCAAGCGCAAGGTCTTCGTTCTCAAGGCGGGCGGCGACGCCTTCGTCACGCCCGAAGGTACCCGCGCGCTCATGGAACAGGTGGGGATTCTGCACGGCGTCGGTATCCGCGTGGTGCTGGTCCACGGCGGCGGGCCCCAGTCCACCGAACTCGCCGGGGCGCTGGGCGTCTCGAGCGAATTCGTCGGCGGCCGGCGGATCACCGGCCAGCGCTCGCTGGAAGTGGCCACCATGGTCCTGAACGGCCTGATCAACACGCGGATCCTGGCCTCCTGCCGGGACCTCGGTATTGCCGCGGTGGGTATCAGCGGCGTGGACGCCGGGCTCATCAAGGCCCACCGCCGGCCCCCGGTGGCGACGGGCGCCGGTTCGAGCGAAACGGTGGACTACGGATTCGTGGGCGATATCGACGACGTCGATGCCACTATTGTGTTGAAGCAACTCGACGACGACCTGGTCCCCATCGTCAGCCCGCTGTCGGCCGATGACTCGGGAACGCTGCTCAACATCAATGCCGATACCGTGGCGGCGGCCATCGCGGTGGCCGTCAAGGCGGAAAAACTGATACTCGCCACGGGGGCGCCGGGTATTCTGGAATCCGTGGAGGATCCGCGGTCGGTGGTTTCCTATGTCGATATCGCCGGCCTCGGGAAGCTCCGCGACGAGGGTCGCCTCAGCGACGGCATGCTGCCGAAGGCGGCCGCCATCGAGGGTGCTCTGCAGGGCGGTGTTCCGCGCGTGCACGTCATCTCGTACAAGTTGTCCGACAGCCTGCTTCTCGAGGTCTTCACCAACGAAGGCACGGGTACGCTCGTCGTCAACGACATTCGCAATCTCAGCCCGGCGGAACAGCAGGGCTAGGAGCCTGCGCCCGATGACACGGCTTTGGGACAAGGGCACGCCGCTCGACGAGCGCATCCTGCGGTTTACCGCCGGTGACGATCACCTGCTGGACGAGCGGCTGGTGGCCTACGACGTGCGCGCGTCCATCGCCCACGCGCGAATGCTCGGCGCACAGGGACACCTGAGCGAAACCGACTGCGAGGCCATCTGCAGCGGGCTCGACGAGTTGGGCGAGCAGCACGCCCGCGGCGAGTGGTCCATCGATCTGCGGGACGAAGACGCGCACGGTGCGCTGGAGTCGCGGCTCGTTGAGCTTATCGGAGCGGCGGGTGCCCGCGTGCATCTCGGGCGCTCCCGGAACGACCAGGTGCTGGCGGCGCTGCGGCTGTACTTGAAGGATGCCGCGGAAGCGCTGGCCGAGGGCGGTTCGGCCGTCGCGGAAACGCTTGACGGATTGGCCGAACGACAGGGCGGCATCCCGCTTCCCGGCTATACGCACATGCAACCTGCCATGCCCAGCTCGGTGCGCCTCTGGGCGGAGGGGTTTGCCGCCGAGCTGCGCGACGACGCGACGGGGCTTCGCCAGGCCCGGCGGCGCGCGGACCTGAATCCCCTGGGCTCCGCCGCGGGCTTCGGCACACCCGGCATCGTGCTGGATCGAGACGCCACGCGCAGTGCCTTGGGGTTCGCCGCCACGCAGGAACCGGTGACCGCCGTGCAGCTCAGCCGGGGCAAGGCGGAAGCGGCGCTGATTTTCGAGGTGGCCCTTCTGCTCGGCGACCTGGGCCGGTTGGCCGCGGACCTCTTGCTGTTCTACACGCAGGAATTCGCCTTCGTATCGTTGCCCGAGGCGATGACCACGGGCTCATCGATCATGCCGCAGAAGCGTAATCCGGATGTATTCGAGCTGGTACGAAGTACCCAGGCCGTGGCGGTCGGGGCGCTGACCGAAACCCTGGGCATTGCCAGCAAACTCAATTCCGGCTACCAACGGGACCTGCAGCGCTTGAAGGCGCCGCTGTTCCGCACGGTTGACCTGGCGCACGACACACTGGCGATCATGGCCCATGCCCTCGAGGGGGTCGAGTTCCTGCCCGGCAACATTCGCCTGGGCGCTGACCTCGACGCGGCCGAGCGAGCCAACCGGTTGGCGACACGGGAGGGCATCCCGTTCCGTCAGGCGTACCGGCGCATCGCCGACGATCCAAGCGGAGAGACTGTGGCGGGCGCCCCTCGCAAACCCAAGCGCGAGTAGTCCTGCACCCGGTTCTCAGCTATTGGTCGGCCGCCCTGGACAAGCTGACCGAAGAGAGTCAGTCGCTGGGAATGGGCTACGAGCAGGTTGATGAATGACGTTTACGGCGCTTGTCGATGCGAACGTCGAAGCCCGCGAGATCGCGATGCCAAAATACGGTATCTTTGGGCCCGGCTGGGAGAAATACATATATGTTTGACGTCGGTCTATGGGAAATCATTCTGATTTTCGGTATAGGGCTCATCATTCTGGGTCCGGAACGTTTGCCGCGCGTCGCCGCACAGCTTGGCCGCTGGATCGGCCGCGCCCAGCGAACCGCCAACCAGTTCCGCCGCAAGCTGCAGCGGGAACTGGAACTGGACGACCTGATGCGCGACGGGCTGGTCCCCCGTAAGCGACCGGCTGCCCCCGCGGCGTCCAAGGCGGCGAAGACAACCCAGGGGAGCCGCGCGGCGGCTGCCGGTGGCGCCAGCGCCGGCGCGGGGAAAAAAGGCGCCGCTCCGGTTGGTGACGCCGCAACCGCCGACCCAACCCAGGCCAACGCTTCGGCGTCGCCGCCACAACCTCCACCGAGGGGAGACCCGGATCCGGCTCCTTCCGAAGCGGATCGGGACGCCGCTCCCGAACCGCCTCCCGGCGCAACCGAGACCGGCGAAACACCCGAGGCCGGAACCTGATGAGCCCGGCCGAAACCCCCGGTGCGGAGGAACAACTCGCCGAGGGTACGCTGCTCTCCCACCTGGTCGAACTGCGATCCCGGCTCATTCGCTCCGCGGCGGCCGTCCTGGTGATTTTCATCGGCCTGGTTCCGTTCTCGCAGCAGGTCTTCACACTCATTGCGACACCGTTGATGGAGCGGCTCCCCGAGGGCGCCACGATGATCGCCACACAGGTGGCCTCGCCCTTCCTGACCCCATTCAAGATGTGCCTGTTCGTGGCGGTCTTCCTGGCCATGCCCGTCGTGTTGTACCAAGCCTGGCAGTTCGTCGCGCCGGGGTTGTATCGCAAGGAAAAGCGCTTTGCCTTCCCGCTGCTATTCGCGAGCATCGCGCTCTTCTACACGGGCGTGGCCTTCGCCTATTTCGTCGTCTTTCCGCTGATGTTCTCGTTCTTTGCCGCGGCGTCGCCCGAGGGCGTCACCATGATGACCGACATCGCTTCCTACCTCGACTTCATTCTCACCATATTCTTCGCGTTCGGCGTGGCCTTCGAGGTTCCCATCGTCACGGTGATGCTGGTCTGGAGCGGACTTGTATCCGTCGAATCGCTGAAAAAGGCGAGGCCGTTCGTTTTTCTTGGCGCCTTCGTGGCCGGCATGCTGTTGACCCCGCCCGACGCCATTTCCCAGACCCTGCTCGCGGTACCGGTCTACCTGCTCTACGAGAGCGGCCTGATCCTGTCCAAGGTGCTGGGCGCACAAAGAAAAAAATCCGCCGATGAAACCGATGAAACCGGGGAAACCGATGAAACCGCGGAAACCGGGGAAGCCGGGGAAGCCGGAGAATCCGGAGAATCCGCGGAATGACACCCTCGCAACCACTAAAGGTACGATATGGATACTAGCGGCACCGACTTGACGCCCCAACGCCCGGAAGCCACCTGGGTGGGACACCCGCGGGGCCTGGGAACGCTCTTCATGACGGAGATGTGGGAGCGCTTCAGCTACTACGGCATGCGGGCGCTCCTGGTGCTGTTCATGGTGGCCGCCATCGAGGACGGCGGCATGGGACTCACCGACCAGACCGCCACCGCGATCTACGGGTTGTACACCGCCGCGGTGTACCTGCTGTCGCTGCCGGGCGGCTGGATGGCCGACCGGCTGATCGGCGCACAACGCGCCATCTGGTATGGCGGCATCGTCATCATGTGCGGGCATTTCACCCTGGCGATCCCCGGAATTGCAACGTTCTTCCTGGGCTTGATCCTGATCGCACTGGGCACGGGGCTGCTCAAACCGAACATCAGCGCCGTTGTCGGCGAACTCTACCAACCCGGCGACCCGCGGCGGGACGGCGGCTTCACCATCTACTACATGGGTATCAATCTGGGCGCGTTCATGGGTCCGCTGGCCTGCGGCTGGTTGGCAGCGGAAAACTGGCACTATGGCTTCGCCGCCGCGGGCGTCGGCATGCTGCTGGGCCTGATTCAATTTTCGCTGACACGGAATCACCTGGGCGCCGCGGGACGCGAGCCGGCGCCGTCAACGGATGCGGCCACGAGACAAGATCTCGGGGCCTGGCTGGGGCTGACCGCCTTGCTGGTGCTCATCGCCGCACTCCTTGTCGGCGGCCTCGCAGGCTGGATTCGATACGATGCCATCCGGCTCGCCCGCAGCGCGAGCCTTGCCATTGTCGCCGTGACGGTGATCTTTTTCGGATATGTGTTCGGCTTTGGAAAACTGACCCCAGGCGAGCGCCGCGGAGTCACGGTGATTGCCGTACTTATTTTCGGTGCGACGGTGTTCTGGTCCGGATTCGAGCAGGCGGGCTCATCCCTCAATCTGTTTGCGGAACGCTATACGCTGCGGGAGTTCGGCGATTTCACCGTGCCGGCAACCTGGTTCCAGTCTCTCAATCCTGTGTTCATACTGATCCTGGCGCCGCTGTATTCGATGCTCTGGCTGGCGCTCGCCAAGCGCCGGATGGATCCCAGCCCGATCCTGAAATTCGCGATCGGTCTGGTCATGCTCGGGCTGGGATTCGCGGTGATGATGGTCGCGGCCGGACTGGTCGTCCGCGGCGACACCGTGCTGCCTGCCTGGCTCATCTTCACCTACCTGCTCCATACCATGGGCGAACTGGCCCTGAGTCCTGTGGGGTTGAGTTCCGTCACCAAACTATCGCCCCGCCGTTACGTGGGCCAGATGATGGGTGCATGGTTCCTGGCAGCGTCGCTGGGCAGCATCCTCGCAGGCCTCATCGCTGGAGAGTTCAGCGCCGACGCCGTGGAGACCATGCCCGCCCTGTACATGCAGATCGTCGCCACCTCGGTTGGCGCCGGGGTGCTCCTGGCAGTGGTCGCCCGATTCCTGAAGAAACGCTGAACCGCGCCCACAGATTACGACTGAGCGGGTTGGCCGAACGTGGCCCGCTCGCCTGTATCGTTTACGTTTGAATGTAATGTTACTCTGGCGCCCAACCAATACAAACGAGAACGCGAGGTAGGCCCATGTCCTCAGTTGCACCCCTTCCGCAACTCACCCTGAAAGCGATCATCCTCGGATTGGTGCTGTCCATGGTGCTGGCGGGAGCCAACGCCTACCTCGGCCTGTTTGCCGGCATGACCGTCTCGGCCTCGATTCCGGCGGCGGTGATTTCCATGGCGATTCTCAAGCTGTTCAAGGAATCGAACATCCTGGAGAACAACATCGTGCAGACCGCCGCGTCGGCCGGTGAGTCGTTGGCGGCGGGCGTCATTTTCACGTTGCCCGCGCTGATCATTCTGGGTTATTGGAATGTCTTCTCGTATCCCTGGGTCACCGCGATCGCCGGTCTGGGCGGCCTGTTGGG
>JAKZVH010000108.1:0-2862 GCA_047516145.1 Gammaproteobacteria bacterium
ACACCAGCGTAAGCAAGGGCCGGATCAGTCGCCATCGCCGTCTCCGATTCGAGCAAGCGCCATCGCCATTGCGGGCGACACGCCCTCGACAGCGGCGAGCTTCGAGAACACTTGCGCCCGCGAAACCATGTCCATCGGATAGTTGTCGAATTTCAGCGTGATCGGCACGCCGAATTTATCCGTCAGCTCGGCGGACAGCATCCGGGCGAGCGGGCGCACGACACCCATATGCCATTGGCGCAGCGCCTCGCGCTTTGACGTGCCGTCCGCGTCGTTGAACACCGCAGCCGCCCATCATGCACATGTTCCCGTAGCGCAGCGGTTGCGGCCGTGCGCCGCGCGGTGCGGCGGGAACTGTCGGCGGTCGTGCACGCCGCGATGCCGGAGGCGTCGGCGGCGGTGTCCGCACGGGCACCGACGCGAGTGTATGGCGTAGCGCGGGGCCAACTGCCGGCGGGATTGATCAATCGGGGGTACGGACGTGCAATCCTGGTGCACGGCCTAGGGCGCATGTGCCCTGACGGATGAAGCGGCAGAAGCTCAGCGAGTCGTGTCCGCGTCGGGAAACGGGATCGGGCGCGGGATGATGACGCGAGTCGAGCCAGCACAGGTCGCAAATCGCGGCTGTAAGGTCAAGACAAGGGGGGCCGTCATGCTATAATGCTATAGTTGAATTGGCAAATCTGAGGAGTGGCGCAATGAATCGGAAGGTGCTCGGGGTATCGCGCGTTGTTTTTGTAGCAGCGGCACTGATCGGACTGTCGGCCTGTGGCGGCGGGGGTGGTAGCAGCGGCCTCATGTCGAAAGTGCCGGGCGGAAACATGCCTCCGACCGACATGCAGGACGGCGGCGGGGAGGTTGATGGCGTTCCTATGCAACTCACCGAGACTCAGCTTTACGGTGACATCGATGCCTATGGGGAGGTGGCGGCAAACAGCCCGAACTTCGGCAGCATAACCCAAAGCAGCAATGGCAATGGCATTAGCACGGACAGAGTTGAAACCACGCTTGAGGCTGGCGGAGAGCTGACCGTTGTCGTGAGGGACGGAAACGGCGGCGTGTCCTTGGAGTTGGATAGCCTTGCTGACCTGACGGAAAACTTGAATGGCACTGCGTGGATGGATGACGGTGCCGAAGATTTTCCTTCCAATTGGAGCGGAAACGGCTGGGTCTTGTCGAAGCAGGATGGCAACGACACGGTCGTGGCTGTCGCTTACACGGCGTGGGAAGACACAGATGACACCAATTATCTTGCCGGAGGATATTGGGTCAAGGTCAATGCGAATGACGATGTGACGGAGATGGGCACGTTCGGCGACGCCGGTCCGGGTTCCGTCTTCAGCTACTACGATGGTCAGAATTCCTCGTGGGAGAGACCGCTTGCCGGTACGGCTACCTATCGAGGCGAGGCCGAAGGCGCATATGTCGGGCCTGGTGGTGACGGTGGCGTTTGGTGGAGCATGTTGATGCTCAACGCCAACTTCTCAACGAACTCTATCAGCGGTTGTGCTGGTTGTCCGGATGCCGATCCGAGCGGCGTCGAACGAGGCATCTACACTTACTCCACCATCGATGACTTGAAGAATGATCGATGGACGGAAGAGAGTGTTTATATCGCGCTCAACGGGGGCAACATCAGCAATGACGGAAGTTTCGAGGGCACACTCAAGGTCTTGGAGTATGGCACCGCCAGAGAATTTACCTCGCAGGGAAAGTAGGGCGGGCTATTCTCGGAGAATGACAATCCTGCATCCAGTCCTGGACAGGTGATCGGAACTCTCGGAGGCACAGCCACGACGGACACGGGTGAACACGGGTTTATTGGGATCTTTAGTGGACAGAAATAGGGGCATTATCATTGAGTGCCAGCCATCGCTTGGGCGATGAGGATCCCGACCTTCTCTACGGCTTCGATGAGGTGCTTATCGGCGATGTGGGCGTAGCCCGCTGTCGTGCGATGGCGCCGGTGGCCAAGCAGCTGGCCGACGACTGGAAGGTTTTCGCCTGACATGACGGCGTGACTGGCAGCGGTATGGCGCAGGTCATGCAGCCTGAGCCTGCCGAGCTTCGCATCGGCACAGAGCGCCCGCCAGCAAGCGACGGAGGCTGGCTTGCCCCCGGCCTTCGGCGTAGCGCGGAAACAGGAACGCATCCGGCGCGCGCGCCGGGCAGCGCGCCGATGTGCGCCCGCGCGGCCTTGCCGAGCGGTACCACGCAGGGCCCGGTCTTGGAATCGGGCAGGTTGATGGTGTCGTCGCCGATATCGCGCCAGCGCAGATTGAGCACTTCGCCGCGGCGGCATCCGGTGAGCGCCAGCAGCCGGATGGCGGCGACGGCCTCGGGCCATCGGGACTTGCGGGCGTCGAGGGCGAGCCCGAGCCGTGCCAGCTCGTGCGTGTCGAGGAACCGTGCGACGTTGTTTCTCGGGTTCCTGGCGATGCCGAGACAGGGGTTGGTGCCGCGTTCGCCCAAGCCCCATTCCTCGGCCCGGAACATGATCGCGCGCAGTATCTCGAAGGCGCGGTTGGCGGCGCCGGGCTTGTCCTTGCTCGCCGCGTCGAACCACGCGGCCACGTCCTCGTGGCCGATACGGTCGAGCGGCATCTTGCCGAACGCGGGCAGGATGCGGGCCTTGAGATAGATGCGCACGGTCTTGCGCCCCGAGGGCTTCCAGTGCGGTTCGCAGCGCCGCAGATACTCGTCGGCGAACTGCCGGAAGGTCTGGGTCTCCCTCTCCCGTTGGATGTCGTCCGCCGGGTTCTCGCCTGCGCGGATACGCCCGAGCATGTCGCGGGCGCGGCGGCGGGCCTCGGCAAACTCCATCTCGCCGTGCGGGGCGATGACGATGCGGCGGCTCCGTCC
>JAKZVH010000109.1:0-2671 GCA_047516145.1 Gammaproteobacteria bacterium
GGCGCTGACCGAGCGAAGCACCGGTGGTGGACAGGGGGCCGCCATCGTCAAGGTGAACCGCGACGGTTCGGCGATCGTCTTCTGGTCGTCGACCGACCTCGGTCAGGGCAGTCGCACCACGATGCCGATGATCGTCGCTGAGATTCTCGGCACCTCGTTGGCCAGTGTGCGAGCGGTTTCCGGCGACACCGAGATGGCGCCCTACGAGCCAGGAAGTATCGGCAATCGAACGACACGGGGCACGGGGACAGCCGTGGATCAAGCGTGCCGCGACTGCCTGCGCCAAATTTTCCAGACGGCGGCGCCGATGCTGGAGGCCACGCCCGATGAGCTCGAGGCCCGCGATGGCGCGATTCGCGTCGCAGGCCAGCCGGATCGCAGCATGCCGCTCCGGGACGTCTTGCAGCGACACGGTCGGACGGTGGTAGGCGAGGGCGCCATGGTCCAGGATCAGACGAACCCCAACGTTGAACGCGGCCCGGCAGCCCACTTCGCCGAAGTGGAGGTGGACAAGGAGACCGGCAAGGTTCGGATCCTGCGCTACGTGGCCGCCCACGACGTTGGGCAGCCCCTCAACCGGACCATTGTCGAGAATCAAATCGAGGGCGGCAGCATCCAGGGGCTCGCGTTGGCGCTGGGCGAGCAACTGCACTTCGACCCCCAGACGGGTTGGTGCCTGAGTGCCAATTTCCTCGACCTCAAGCCTCCCACGGCGCTCGACGTGGATCCTCGTGTGGTCGAAGCGGTGATCGTGGAGAACAGGGGCGCGGACAAGCCCTTCGGCGCCAAGGGCATGGGGGAAAACCCCTGCCACCCGGGTATGGCGGCGGTCGCCAACGCCATCTTCAATGCGACCGGGCTGCGCCTGCGGGAGCCGCCCTTCAGCCGTGCGGCGATCCTGGAGGCCGTGAGCCGGACTGCTTGATTCTGACCGGACGGGAGGAACCGTGGACAACTTCAGCTACAGCCGGCCGGCGACCCTGAGGGACGCACGTACGCAACTTGCTCAGGAGCATGGCCAGGTTGCCCTGCTCGCTGGCGGCACCGATCTGCTCGGGGAGATGAAGGATGACATGCTCGCGCCGGAGCGCCTGGTGCACATCAAGCACCTGCGCGAGCTGCAAGGCATCCGACCGCTGAACACGGGACTTCGCATCGGCGCCGGAACGCTGCTTGTCGAGCTCGTGGACAGCCCAGCGGTCCAGCAGCAGACGCCGCTCGTGGCGATGGCTGCAGAGCACGTCGGCACACCGCAACTCCGAAACATGGCAACGCTCGGGGGCAACCTCTGTCAGCGCCCCAGGTGCTGGTACTTTCGAAACAACTATCCGTGTCTCAAGCGCGGTGGTGACCGCTGTTACGCTGCGGCAGGAGAAAACGAATTTCACGCGATCCTGCTGGGCGGACCGTCGTTCATTGTCCACCCGTCGGACATCGCGCCGGCCCTGGTGGCCCTGGGAGCGACGGCTCGGATTACGGGAGCAACGGGCGCGCGAACCGTGGCGATGGAAAACTTCTTCGTCACTCCGCGCGAGAGCGTCCGCCGGGAAAACATCCTGTTACCTGACGAGATTCTCACTGACATCGAGGTGCCGAACGCCCCAGCCGGGTCGAAGGCCATCTATGTCAAAGAGATGGTGCGAGAAATCTGGGACTTCGCCCTCTGTAGCGTCGCGGCCATGGTGACGCTGAGGGATGGCGTCGTGGAGAATGCCCGCATCGTCCTCGGGGGAGTGGCGCCCATCCCGTACAGGGCAACGAGTGCCGAGGCCGCGTTGAGAGGACAAGCCCTGAACGAGGCCACTGCAGCCGCCGCCGGTGAGGCAGCCGTCGAGGGCGCTCGTCCGCAGGCGAAGAACGGTTACAAGGTTCCGTTAACGCAGGCCGTGGTCAAACGGGCGCTGCTGTCCCTGGCCTGAGGGGTACGGGCGACGCCGAGAATTACAAAATGGCGTTCGCCCCCGACTCAGATCCCTCGGTCGCGTGGCGGGCCCTGCGCGTCCAATCGGCCGAGGCCTTCAACCAGTACCGGACCGCCCATCCCGCCGAACCGGTCACGCTGACTGGCGCGGACCTTCAGGGCTTGAATCTGGCCGGGGCGGATCTCCGTGGGGCCATCCTCTTCGAAGCCAATATCGCCTGGGGAAATCTCGAGAACGCTAGGCTGGACGGCGCCGACCTCCGGCGCTGCCGCCTGGAAAGATGCAACCTCACGGGCGCCTGCATGGACGGAGCCCGAATGGATTTCGCGAACCTTCGTGGCGCCAACTTGCAGCGCGCGAGTCTACGCTCGGTGACGCTACGTGGTGGAGTGTTCCAAGGTGCGGACCTGAGATCCGCCTCGCTCAACGGGGCCGACTTGAAGCGTGTCGCGTTCTGGGATGCGGACCTGACGGGGACCGATTTCACCGGCGCTCAGCTCGTTGAGTCGGACCTGCGCGCGGCGAAGTATGAGGTCGCGGACCTGATCGGTGCCGACCTCACCCAGGCTATCCTCCGATAAGCTCCGACCCGCAGAGCACGTCCTCACGCCAGTCTCCACCATCCGGGTGGGATCTGTCGATCACAGCGGCGCGTACCAGCGCTGGTGGTCGTAGTCAGAATAGAACGACCGGCTCCGATTCGCAGACCGTGAATTACACTGCGAGTTGGAGCACTGCACAACTTGGAT
>JAKZVH010000110.1:0-8695 GCA_047516145.1 Gammaproteobacteria bacterium
CAGCAAAGATACGATCGAAACCAAGATCAACGCGCTCAGCGAAGCCTCCGCTTCGGTGGCACAGAGGATCTACGCGGAGCAGGCCCAGGCAGCGGAATCCACGGCACAGCCGGACGCCGGTGCAGACGACAACGTGGTCGACGCGGAGTTCGAGGAGGTCGAGGGCGAGGGCGAGGGCGAGGGCGAGGGCGAAGACAAGCGGCGCGCATAGCCCTCCGCGGCTAGGGATGCGGCATGGCCAATCGGGACTACTATGAAGTCTTGGGATGTGCCAGGAATGCCGGGGAAGCCGAACTGAAAAAGGCTTACCGGCGCTTGGCCATGAAATATCACCCGGATCGCAATCCGGATGACAAGCAGGCCGAAGCAAGCTTCAAGGAGGCCAAGGAGGCCTACGAAATCCTCTCCAAACCCGAGAAGCGCGCCGCCTACGACCAGTTCGGCCACGCGGGCGTGGAAGCCAGCCAGGCCGGCGGTGGTTTTGGCGCCGGCGGCGATGCCTTCAGCGATATTTTCGGGGACGTCTTCGGCGACATTTTCGGAAGCGCGGGACGCCGCGGGCGAACCCAGGTATTTCGCGGCGCCGATCTGCGTTACGAGTTGGTCCTGTTGCTGGAACAGGCGGTCGCGGGAGATTCGGTCAACATCGACGTGCCCACGAAAGTGGAATGCCGTCGGTGCCGCGGCGCGGGGGCGGAACCCGGTACGCAACGCTCGCCGTGTCATCGGTGCAGCGGCAGCGGACAGGTCCGGATCCAGCAGGGATTTTTCTCCATCCAGCAAACTTGTCCAAATTGCCGGGGGCAGGGTACGATCATCACCGCGCCGTGCAGCGGGTGCGGTGGTCGCGGGCGAGAGCGCAGGGTCAAGACGCTGGCGGTGCAAGTGCCGGCCGGGGTCGATAGCGGCGATCGGATTCGGCTGGCCGGCGAAGGCGAGGCCGGGCGCAACGGCGGGCCATCCGGCGATCTGTACGTGGACATTGCGATCGACCCTCATCCCATTTTTTCCCGGGAGAGCCAGGATCTGAGCTGCGATGTGCCCATCGGTTTCGCCGCCGCGGTCCTGGGAAGTTCCGTGGAAGTACCCACGCTGGGCGGCAATGTGGTACTGAAGATTCCGCCTGAGACCCAGTCGGGAAAGATTTTCAGGCTGCGCGGGAAGGGCGTGCGTTCGGTGCGCGGCGCAGGTATCGGAGACCTGTTCTGCCGTGTTCAGGTTGAGACTCCGGTAAATTTGGACGAGGACCAGAAGGAATTGCTGAAACAATTCAACAAGTCGCTTGGCTCGATTGGTTCCCGCCACAGTCCGCGGGCGCACTCCTGGCTGGATGGTGTCAGGAAGTTTTTCGATCGCATGAGTGCCTAGCCCAGGTGAGATATGCGGGTTAACGTAGCGGTACTGGGCGCCACCGGCCGCATGGGCCGTGCGGTGATCCGTTGTCTGGTTGACGCGAATGGTCTGCGGCTCGCGGGGGCCGTGACGGAGGCCGGCGATCCGGAACTGGGGCAGGATGCGGGTGCCGTCTGCGCCTTGCCTCCACTAGGTGTGGCATTGACGGACGATCCTGCCGAGGGTTTGCGCGATGCGCAGGTTGCCATCGACTTTACCCTGCCGGCCGCCACCGAAGGCAACGTTGCCGCGGCGGCTGCACGGGGTGCGGCGCTGGTCGTTGGCACAACCGGCCTCGAGCGTGCCCAGATGGCGGCCTTGGAAGCGGCAGCGCAACACATACCGCTCGTATATGCACGCAACATGAGCATGGGTATGACGGTCTTCAAGGACCTGGTGGCGCGGGCAGCGTCGGTCCTGGACGAGGACTACGATATTGAAATCGTCGACGCGCATCACGCTCGGAAAGTGGATGCGCCCTCCGGTACGGCCCTGGAGCTCGGCGAGCGCGCCGCCGCTGCCCGCGGCCAGCCGCTGGCAGATGTGGCAGCGTACGCGCGCCACGGACAGACGGGCCCACGGGAGCGTGGAACCGTGGGTTTTTCGGTCATTCGCGCGGGCAACATCGTCGGCGATCACAGCGTGTTGTTTGCCGCGGCGGAGGAGCAGGTCGAGTTGGTCCATCGGGCGGCCGATCGGATGGTATTTGCGCGCGGTGCGGTGCGCGCGGCCAACTGGGTGGTTGGCCGTCCTCCGGGCATTTATTCCATGGAGGACGTACTCGGTCTGCGCTGACCGCGGCCGGGTAACGGCGGGACGAGTCGCACGCCTTGCGGCCGTCCCGCTTCGATTGTGCAAGGCGGACAGGGGTCAGGAGTGGCGGAGCCGGCGATACTAGCGCTTGAGGATGGTACGATCTTCAACGGTCGGTCCGTGGGTATCCGGGGACGAACGGTCGGCGAAGTGGTTTTCAACACCGCGATGACCGGGTACCAGGAAATCCTCAGCGATCCCTCCTATTTCCGCCAACTGGTCACGTTGACATATCCCCACATCGGCAACGTGGGGACCAACATCACCGATTTCGAATCGCCGCGGATCTACGCATCGGGGTTGATCGTGCGCGACCTCTCCATGGCCGTGAGCAATTGGCGATCGGACTGCACGCTGGCGGAATACCTGCGTCGCGGGCGCACGACGGCAATCGCCGATATCGACACCCGCAGGCTGACCCGCATCATTCGCGACAAGGGGGCCCAGAGTGGCTGCATACTCGCCGGTCCGGATATCGATCCGGCCGATGCGGTTGCGGCGGCCCGGCAATTCCCCGGTCTGAAGGGCATGGATCTGGCCAAGTTGGTAACGACCGAGGCGCCCTACCAATGGGATGAGGGCAGCATCTGGCCTCCGAAGCCGAATGTCCCGCCGCGCAACGCCGGCGCCCATGTGGTGGCGTACGACTACGGGGTCAAACGAAATATCCTGCGGCGATTGGCTGACACGGGGTGCCGAATGACCGTGGTGCCGGCGACCACGCCGGCGCCGGAAGTCCTTTCGCTGCGCCCGGACGGGGTGTTTCTTTCCAACGGACCGGGAGATCCGGAACCATGCGAATACGCCATCGATGCGATCGCGACGCTGGTGGACTCGGGTCTGCCGACGTTCGGCATCTGCCTGGGTCATCAACTCATGGCCCTGGCCGGTGGTGCGAGTACCGTGAAGATGAAGTTCGGGCACCACGGCGCCAATCACCCGGTGCTCGATCTGGACAGCGGGCGGGTGATGATAACCAGCCAGAACCACGGCTTCGCGGTATCGGAGGACAGCCTCCCGGCGCACTTTCGAGCCACCCATCGGTCGCTGTTCGATGGTTCGCTGCAGGGTATCGAGCGGGTCGATCGGCCCGCTTTCTCGTTTCAGGGGCATCCGGAGGCCAGTCCCGGTCCCCACGATGTCGACCCTCTGTTCGCGCGCTTCATCCGCGCCATGGGCGTCGTGTCCGAATAGGTCAAACGGAAAAAATAAATTAATATTATTAACGTACGTAGTTTATCTAGAGTAAACATTAAATAAATGCCTCGTCGGGAAGACATCCAGAGCGTACTGATCGTCGGTGCCGGGCCCATCGTCATCGGGCAGGCCTGTGAATTCGACTATTCCGGAACGCAAGCCTGCAAGGCGCTGCAGGAAGAGGGCTACCGGGTCATCCTGGCCAACTCGAATCCAGCCACCATCATGACCGATCCGTCCAGCGCCGATGCGGTATACATCGAGCCGCTCAACTGGCGCACGCTGGAGCGAATCATCGACAAGGAGCGGCCCTGTGCGTTGTTGCCCACCATGGGCGGGCAGACGGGGTTGAACTGTGCGCTGGACCTGGATCGAGAAGGGGTTCTGGAGAAGTACGGCGTGGAGTTGATCGGTGCGTCCCGCGAAGCGATCGACATGGCGGAAGACCGCGAGCGGTTCCGCGATGCGATGCGGGAGATCGGACTTGAAGTGCCGACGGCCGACGTAGCCAGGAACCTCGAGCAGGCCTGGAAAATTCAGGCCCACGTGGGTTTCCCCACGATCGTGCGACCATCGTTCACCCTCGGCGGCAGTGGGGGGGGAATCGCCTATAACCGCGAGGAATTCGAGGAGATTGTCGCCCGGGGCCTGGATCAATCGCCTACCACCGAAGTGCTGCTGGAGGAATCGGTACTGGGGTGGAAGGAATTCGAGATGGAGGTCATCCGCGACCGCAACGACAACTGCATCATCGTCTGTTCCATCGAGAACCTGGACCCCATGGGGATCCACACGGGCGACTCCATCACCGTGGCGCCCGCGCAGACACTCACGGACAAGGAATACCAGCTGATGCGCAATGCCTCCATCGCGGTGTTGCGCAAGATCGGGGTCGATACCGGCGGCTCGAATGTTCAGTTCGCGGTCAATCCGCGGGACGGTCGGTTGCTGATCATCGAGATGAACCCGCGCGTTTCCCGTTCGTCGGCGCTGGCCTCCAAGGCCACGGGATTTCCTATCGCCAAAGTGGCCGCCAAGCTGGCCATCGGATACACGCTCGACGAACTCAGAAACGAGATCACCGGCGGGGCGACGCCCGCATCCTTCGAGCCCAGCATCGACTACGTGGTGACCAAAGTGCCTCGGTTCACTTTCGAGAAGTTTCCCCAGGCCAATGATCGGCTCACCACGCAGATGAAGTCGGTGGGCGAGGTCATGGCGATCGGCCGCACCTTCCAGGAGTCGCTGCAGAAAGCATTGCGCAGCCTTGAAACGGGGACCAGCGGACTCGATCCGGCGTGCCCGGAAGTGCGCACGCAGGCCCAGCGGGAAGCGCTTCGCCGGGAACTCCGAATGGCCGGCGGGCAACGCATCTGGTACGTGGCCGACGCGTTCCGGCACGGCCTGGAATTGGCCGAAGTGGCGGACCTGACGGGAATCGATTTGTGGTTTCTCGCCCAGATCCAGGACTTGGTTCGCGAGGAGGCGCGCGTCGCGGCGCAGGGCGCCGACGAGCTCAGCGCGGAGCGAATGTGGGAACTCAAGCGCAAGGGCTTCTCCGACAGCCGTCTCGGCGAACTACTCGGCTGGAGCGAAGACGCCGTCAGGGAGCGGCGCCATCGCTACGACATACGGCCCGTATTCAAACGCGTCGACACGTGCGCCGCTGAATTTGCCAGTCACACCGCGTATCTCTACTCCACGTACGAAAGCGAATGCGAGGCCGACCCCACCGGGGCCGAGAAGATCATGATCCTGGGTGGCGGACCGAACCGGATCGGGCAGGGCATCGAATTCGACTACTGCTGCGTCCATGCCGCCTTTGCCCTGAAGGAAGCCGGCTTCGAGACCATCATGGTGAATTGCAATCCCGAGACGGTATCGACGGATTTCGACACCTCGGATCGGCTCTACTTCGAACCGTTGACGCTGGAAGACGTCCTGGAGATCGTCGACAAGGAGCAGCCGCGGGGCGTGATCGTCCAATACGGCGGGCAGACGCCGCTGAAGCTGGCCCGGCCCCTGGAGGCGGCAGGCGTGCCGATTATCGGCACGACACCGGATTCCATCGATCTGGCGGAGGATCGGGAGCGATTCCAGCAACTGATCCAGCGCCTGGGCCTGAAGCAGCCGCCCAACCGCACCGCCCG
This sequence comes from Gammaproteobacteria bacterium, assembly GCA_047516145.1. Lineage (GTDB taxonomy): Bacteria > Pseudomonadota > Gammaproteobacteria > Steroidobacterales > Rariloculaceae > UBA6522. The sequence goes on from JAKZVH010000110.1 coordinate 5,553, forward strand.
GACCACGGAAGAGGCCGTGAAGATGGCCGCGCACGTGGGGTATCCGCTGGTGGTCAGACCATCCTATGTGCTTGGCGGCCGGGCCATGGAGATCGTCCATGAGGAAGACGATCTCCGCGACTACATGGCCGAAGCCGTCAGCGTGTCCAACGAGAGTCCGGTCCTGTTGGACCGATTTCTGGATCTCGCCGTGGAGGTGGATGTCGACGCGATCTGCGACGGCGAGCAAGTGATCGTCGGCGGTATCATGGAGCACGTCGAACAGGCCGGGATCCACTCCGGCGATTCCGGTTGCAGCTTGCCGCCGTTCACGCTGACGGCAGAGCAGGAACAGGCGCTTGAGGAACAGGTGGCGTCCATGGCGCGGGCGTTGGGCGTCGTCGGCATCATGAATACCCAATTTGCGATCCAAAACGGAGTCATCTACGTTCTGGAGGTCAATCCCCGGGCTTCGCGCACCATTCCGTTCGTCTCCAAGGCCACCGGCCAGCCCTTTGCGAAGATTGCCGCCAAGGCCATGGCGGGGATCGGCTTTCGCGAGCAGCGCGTTGCGGCGAACCCGAGGCCGCCGTTTTTCTCGGTGAAGGAATCGGTATTCCCCTTTATCAAGTTTCCGGAAGCGGATCCGATTCTGGGGCCGGAAATGAAATCAACCGGCGAGGTGATGGGCACCGGACGTACCTTCGGCGAAGCCTATGCCAAGGCGCAGTCCGCCTCGGGAGTGGAGCTGCCTCGCCACGGCACGGCGCTGATCAGCGTCAGGGATACCGACAAGCCCGCCGCGGTTGCGTTGGGGCGAATCCTCAACCGACGAGGATTCGAGATTGTGGCGACAGGCGGTACGGCACGTGCGCTCGCCGACGGTGGCGTCAGGTGCCGGAGGATCAACAAGGTCCGTGAAGGCCGCCCGCACGTCGTCGACATGATCAAGAACGATGAGATCAGCCTCATCGTCAATACCACCGAGGGCAAGCAGGCCATCAAGGAATCGCACTCGATTCGCGTCGCGGCGGTGCACCGGAAGGTGACCTACTACACCACCCTGCCTGCCGCGACGGCCACGTGCGAGGCGCTGGACCATATGGATAACGTCGTTGTCAGTCGCCTTCGTGATTTGCACAGGGAGATCGTTTGATGGAAAAGGTACCGCTGACCGCACGGGGGGCCCGCCAGTTGCGGGACGAGTTGAAGCGCCTGAAGGCCGAGCGGCCGATAATCAGCGCGTCCATCGGCACCGCCCGCGAACACGGTGATCTGCGTGAGAATGCCGAGTACCACGCCGCCAAGGAGCAGCAGGGATTGGCGGAGGCGCGGATCAGGGACATCGAAGCGAAGCTGTCCCTGGCACAGATCATCGAGGTGGACAAGCTGCACGCCGGCGGGCGCGTGGTGTTCGGAGCCACCGTGCACCTGGTCAACCCCGACGATGGCGCGGAGAAGCGTTTCCAGATCGTTGGTGAGGATGAAGCGGACATCAAACAGGATCTGATTTCCATTCGCTCACCGATGGCTCGCGCGATGATCGGCAAGTGGGAGGGCGACATCATCGAATTCGCGGCCCCGAAGGGACGGCAGACCTACGAGATCGTCAGCGTGGAATATCGCTAGCAGGAGGTGGGGGAGACATGCGGGGTCGGACGTCGGGGCATTGGCGGCGGCGCCAGCAGCAGGATTCTTTCGTTGCCAGGGCGGCCCGGGAAGGGTGGCGGAGCAGGGCGGTCTACAAGCTCCAGCAGATCGATGCCAGGGAACGGTTGCTGCGCCCCGGGATGGTCTGCGTGGACCTGGGTGCGTGTCCCGGCGGCTGGAGTCAGTATGCCGCGGCGAAAACGGGTTCCGCCGGCAGGGTAATTGCGATCGACCTTGAACCCATGGATCCGATCCAGGGGGTCCACTTCATCCAGGGCGATTTCACCCTGACGTCGACCCGCGATCAACTCATCGGGGCATTGGGCGGCGCGCCGGTGCGCCTTGTAATGTCGGACATGGCCCCCAATATCACTGGTCATGCAGCCGTGGATCAGCCCAGGGCCATGAACCTGGCCGAGGCGGCCCTGGAATTCGCCTGCCAGGTGCTTCAACCCAATGGCCGTTTCCTGGTCAAATTGTTCCAGGGCGAGGGATTTGAGGAGTTTATTGGCGTTGCGCGGGAACGTTTCGGAAGCGTCCGTGCGATCAAACCGCGGGCCTCCAGGCCCGAGAGTCGCGAGATGTATTTGCTGGCGGGAAACCATGGGATGTAGTAGGGTCCGCAGCAGGCCGTCGTGGCGGTATCCGGGCCGGATACCTTGAGAGTATTGCTTTGAACGATTTGATAAAGAACGCGATTCTTTGGATCGTCATCGCCGTGGTGCTGGCGTCGGTCGTGCGCAGCTTCGCGCCCACGAACGAACGCGTCGAGGCCGTCCCGTATTCTGAATTCATTTCCCAGGTCAAGGAGGGTTCCGTCTCGTCGGTGACCTTCAACAACGAGGCGATCGAGTACGATCGCAATAGTGACCAGCTCGTCACCTACAACCCGGAGACCGACTATACGCTGCTGATTACCACGCTGCAGGAGAACGGCGTGCGTATTCAGGCGCAACCGCCCGAGCAGCAGTCCTTCCTGTTGCAGTTGTTTATCTCGTCCTTCCCGATTCTGCTGCTGATTGCCGTGTGGGTCTATTTCATGCGCCAGATGCAGGGCGTCGGCGGCGGGCGCGGGGCCATGTCCTTCGGCAAGAGCCGGGCGCGGTTGCTGAGCGAGGATCAGGTCACCGTGACGTTTGCGGATGTGGCCGGAATCGAGGAGGCCAAGGAAGAGGTCGTTGAAATCGTCGAGTTCCTCAAGGATCCCTCCAAGTTCCAGCGCCTCGGCGGAAAAATCCCCAAGGGCGTGCTGATGGTGGGTTCCCCGGGGACCGGGAAGACACTGCTTGCGCGTGCCATCGCCGGAGAAGCGAAGGTGCCGTTTTTCACCATCTCGGGTTCCGATTTCGTGGAAATGTTTGTTGGCGTGGGCGCCTCACGGGTCCGGGACATGTTCGAGCAGGCCAAGAAGCATGCTCCGTGTATCGTTTTCATTGACGAAATTGACGCGGTGGGGCGCCATCGAGGCGCCGGCCTGGGCGGTGGACACGATGAGCGCGAGCAGACCCTGAACC
>JAKZVH010000111.1:0-4786 GCA_047516145.1 Gammaproteobacteria bacterium
TTGGAGCGGACCATCGCCGAGGGGGTGGAGCAAACCCGCGCCTATGTGGATCGCTGCGAGGCGGAGGCGGGCCACCTGATCGTGTTCGACCGCGCGCCGGAACGACCCTGGGCGGAAAAGATCTTCCGCCGCGCGCCGTCAGGAGATGGCGTGCCGATCACGGTCTGGGGCATGTAGCGCCAAGCACGGCTTCGGGTCACGCGGCTCGCCGGCCAGAACGTCGCGCGCGGCTAGCAGCCGAAGGCGCGGCGCGCAAGGGTGCGCAAGCAAGCTTGACGTTCTGTCGTGAGCGTGCTTCTATCGGCTCTGTGGGCACTGGAACGGACAACCGCTGGTGCGTGCCGGCACTTCGCAGCGCTTCGACCGGTTGGTGCATAGCGGGCCGGTGCGTCCTCCCCACCCCGGCCCGACCGGCTGCACCGCACGCCAGCGCCACTACATTTGACTTTCACTACTTTCACTCACAACACATCGCCGGGATCCACCCAACGCTCAGGAGGCAAGGCAGCAAGCACTGGACAGGAATAGCACCGACAACGACATAAGCGGCGCGGCGGCGATCGCCGCCGCACCAAGCTGAGGGTGTCGCCCGCGCTCCATGGTCGATGGGCGGCAGTGAAACTCGTACGGCTCAACAAAGGAGTTCCTTGATGAGTTACGTAAACTTTAGAAAGTGCTTGGCGGTCCTGTGCGGACTCGCCTTGACCGCGACTGCCCTGTGGGCGGGCGGCGACCAGGAAGGAGGGGAAGCGGCCGCATCCGCAAGAACGGTGATTCGCTTCGACTCCTGGATGTGGGGTGAGTCCGACTTCAAGGCGCCCGTGCAATCGGTCGTGGATGAGTACATGCGCCTGAATCCCGGAATCGAGATCCGCATGGAAGCGAGCGGCTGGGCCGAGACCCGCAACAAGCTGATGACGCGCGCCGCGGCCGGCGACTCGGTAGACGTGATGATGCTGGATTCCGACTGGCCCTATCAGCTTTGTCTCGCGGGCGCGCTGGCCGATCTCAACGAATTGGCGCCGCAGAGCTATCTGGATGACAACTATCAGGCCTCCCTGCAGACAACCACCCTGGATGGCAAGCTGTGCGCGGTACCCAATGCGGTGAACTCGCACGGCTGGTGGACCAACCAGGGACTCCTGGAACGGAATGGGCTCACGGTTCCCGTCACCTGGGACGATGTCTATGCCAATGCCATCAAGCTCAAGGAAAACGATGTGTATGGCATGCACAACTGGCAGATGTGCGGCGACAACCTCGGCATGGTGTTGTGGGCGTTCTGGAACTTCGGCGTATTCCCCATGAGTCCTGAAGCGATGGCCAACCAGGAGACCGGATTCGATTCCCCCGAACTGCACGCCATGTACGAATTCATGAGAAACATGTCCGAGTTGGATGCGTTTGCCGCCACCTGCGGCGACGGACGCCAATCCCTCTACTTCGAAGAGGTGCCGTACCTGACCGATTCCGGAAACACCGTTCCGCTCGGCCGCAACACCAATCCCGAACTACTCGGCGGCGACAAGATCTTCGACGTCCTCTCCGTAGAGCGGTTCCCGGTTGTCGAGGCAGGCATGGATCCGGTCATTCCCGTTATCGACCACACGCTGGCGATATGGGCCGGCAGCCAGTTGAAGGCAGAGGCTTGGGCGTTCGTGCAGTACTTTGCCGGCAGCGAGTACGCAGCCGAGAACTACATCAAGATGACCGGCTCTATCGTGCCTCCCAAATCGTTGGCACAGAAGCGCATGGACAACGAGTACGACAACGCTATTCATCGCGGGTTCATCGAGCATTCCTATCCCTTCCTGCAAGTGATGCCGTACAATCCCAACTGGCACGCAACAGGAAAACTCATTATCGACTCCTGGCAGGCATCCGTGTTGACCGATGATCCCATCGACGAGATCATCAAGACCACGGAGAAGGGTCTGCAGTCGGTCCTGTTCTAATCGGTCGGGTCTTGTGGCAAGGGAGAGGGCGTCGTGCCCTCTCCCTCCGGTTCGTGACAGGCAATTGATCAAGTATGGTTATCCAGGCCCCCAAATTGACCAACCTCTCCTTGGAGCAGCGCCGCAAGTGGTTCGGCTTGTTCATCGCGCTGCCGGCTGTGCTTACGATCTTCTCGACGATTTTCTACCCGCTCATCCTCGGCATCATCAGCAGTTTCCAGCAGGTGCGGTTGACCAACCTCAGCGAGACGCCGTGGATCGGGCTCGACAACTACCTGAAGCTGTTCAACGACCGGTTCTTCTGGAACGCTCTGAAGAATACCGCCATCTTTACCACCGTGTGGACGTTCGGGGCCGCCATCATCGGCCTCTTGGCGGCGGTCTTGCTGAACCGGGAGACGCCCATCAACCGGGTCATCGCCGGCATGCTGCTGATCCCCTGGATTCTGCCGCCGGTCGCGGTCGCGTTCATGTTCCGCACCATGGCGTCGTCGCGAAACGGCATCTTCAACGAAGTTCTGCTTGATCTCGGCCTCATCTCGACGTCCTTGAAATTCTTCGAGAGCCCCGACATGGTCGGCGCATCGGTTATCGGCTCGACGATGTGGATCGCCTTTCCCTTCTTCATGGCGATGTTTCTGGCCGGCCTCAAGACCATACCCAAAGACATCATTGAAGCCTCGACGATCGATGGCGCCAACGCATTGCAACGATTCCTCTACATCACGCTGCCGTCGCTCAAGGGCGTCATCGTGATCACCACCACGCTCTCGGTGGTTTGGGGTTTCAATTTCTTCGACCTTATCTATACGGTGTCGAAGGGAGGTCCGCTGGGCCGTTCGGAGACGTTCGTGATACTCGCGCAACGCATGGCCTTCGACCAGGCCGATATCGGTTATACCAGCGCCCTCGGCGTGGTTTGGCTGCTGTTACTCCTGGTGGCGTCCTACACCTATCTCAGGCAAATGAAGGTGATGGCTTGACCGATAGCGGCTCTGTGCAGTCCGGGCAAGGCATTTTCTCCCGGCTGCGGTCCAGGCAAGCGGGCCCGGTGCACGCCACGAATCTGCTGGCGCCGATAGTACGGGCTGTGATCCTGTTGGTGCTGATCGTGATCGCGATGTTCCCGGTGTTGTGGATCGTTTCGCTCTCCCTGCGGCCGAATCCGGAGACCTTGGGCAAACACCCGACCCTGCTCCCGGTTACTTGGACGCTGGAGAATTACCTGATGGTATTCGGCGTCAATGTGAATACCGATCGCACTCAGACAATGCCGTTCGAGACGTTGGCGAGCTACATCACCAACGGGGTGATCATTACCGGGGCGGTGACCGTTGTTGCCGGCGTCTTTGCCATATTGGCAGGTTACAGTTTTTCCCGGTTCGAGTTTCCCGGCAAAAAGGTGCTGCTGATTTCAATCCTGAACACGCAGATGTTCCCTTACATCGCGATCATCGTGCCCATCTACATGGTGTACCGCACGCTGGGCCTCGTCAACACCCATCTCGGTCTGATCCTCGCCGAGCTCGGGCTGGTGTTGCCGTTTTCCATCTGGATGATGAAGGGGTTTTGCGACACCGTGGACCGGGACCTGGAAGATGCGGCCTTTATCGAGGGCGCCACCAGCTTTCGGGTGATTTGGCGGATCGTCGTACCGTTGATCGGTCCAGGCATTGTCGCGGTGTCCATTTTCTGCTTTCTGGCGTCCTGGAATCACATGCTGTACGTGATGCTGCTCAGTACCAATAACGAAACTATCACGGTCCCGTACGGGATTTTGACCAGTTATGGGGGCTCGTTTCAGTACACCTACGGATTGTTGACGGCCGGCATCGTGATTACGACGGCACCCATCGTGCTGGTCTTTCTCTGGCTTCAGAAATACTACGTCTCCGGGATCACCGCGGGAGCAATCAAGGGGTGAGCCGCTCATGCAGGATACGTGGCGATGACAGGCCGCCGCAGTCGCCTGATCGCGCTTGCCGCCCGCTCGGCCATGCTGTTGGCGGCGTGCGGGATTGGCCACGCGCAAACGCCCACCCTCATAGGCACGGAGGCCGGCCATTCGGTTGCCCGCGCCTGGAATGAGGCGCTGCTGAACGCGATCCGCAACGATTACGCTCGGCCAACGGTGCATGCGCGCAACCTGTTCCACGCCTCGATTGCCATGTATGACGCCTGGGCGGCGTTCGATGGTGCGGCGGAACCCTATCTGCTCGGCAAGACGGTCGGCGGCCATAGCTGTTCGTTTGACGGAATGGCCGTTCCCGCGGACCTCCAGGGCGCCCGGGAAGAGGCGATCAGCCATGCCATGTACCGCATCATCCGGGAACGCTTCCGGGTGTCTCCAGGAGCACGCGAGTCGCTCGCCCGAATCAATACGTTGCTCGACGATCTCGGCTACGACAGGTCCTTCACCTCGCCTGGCTACACGACCGGCTCGCCGGCCGCGCTGGGCAACCACATCGCCCGGTGCGTACTCGAATTCGGCCTGCGAGATGGATCCAATGAGTGGGATGGCTATGAGAACCGATACTACGAACCGGTCAATCCGCCCTTGAATCTGCTGCAGCCGGGCAACCCCGATCTTGCCGATCCGAATCGCTGGCAGCCGCTCACCCTGGAGCTGTACATCGACCAGGCCGGCAACGAGTTTGCGGGCGCCACGCCGCCGTTCATCAGCGCCGAGTGGGGCGAGGTTACCCCGTTTGCGCTTACCGACGCCGATCTCGCCACCCATAAACGAGACGGCTACCGGTACCGGGTGTATCACGATCCCGGGCCGCCGCCGTATCTGGATGTGAGCGATGGACATGTGCCGCGCGACGCCT
>JAKZVH010000112.1:0-3699 GCA_047516145.1 Gammaproteobacteria bacterium
TTCCATCGCCCCACTGCAGTCCCCGGAGAAAGAACCGGAAACGGCGGACTTGCAACGGGAAGTCGAAGCGACGGTCGAGCCGGTTACCAGGTTCCTCGGAGCGTCCTGGATCCTGCCGCTGATGTTGATTTCCGGCGCCAATACCTTCACCTACGAGGTGCTCTGGACCCGGTTGCTCGGGCACATCCTCGGGGGCAGCATCGTCGCGTTCTCCACCATGCTCGCCGCCTTTCTCAGCGGCATCGCTTTGGGCAGTGCCGTGGCCGCGCGATACGCCAGGAACGCGAACGGGGCATTAACCGGATTCGTCATTGCCCAATTGGGTATCGCGATGACTTCCATCGCGATCTACGAATTCATGCACCTGCTCATCCCGGAGACCGCGGGTCTGCGCGGCAATGCCCCGCTGGCGGTGATCGTCCTGCTTCCGGCGACGCTCTTCGTCGGCGCCACGTTCCCCTTGGCCGTGCGCATTCTCGCCACGGGAGCAGCCGACGCCGCACCCGCCTCAGCGCGCGTCTATGCGTGGAATACCTTCGGCGCCATCGTCGGCGCGGCCATCGCCGGGTTCGTGCTGATCCCGCTCTTGAAGTACGAGGGCGCAATCCAGATGGCCGTGACCGTCAACGTCGCGGTGGCCGCCGCCGCCAGCCTGCTCATTTTCAGGCACCGCCACCGTACCGCGCTCGCCGCGGGAATCGGCCTGGTCGCCGTGGCGCTGGTTTATCGGCCCGAGATGCCCGAGGAGATCCTGCGCACGTCGCCAATGACCGATTACGGCGAAGGGGAAATCCGCTACTACGAGGTCGGCCGCTCGGCCACCGTACTCGTGCTGGAGGAAGACGGATTCCTCAACCTGCGGACCAACGGGCTCCCGGAAGCTTCCACCAATCTCCGTGGCGCGCCGCCCTATCAGCACAACCAGCACCTGCTGACCACGGTGCCCGTGCTGGCACGCCCCGATATACGGGACATGCTCATCGTCGGCTTCGGCGGCGGCGTTGCGGTGGAGGGGGTACCTCCGTCCGTGGAGGTGGTGGACGTGGTCGAACTGGAACCGAAGGTCATCGATGCCAACCGGCTGCTCGGGACGGAGCGTCAGGTCGACCCCTTGCAGGATCGCCGTGTCCGCGTGTTCATCAATGACGCCAGAAGCGCGATGAGGCTGTCGTCGAAGCGATACGATGCCATCGTTTCCCAGCCCTCCCACCCCTGGACGGCCGGCGCTTCCCACCTGTACACCCGCGAATTCATGCAGCTGGCGAAGGAGCATCTGAATCCGGGCGGCGTCTTCCTGCAGTGGATGAACAGCCAATTCGTCACCGAATCCCTGCTGCAAAGCCTTTGCGCGACGATACTGGACGTTTACGAATACGTGCGCATCTACCAATGGAGCACCGAGGTGCTCTTCTTTCTCGGCTCCGACGAACCGCTCGATATCGAGTTGAACCTGAGCGCCACCGGCAGGCCGTTGATCGATCACCCGATCCACTACCTTGAGAAGGGCATCGGCTCCGTGGAAGACGTGCTGACCGCGCTCTTCATGGATCAGGAGAACGTCGAACGATTTGCGGCCGGCGCCTCGCTGCTCACCGATGATTTCAACCGGATGGCCACCGAATCCGCGGTAGCGATGGAGCAAGACGAGACGCTCGCGTTCGGTGAACTGATCGAACTGTCGTTACCCTACGATCCAAGATTGCAGGCCGGAAGCTGGGTCCACCAGAACTTCCCCCGCGATCTCAACTTCGGGTACATATCGGAGCGCCTGGAGCGAGGCGGTTACAAACGGCACGCCGTGGAATTGGCGGACACGCTGGATGAACTGGACTCGCCCGAATCCTTGCTGCTCATCGGTATGGGACTCAAGCGCCAGGGGGAAGACCTTGAGTCACAGCGCGTGCTGCTCTCGGCCCTGCTGGCCAACCCGGCGGACACCCAGGCGCAGTTCGCACTGTTGAGGCCATGGCTGAACCGACTGGAACGCGACGACACCCCGGGCTATGTCACCGATATTGCCGGGCGGATATCGGGATCCCAGGCCGCGGTCGTTGCAGGTTGGCGCGCCGCATCCCGGCAGGACTGGCAGGCACTGGTGGGCCTGGATTCCGAAATGGCCCGAACGCGACCGACCGACCAGTGGTATCTGGAGTCCGTCAAGCTGCGCGCCGACTGGCGCATCAAGGTCACCACACCGGAATACCAACCCCGCCTCGCCCGGGAGGCGAAGCGGCTTATCGACAATGCCATCGCCATATTCCAGGATCCGGACTTCTACAGCATGCGCGTGGCTGCGGCGTTCGTCGCCGATGACGCCATCGACGTCATCGAAACCGGCCGCCGCTTGCTGTATGTCTTCGACAACGAGGTGGACAACGCCGTGGAAGGACGAATCGACGTCACGGCCGCGTCCATCGATCAGAAGTTACTCCAGATCGAGACCGTGCGCGTGGTGATGGATCAAGTGCGGCGGGAACACGACATCCCGACTTACAAGACCGAGCAGTTGGACCGGGAACTGGGGAATATCATTCGCCGGCTCGAACGGCTCAAGGAAGAAATGTTTCCCGGCTAACCGACCGTCGGACCTAACCGTTACTAGCGCCGGGCAGGTGCCCGGCCGCCCATTCCGGCCGGAGCGCAGGGATGCTCCGAACGTTCCGGGTCGCAGACCTGGACCTGGCCCATGTAGGTCTCCCAACGCTGCCACTGGCGATTCGGCGGACTCCGCTTCCAGATCATGCTCAGGACATACAGCCGGTCATTGCCGAGAACGGACTTGTGCAGCGAAGCCATCGTCCTGCCATCCGCCAGTTCGCACACCTGCTTCCAGAAGACCATGGAGTAACCGTTCTCCGGGCCCTCACCCAACAACTCCGAGGAGTAGTCGGCACAACTCTTCGGGTCGTTCTCCGTGCGAAGTTCGTACACTCGTGTAGCGGACTCAATCCCGGCCGTGGAATTGAACGCCTCCTGGCGCAGGGTTTCCTGCCAATCGGTCGCGTCCTGGCCGGAGGGAAATATGTAGATTTCGTCCTTTTCGTCGGCGGAACGGCGATAAGGGGTCCAACCGTTGGGCAGCGTCATCACCATGGTCTCGCCCGCGGGGTCGCGAAGGATCGGCGGCACGCCCATTCCCGGTGGAGCACCACCCCCGCCCATGCCCATCTGCGCGGCGGCATGTCCACTTATCAGGAGACCGATACAACCGATAACTGCTGCCCGTGGCTGCTTCATGTCGAGGCCCGTTGAATCTGTCCGGTTCAATTATTGCACGAAACGGGCTGCCCTTTGGTTTACGCGGCTACCGTCAGCCACCACGCCGCCACCACGGTGATGCCCTCGCGCAACTCCGCTATGATACGCAACCAGCCAGCGCCACCGCGCGGACTCAGCGACGATTGCAGGGGCGCGATCTTTCGAAATGCAGAGGTAACCCATGGGTGTAAGACGAGTTGTCACCGGGCACGATGAGAACGGCAAGGCGATCGTCGTCTCCGACGGCGACGCCACCAATATTGTCAGGCCCGCCCACCGCCCGGGTGTCGCCATCCACGACCTGTGGCGCCTTGACAGCGCACCGGCAAAGGTCTTCGGACCCGAGGAAACCACCACGGGAACCCTGGGGCTCTTGCCCCCGAAGAACGGCTCGGTTTTCCGGGTGATCGAGTTTCCACCGGAGAAGGGCTGGATCGACGA
>JAKZVH010000113.1:0-9901 GCA_047516145.1 Gammaproteobacteria bacterium
CGGGTCGGCATCGATCGTCGGCGGACTCCAGGACCTCTCCGGCGAGGTCGATACCGCCCACCAGCGGGAAGCGCCGCACGATCGGCGCGGCGCCCGTGGCAGCGAGTGCATCCTTGTAGTTGATACTGCTGTACTCGACCCGGATCACGACATCGCCTGGCGCAATATCGTCCAGGGACAGCTCTTCAAGTCGAGTGTGAACGGCGCCATTGGTCTGGTGGATCCGCAGCGCGGGGAATCGTTCTGACATGTTCAGTTGAGTCGACCCGGACCGGGCGTGGATTGGAATTGGGCGTATGGTAGCCTAAAAATCGTGGGCGTCGACACCAACCTGCAATTCTCTCCGACCCGCTACTTCGGACGCGTATCCGCTCGCCGTGATTGCATCGCCACGCGCTCGCTACACGCACTGGTGACAATTGCAGGCTGACTTCGCAACGCCGGGGATTCTGACCGTCGATCTCGATGCTTTGGCGGGAAACTACCATGCATTGCGCTCCGCCGCGGCACCGGCCGCGTGCGGAGCCGTGGTCAAGGCCAATGCATACGGTCTGGGCGTCGAACCCGTGGCAAAGCGGCTTTGGGATGAAGGTTGCCGGCACTTCTTTGTTGCCAACGGCAGGGAAGGGCTGGAATTGCGGGACATCTTGCCGCGGGCGCGCATCTTCGTATTCGAAGGTGTGGTAGCCGGCTGGGCTTCCCGCCTGATGGATGCTGAGCTGACGCCGGTACTCAACTCCGTCGAACAGATCCGGCGCTGGAAGGCGACCGCTGCAGCGATGCCAGCCTCCGTGCACCTGGATACGGGCATGTCGAGGCTCGGCCTGAGCGGGTCGGATGTGGGCCTGCTGCGCGAAGTCGAGCTGCTTGAGGGCATGAACCTGGAGTACGCACTCACCCATCTGGCTTGTGCCGAAGAGTCGTCCCACGCCATGAACACCGCTCAGGTCCGGCGATTTGCAGAGTTGCGCCAATTCTTGCCGGAGATGAAGACATCGATCGGCGGCTCCGCCGGAATATTGTCGGGACCTGAGTTTCGCGGCGATCTGGTACGCGCCGGCATCGCCTTGTACGGCGGAAATCCGTTCGCTGGAGGCGAAAATCCTGTGGAAACGGTGGTTACTCTGGAAGGCGTGGTTCTGCAAACACGGGTCGCGATCAGCCCACAGACCGTTGGGTACGGCGCGACGTATACGGCGGAGGCGTCCGCCAGGCTCGCCACGGTGGGCGCGGGCTACGCCGACGGCTATCCCCGTTCCCTCGGCAACCGCGGGTTTGCATCCGTCGCCGGAACACGTGTACCCGTTGTCGGGCGCGTATCCATGGACTTGATCACGCTGGATGTGAGTGGAGTTGCGCCGCAGCATGTCCAGCCGGGCACGATGGTGGAACTACTCGGCAGCAACGTTCTCCTGGACGAATTGGCCCGCGCCGCCGGGACTATCGGCTACGAATTGCTCACGCGTCTGGGGCCGCGTTGGCAGCGCCGGTACGAGCCGTAGCTTGCATCGCTCTTTATTCTTGATTCTTGGTCGTGAGGACGCACGCGGACACACTCGCTCACTCAATCTCGCCTCGCCGTCCCACCAATTGCGCCAGCGCCACGTCGCGCCCGTCCGGATCCGTGACGATCCCTTCATGGTAGTGGACGACTTCAAACTTGTCCGCCGCCCGTCGAAGCGCGCCCGTAGCGACGCGGAACCGCGAGTTACGGGGGCCGGCCACCACGGCCTCCGTTTCCATATGCTTTTCGACAATGACGTATCCACCCATGCTCACGGCGGGTGGCAGCGATCTGACAAGCGCCAGATCCGTGTAGCGCATCATCACGGCCAGATCGTACGATTGACCGCTGAACCCCTGTACGGCCATTGCCGCTGAATCCAGATCCAGGTGAATGCAGTTGACAGGCAGACGCTCCGCAGTTGCCGCTGCGCCGAGTCGCTCAAGCGCAACGGTCGAGATGTCGACGGCATCGACCTGCCAACCCCGTCGAGCAAGATAGAGCGCGTTGCGCCCGGCGCCGCAGGCCAAATCCAGGGCCTTCCGCTCCGATGCAGAGAACTCGAGTCGTTCAAGCCACTGAACCAGCAGTGTGCTCGGGTGCCGGCGGGTCTCGTAGGCACCGCCGAGGTAGCGGGAGTCCCATCGTTCCTTGTCCGCTTGGCTCAATTCGCTGCTCGCTCTTGATAGCCCGGTTACGTTGACGTGCGTTCTCCGTAATCGCATGATCTTGCCATAAAGCACGCCTTGCCCTTCAATCTTTGCAACCGCTCACCGACGGAGTTTGATATGGAACTGGCCGATAGAAAATGTGTACCCTGCCGCGGCGGCGTACCGCCCATGGAGCCTGACCGCGCGCGCGAAATGCTGCAGGAACTCGATGGCGGATGGACGCTGAATTCAGCCGGTCATCTTGAGCGGCAGTATGGCTTCGGAAACTTTGTCGAAGCCATGGCGTTTGCGAACCGGATGACTGAAATAGCAGAGGTGGAAAACCATCATCCGGATCTGCACATCGCCTGGGCCCGCTGTGTAGTGGAGATTTGGACCCACAAGATTCAAGGTCTTACCGAAAGCGATTTCTACTTTGCCGCAAAGGCCGATCGCGCCTACGAGGATAGTTAGCCCCCTCCAACCCATCACCTCCATGTCGACGATGCCGTCGGTGAGTTCGGGGACATGCTTGAGCAGAAATTCCGGTACTAAGTGCCGACGTATATAGACCGGATGCGGGGGAGGGCGAACAATTTCCCGTCCTGATGAGCTGAGCGCGGACCAGAAGGCGCTCGACCGGATCAGGTTGGATGTGAACGCCCACGACGGCGGGCATTATTTCGCCGCCTACAACTTGCAGGACAACACCATATATTCCGGCGGCGACCGGGCGTCGTACGTACTGCTGCCCCTGGTGCCGGCACAGTGAGGTGCGCGGTCCAATTGCAGCCTGACTGAGCCTGTTGTACGGGGCGGGCGCGACTGCCGGATATTGACAATTGCAAACGATTGCAGTAAGAGGTGCACCGGCTAGACGAAGTCCTTTTTAATGTTGTGTTTTAGCAACGCATGGAGGCCGATGATCCGTATGCTTGATTTTTTTAGTCGAACCGAGGGAACCCAGATGAATTTACGTTTATGTGTATCGGGCGTCGCGGCCATGTCGGCCGGGATGCTCTTTTGGATTTCAGGGCCGGCAGTAGCGCAGCAGTCGGCATCGGCCGCGGCGATGCTGGAGGAAGTGGTGGTCACTGCTCGCCGTCGCGAAGAAAGTTTGCAGGATCTGCCCCTGTCCGTGAGTGCCATTACCGCCGATGCCATGCAGGCCCAGGGCATCTACGACATCATGGATATCTCCGATCACGTGCCCAATGTGAACTTCACCAATACGGGCCGGCGCGGCGTGACCGCGATCTATATCCGAGGAATCGGCAACGATTCGCCGGGGCACCTTCAGCCGGTGGGTGCGGGTACCTACATTGACGGGCACTACCTGCCCAACACGGTGGGCAACATGCTCAACACCGTGGACATCGCGCGCATCGAAGTACTGCGGGGCCCCCAGGGCACATTGTTCGGCAAGAACACCACGGGTGGGGCGATCAACATCGTCAGTGCCAAGCCCGGGCCGGAATTCGAGGCCAACATCCTGGCCCGGCTAGGCGATTTCGGGCAACAGGATCTACGGGGAACGGTCAACATTCCCTTGAGCGATTCCGTGGCCGCGCGCTTCAGTTACGCCAACGAGAGCTCCGATGGCTTTTACTACAACCGGACGCTTGAATCGGATTGGGGCGCGACCGACCTCAACGCATTTTCGGCCGCGCTACGATTCACGCCGGATGACAACTGGACCGTCGACCTGGGCTTCCGCGGCAACTACCAGGACGATCACAACGCGCCGGGGCAGTGCCGGGCGCGTCCGTCGCAGGGACAGGTCGATAACATCGCCAAGGAGGTCGCGGTTAACGGCGAGGTTGTGCACCCTGCACAGATCTATACCGGCCCGGTCTACGAAAACGCCGTCGGCCAATGGGGCAGTGGCCATAACTTCGGCCAGCGAAACGGTAACGATGTGGTGACTATCAACGGCAGGCCCCCCGAAGAATTCGACGTCGACCGTCGTAGTGACGGACGGTACCGCATTAACTTCGGCGGACATGTCGAGCGCCTGTACCCCGGCTCCGTGATCGATTTTTGGACTGCTTGCAACACCGACAACGCCATGGGCGATTTCGTTACCTCGTCGGAAAAGGCGAGCATGCTCCAGCTGGACAACGAGAACGTCAACGCGACGATCCAATGGGATTCGGCCGGCGAAATCGGCGGGCTGGACAACCTGAACATCAAGGTCATCGCCTCCAATCACGTGACCGACTACAACTACTACCAGGATCGCGATTACTCGGTGATCGGTGTCGACTCCATCGGTACGCCGCCGTTTCCCGGCCGCGGGACGATCCGCACGACCCGGAACTTCGAGGTGTTGTTCACGGCGACGGCAAACGAGCGGGTGGACTTTGTGGTTGGCGCGCACCTCTTCGATGACGACAGTGAATCCGGCGGCGGCGACTGCCTACGGACTCTCAAGGAGAATTTTGCCGCGCTGAGCGATCCCGATTCGGACTTTTCCATTCCGTGCGAGCCGGACGGCGGCACGCAGTTCGACTGGCTCGCTGCGCCTCGGCACATTCCGGGTGGACCCTATCCGGCAGGCATGAGCGGTGTGGTCCAGACCGAATCCCAGGCGGTGTTCGGGCATGCGACCATTGCCCTGACCGACGCCTGGACCCTGGACGTGGGCGCCCGCTGGACGGATGAAACCCGTCTCTTCAACCAGGTAGAGCATCAGACCGTGGCGGAGACCTGCAGCTTCGGCCAGCCCGACGATCCGCCCCGTTCGGCCTTCTGCACGCCGGATTACCTCCTGAACTTCGGGTCCATCTTTGAGGATGGGTTCTACAACGACACTTCGGCGAATTTCGGCGCGACCACGCCCATGCTGAGCCTGACCCGAAACCTCGACGACGGGATGTTCTATCTGCTGTATTCGGAGGGGTTCCTGTCGGGCGCGTTCAACGACGAACTCAACATCACGCTGTTTCCGGATGCAACGGATCTCCTCACCTACCAGCCGGAACATGTGGCCAATTACGAAGTGGGTTACAAGGGCACGCTGGCGAACGGCCGGGTGCGCGTGGCCGGTGATGTGTTCCTCATGGATTATTCCGACAAGCAGGAACAGATCAGTATCGACAACTCAGATGGCCGTTACGGCGGCGATCCGCAGCTCGGGATCACCACCAACGCGGCGACTGTGGACATCGTCGGCATCGAGTTCGAGTTGCGGGCGGCCCCATGGGACGGCGGATTCATCTCGCTTGACGTTGGGCGCCTGCATGCGCAATACAGCGAGTTCAAATTCAGGGACCCGGCTAATCCGAGCGAGGAGATCGACAGGTCGCTGCTGAGCATTGCGGACTACGCGCCCGAGTGGACCATCAACGCCAGCGTGGAACATGCGTTTCAGATGGGCAATGGTGCGACCCTGACGCCGCTGCTGGGGATGTATTGGCAGGACGACTACGATTTCGACGGTGGGCTCGATACCACTTCCAACGAGCGTTCACTCTGCTTGACGCCGGCCTACGCCAAATTCCGGGCTCGGGCGACCTACATGCCCGCGGACGGGAGTTGGAGCGCTTCGGTATTCGGGCGGAACATCACCGACGAGCGTTATAACGAATGGTGCGGCGTCGGAAACCGCTCCGGGGTGTACTTCTATCGTTATGGGCGACCGGCCAGCTGGGGCCTGGAGTTCAACGTTCGCTGGGAATAGCCCGCAGCCGGTTTCCGGCACAAGCTGAAAAGCACAGACGGCGCCTCTTCGGAGGTGCCGTTTTTTATTCTCCAAGGTACGGTTGCACGCTACCGGTCGGCAGCGCCAGGGGAGTCAAAGCCTCCGGATCGGTCCCGGATAACGCGCGACGATCTCGTCCGTAGTCAATAGCGTGATCCCTTCGATCTGAGCCTGCGCAACAAGTATGCGGTCGAAGGGGTCCTTATGGATTGGTGGCAGCAGATCCACGGCCGTTGCGTGGCCGCCGGTCACCGACAATTCGGTATAGCCGTTCTCCAGCAGGCCCCGGCGTAGCAGGCGTGGGTCGACATTGAAATCCGTACGGCCGATTCCACTCTTGATGGCGACTTCCCAAAGCGATGCAGCGCTCACGATCGGTTCCGTCTCCGGGTGTTCTATCAGCGCTCGAGCCTCCGGCGGGAGCCGGTCCGGCATGCCCGCGGCCCAAAGCAGCAAATGAGTGTCGAGGAGAATTTTCACTCGGCGCCGGTAAAGATGGCCTGGACCTCGGTGTCGGCCATGCGGTTGAAGTCATCCGGGACCGAGCTTTGGCCTGCCAGGAAACCGGTCCGGTGGCTTGACCCACTGTCCGGCGCCTCCACGGCAGTGACCTTGACGACCGGTTTGCCCGCCCGCGCGATGATGAAAGGCTCGCCCGCGGCGGCGGTCTGGATCAGGCGTGAAAGATGGGTCTTTGCTTCGTGTATGTTCACGGTTCGCATAATGGCGATTCCAAACTTAGTCTATATAGCTTAGTCATATCAGACCGGAGCAGCAAGCCGACGCAACCATCGCTATGGCTCAGCCGCAACAAACAGGGCGGCGGACCCAGCTTGTACCCGCCACTGGTATCATGTGCCCCTTCCGCGTAACTACCGTCTGCGGTATTGAGCGCAATCAGCGAGGTTGAATCCATGCATAGAGTACATTTGTCTATTGTGATGGCGGGTTTCATCGCCGCCGGTGCGGCGGCGCAGGAGAATCGAAGCATCGATCCGACCTGGTTGTTCGTCCCCGATCCCGTCACGGGCGAGGAATTTGTCATGACCGAGCCGGTGATGGGTTCGGACATTCCCCTGGAGTTGCGCCTTGTAGAGCTTCTGGACGGCGTCTACGCGCCCATCGGAATCCGCAAACCCGCTGGTGAAGGACCGTTTCCCACGGTCGTTTTCGCCCACATGAATGGCGGTTACGGGGTCCGCTGGATCCGTGAATGGACGCAATACGGCAGCGGTACCCTCGAAGAATTTCTCGACGCCGGCTATGCAGTCGTGTGGATGCGGTACCGGGCCGAAGTCGATACCCCCTTCACTACGGAACTCACCGTGCGGGAGTTCCAGGGCCGCGACCGCTGGAGCCGCGGTCCGCTGGAATACGAGGATGCCATCGCGATCGTCGAATACGTCCGCGAACTGCCGGACGTGGATGCGGACCGGGTCGGCTGGCTCGGGGTGAGCCACGGCGGCGAGATGCTGCTGAAGGTGGCCTCCGAATACGATGGGTTGCGCGCCGGCGTAGCCGCCGAACCGGCCGCCGGGGACTACCTGGCGCGCCTGCCGCCGGACCCCAATGCTCCACGCGAGCCTCCGCAGCCCGAAACCATGGAAACCAACACGTCCGAGATGCAGGCGGCGGCAGTTGAAGCGGCTCGCGGCCGGATTGACATGGAGCGCGCCATGGCGCGCATACGAGCCATCGACATGCCGATCTTCGTGGCCGGCAGGGACCGGGACCACAACCAGTCGACGTTCAGACTTGCCTACGAACTGATGACTGAAGCGGGGAAATCCGTTCAGTGGCGATCCTACGATCATGACCATCACGGATTCGTTTTCGTTCAGCGCAATGCCGCGGGTGTCTACGACCCCGATCCGTTGCAGCAGGCGATCGTGGCCGACGCCATCGCCTTCTTCGACCAGCACCTGAACTCCCGCTAGGGGCGGCCGGGTCCCGGCGCAAATTTGGAATCTGCCGATGTTTTATTCCTGTAGTCCCGGACCGGTGGCGGCCGGAACCGTGCAGGGCAGGGCACCCGCGCGTTCCCGATCCCGTACGTTGACCGTGGACTTGCATTGCCACATGTACGTCCCCGCGGCCGCCGATGCCGTTGCCGAAGCGTTCGACATTGAGACGGACGGGTTGCACCGTTTCTCCAACCAGGCCACGCGCGAGGTCAATGCCCGGCAAGCCGAAACCATTCACGAGCAACTTGTCGACGTCGACCGGCGGCTTGCGGACATGGATCGAATGCGAATCGATGTGCAAGCGGTTTCACCCGTGCCACTGCAGTACTACTACGGGCTTGCGCCGGAACTGGGCCGCACCGCGGCGCGCCTCATAAACGACGAAATCGCCGGGATAGCCGCGGCTCATCCAGACCGCTTCATGGGCCTGGGCGGGCTGCCGATGCAGGATCCGCAAATGGCGGTCGCGGAACTCGACCGGGTCGTTAATGATCTGGGTTTCAAGGGCATCGAATTGTGCACCAACGTGAACGGCGACGAACTCTCCGACCGGCGCTTTCGCAAGCTGTTCGCGCGAGCCGAAGAACTGGACGCGCTTGTCTTTCTGCACCCGAACGGCTTTTCCGATGGCGCCCGGCTGGGCGATCATTACTTCATCAATGTCATCGGCAACCCGCTGGACTCCACCGTGGCCGTCAGCCACCTGATTTTCGACGGCGTGCTGGACGCCTACCCGAAACTCAAGATCTGCGTCGCCCACGGCGGCGGCTTTCTGCCGGCGTATTCCGGCCGAATCGACCACGCCCACGCGGCGCGCGAGGATTGCCGGCGTTGCATCGAGGAACCGCCCGGCAACTACCTGCGGCGACTGTATTTCGATACGGTGGTCTTCACCGAGCACCAACTCGAATACCTGGCGGGCCTTTTCGGCAGCGACCGCATCGTGTTGGGAACGGACTATCCCTTTGACATGGGTATGTACGATCCCGTGGGTTTCGTTGAAGGCGCGGCGGCGCTCACCGACGCGGACAAGGAAGCCATCGTCGGCGGCAACGCGGCGCGCCTGTTGGGCATCAAGAATTAGCCGGCGGGAACCGGGCAGGGTCCGCGCTCGAGGCGGGGGCGGCAATCAGAGGTGCAAAGTGCATGAACATCAGTAGCAACCACTGGCTTATCCTCGCGGCGTGCGCCGCTCCGGCATTCCTTTCCACAAGTGGTTCGTCTCAGGAGGCGGGTGCCCCGGAGGCAATGTTGACGATGACGCAGGCCCGCGACAGGGCGGCGGGCGAACGCATCGAGGCTGGCCCGATGGATCGAATCGCCGAGGAGTACGTGCACCTGGTTCTGGCCATGGGCGAGCACGATGCCGACTACGTAGACGCCTATTTCGGTCCTCCGGAATGGGCTGCGGCGGCTCCCGAACGGTTTCCCACCTTGGATGCCATACGCAATGGAGCCTCCGATTTGCTTGATCGCCTGCGTGCCCGCGAACGTCCCGAAGAGGGAATCGAAGCGCATCGCGCCACGGCGCTGGAGAACCTGCTGATATCGTTGACGGCGCGCATCGATGTCATCTCCGGCATCGACCTGACTTTCGACGAGGAAACACGATTGGTGTTCGGCATCGTTGCGCCAGACTACGATGAAGCGCACTTTGAAGCCATCCTTGGGCAGCTCGAAGCGCTCTTGCCCGGCGATGGGGATCTGAATGCCCGCGCGGTCGCCTTCCGGCAGGGATTTGTCATCCCCCCCGATCGATTGACAGCGGTCTTCGACGCCGCAATCGCCGAGTGCCGGCGCCGCACGGTCGAGCACATGGAACTGCCGGTCGGGGAAGACTTTACCCTGGAGTACGTCACCGACAAACCCTGGAGCGGATACAACTGGTTCCGCGGCGATGCCTTCAGCCTGATCCAGATCAATACGGATCTGCCCCGACACATCGATCGGGCGGTCGACCTGGGTTGCCACGAGGGCTACCCGGGCCATCACACCCACGGTTCATTGACGGAACGGGAGCTTTACCGGGGGCGGGGATGGGTCGAGGTCTCGGTGTACCCGTTGTTCAGCCCGACGGCGC
>JAKZVH010000114.1:0-3282 GCA_047516145.1 Gammaproteobacteria bacterium
CCATAGGGCAACAGGACGCTGGCGGTCAACTTCATGCACTTCAGTCTCGATGCGCTTCGCGCGGCAGCGGAAGTCGTTTATCGGCAGGTATCGCCGACCCCGCAATACGTCTGGCCGCTGCTGAGCGAGTACGCCGGGCTCACCGTGTGGGTCAAACACGAGAACCACACCCCCATCGGGGCGTTCAAGGTTCGTGGCGGAGCGCTCTACATGTCCCGCCTGAAAGAGCGGGAGCCCGACTGTCCGGGCGTCATCGCCGCGACTCGCGGCAACCATGGCCAGTCGATCGCGGTCAGCGCAACCCGCCAGGGACTGCGTTCCGTCATCGTCGTGCCGGCAGGCAACAACCCGGAGAAAAACGCCGCCATGATTGCCCAGGGCGGCGAGTTGATCGTTCACGGCGACGATTTCCAGGAAGCGCTGGAGCACGCCATTCAGCTCAGAGCCGCCCAGGGCCTGCACATGGTGGCAGCATTCGACCCCACGCTCGTCCAGGGGGTCGCTTCCTATGCCCTGGAGCTGTTCGCCGCGGCGGGGCCGCTCGATGCGGTCTACGTACCCATCGGGCTCGGCTCGGGAATCTGCGGTGTTGTCGCCGCACGCAACGCATTGGGATCGACCGCGGACATCATTGGCGTGCAGGCGGAAGGAGCCCCCTGCTACGCGTTGTCGTTCAAGGCCGGCAAGCCCGTCTCGACACCCCGTGCGGATACGTTCGCCGACGGCCTGGCCACGCGGGTGCCGGCGGCCGAAGCGGTCGAGGTGATCAATCGGGAGGTTGCGCGGGTGATCGCGGTGAGCGACGCGGCCATTCTTGAAGCACAGCGCCTCCTGCTGCGCCTGACGCACAACCTGGCGGAACCGGCCGGGGCGGCGGGGCTTGCGGGATTGCTGCTCGAACGCCGCAAGATGGCGGGCAAGAACGTGGGGATCATTCTGAGCGGCGGCAACGCCGATGCCGCCAATCTCAAGGAATTGATGCGCGGGATCTAGCAGCCCGTGGTCCAACGTCGGGGGCAAGTCCCGTTCCTTGGCGGCTACTCGCTATTCCCGGTCCAGATCCATCGAGTCGATTTCGGCTTTTGGCTTGAGTGTACTGGCATCGAAACGTGGCCGGTTGCCCTCGATCCTCGACTGCGGAAGCACCTCTCGTAGCGATGCCGAGGAGCGGCGAGCGAGCGCTTGGTACTCGCGGGTCGCTGCGCTCTTCCATGCCACCTCTTTGTCCGAAAGTGTGCGTTTGACGAGCGCGGGACTCCCGATGACGAGACTGCGAGGGGAGCACTGAAACCCGGACTTGACAAAGGCTGTTGCAGCGACCAGCGATTCTTCGCCAATCACCGCGTTGTCCATCACGACCGCGTTCATGCCGATTAGCGAATTTCGGCCAATCTTGCACCCATGGAGAACCGCGCCGTGACCGATGTGTCCATCGGATTCAATGATGCAATCCCTGTTGGGGAAACTATGCACCACGCACGTATCCTGCACATTGCAGCCATCTCCAACGATGATTCGACCGAAGTCCCCTCGAAGCGCGGAATTCGGTCCGATGTAGCAATTCTCGCCAACAATCACATCCCCTATCAGTACGGCGGTGGGATGAACAAAGGAAGATGGATGAACAACGGGTACGAGGTCCTCGATGGCGTAGCAGGGCATATTGAATCCAGCCTCGGACGATTGGGTGGGGAACCGAATTATATGCCTCGGTTGAGGGACTTGGAAAAACACCGGGCATCGGGTCGATTATGGCGCAACGGTACTGACACTCCGGCGGAATCAGTTAGCATAAGCCCCATGGCCATGATTCTCCTTGAGCTGGAGCTGATCCAATGAACTGCGTGATTGCAACGAAACCAGCCCGTATCAATTACCAAATTCTTGCCGTGGCCGCCCTGTCCGCGCTCGCGGCGGGAGCCTCCGGCGAAATCGTCTATCCGCAGACCCGTACCGTTGACGTCGAGGATGAATTTCACGGTCAGGTCGTGGCGGACCCGTATCGTTGGCTTGAAGACGATATCCGCGAATCCGAGGAGGTCGCGGCCTGGGTGGAGGCGCAGAACGACGTCGCCTTCTCCTATCTGGAGGCCATACCCGAGCGCCGTGCGATTCGCGCACGCTTGCAGGACCTGTGGGACTACGAGCGCTTTGGTACTCCCCGCAAGGCGGCCGGCCGCTACTTCTTCACCCGCAATGACGGCCTGCAGAACCAGTCGGTCCTGTATACGCAGGCAACACTGGATTCGGCGCCGTCGGTGTTGCTCGATCCAAATACCTGGTCCGAGGATGGCACGGTCTCGCTCGGGAGTTGGGTCGTGAGCGAGGACGGGCGCTATCTGGTCTACTCGCGGCGCCAGGCCGGCAGCGACTGGAGCGAATGGTTCGTCCGCGAGATCGAACCATTGCGGGATCTTCCCGATCGCCTTCAATGGAGCAAGTTTTCATCGGCAAGCTGGACCGGCGATTCGCGCGGATTCTTCTACACCCGGTTCCCGGAACCGGAGCATGGCCAGGAGTTTCAGGCGCCCAATACCCACCAGAAGGTCTACTACCATCGCGCGGGAACCCCGCAGTCAGCCGACGTGCTGGTCTATCAGCGCCCGGACCAGCCCGAGTGGGTCTTCGGAGCCCAGGTCACGGAGGACGGGCGGTACCTGGCGATCGATGTATGGAAGGATACCGACAACAAGAACCAGGTCGTAATCAAGGATCTGCTGGAACCCTATGGCTTGCCCGTCGAACTCATTTCACGCTTCGACCACGGTTTCGAATTCATTGGCAATGAGGGGCGATTGTTTTTCTTCGAGACGGACTTTCAGGCGCCCAGGGGGCGGGTGATCGCCATCGACATCGCGGAACCCGCCGAGCCGAACTGGCGGGAAATCGTGCCCGAGGCGGATGAGACGATGCGTTCGGCCTCGTTTGTCGGGGGCATGCTGCTGGTCTCCTATCTGAAGGATGTGCTCCCGCAAGTCAAGGTCTATCGACCCGACGGGTCGCACGTCCGGGACGTGGAATTTCCCGGTCTGGGCCGGGTGGGGGGCTTCGGCGGTCGCAGCGTCGACACCGAGACGTTCTACAACTACTCCAGCTTCAATCAGCCGGCGAGCATCTACCGTTACGACATCGTCACCGGTGAGAGTACGCTCTGGCGGCAGCCCGAAGTCGACTTCGATCCGAACGATTACGTGGTCCAGCTGGTTTTCTACGAGAGCAAGGACGGCACGCGCGTGCCGATGTTCGTTGCGCATCGCGAGGACCTGGAACTCGACGGCAACC
>JAKZVH010000115.1:0-4661 GCA_047516145.1 Gammaproteobacteria bacterium
GACGCGATACACGCTTGCCGGCGTCTACGTTGAGGTAAGCGCCGGTGGCTTGAAGCTGGTGGCGACCAATGGACATAGATTGGCTCGCTATACAACGTCGCTTCCTCCGGGAAGCCTGCTGGACGTCGAGTTGTCGGAACCCGCAACGGGGATTGTTCCGGTGCGGCTTCTGAATGAAGGTGTCCGTCTGGGTTCGCAACTTGGCAGCTCCGTAACGCTGGAGCTGTACGAGAAGGCGGCCGGTATTCGGGCGGGCTCGATATTCCTTTGGAGTGCTTTGATCGAAGGTCAGTACCCGGATTACGACAACAAGAGGGTCATCCCTTCGGAGTTCTCCGGGTCTGTGACGGTATCGAAGAGTGTCTTGGGCGGCGCTGTGTCGCGTCTGTTGGCCTTGTCGAAAGGCCGCAGGATTGCGTGCGTCTGCCTGAGTCTCGATGGTAGGGATTTGGTGTTGCAGCTCGACGGGAACGCCGGCGACGGCATTTCCGCGACTGAGCGTATGACGCCTTGCGGTATTGATGGGATTGTGCCGGTTTGCGCACTTGATGTCGGGTACTTGTCCGAGGCGCTCGCGCGGCTGCCTGATACGGCGCGGGTGCAGGTGAAATTCTCGGATGAGAAGGGCGAAAGCCCGGTGACGATCGAGGCGCCGGCCAGCACGGGAGTTTTGGCGGTCATCATGCCGTCGAAGCGATAAGCGTTACGGGGCAACGGCCCTGTCCACTCGTTTGCGGAGTGGACCGGGGCCAATGCCTCGCCGGTCTGCTCTGCCAGAAGGAGCAGGCGATGAATGATGGCATCTGTGTTGGATGCGGTTCTGAAACCCTTGGCATGATCGAGTGCAACTGCACTCAGGAGATTTCCGCATGCGAGGTGTGCTGCGAATCGGAGGTTTCCTTGGTGTGCGACACGTGCCGCGACAGAGTGGGGCGGGTTGTTCCTCGTGCAGCCTATCCGTGCCGGGATTTTGTGGAAGACGCCGGCTAGGGGATGGACTCGGGAGGACGGTTGCCGTCACCGGCAACCGTCGGCGCCTGGGGATCGTCGTATCGCTCTTTGTGATGAACTGCAATGCAGCGGGGCGGGTAACACCGCCCCAACAACGCTTCGTGCCGCGTCCAGCGGCGCGTTCCTTCCGGGCGCCCCAAAGGCGCATCCTGGCGGCGTTCAGCCGCACTGTATTAACGGCGCTTCGCAGCGCCGTTGGCGGCGTTCAGCCGCAACGCCTTGCAGGTACGGCGCAACAGCGTCGTCACTACCGCGAAGCTAGGTAGTGACGACGCCGCACGTCGATACCAGAACAACCAGGAAACCCGCTTTATACGTGGGTTTTCGCAACCCGGCGCTGAGGAATCGAAAAGTGCCGGAAAGTGCCAGAGGGCGAAAAGGCAGTTTTTTCGTGCTCGGCAAAAAAGTTCTACCCCGATGTCTGAGCTTGTTCGCAAGACGGAATCGGATGCCCTGTTAACGGGGCAAGGGTCCATTTCGCAAGGTTGTTAGACGCGAGACAGAGGCTGTTTTAAGCATCCCTGTAGGGTCCACAATACGCTAACCCCCCTGGGAAAAAGGTGGCGGAAAATGCACGGCAGGGGTGCGCTCGCTGCCGGCGGCTGGAGGGCTTATGGCGAATGCAGACATGGTGAAACTGGCGGTGCGACATCGGGAAAACAGCTACAGCACGCAGCGCGGGCGGCGGGCGATCGTCAAGATGATGGCGGAGCAGTTGGGCGAGATGGGTTTCATGCGCCTCAAGGCCAAGAACCTGAAGGAAAAGCACGCCCTGGCGCTGATCGAGCGTTGGCGGAGTGAAGGTCTCAGCGCCGGGACGCTGAAAAACCGCATGGGGGTCTTGCGCTGGGTGTACGAGAAGGTGAACAAGTCATGGATGCTGGAGAAGCGCAATGCAGACTACGGAATTGATAATCGGAGGTATCAGACGAACGTGAGCAAGGCGCGTGAGCTCAACCCGGAAAGCCTGGCTCGGATCAAGAGCGAGCACGTGCGGCTGAGTCTTGAGATGCAGCGGACCTTCGGACTGCGGCGCGAGGAAGCGATGAAGATCCAGGTTGCCTGGGCTGATCGAGGGAATTATCTCAAGCTCAAGGGGTCATGGACGAAGGGCGGACGCGAGCGCACCATCCCGATCCGCACAGAAGCGCAGCGAGAGTTGCTGGATCGCGTGAAAGCGCTGACGGGGGACAGGTCTCTGATTCCCGCGAAGTCGTCTTACGTCGAGCACATGAAGCTGTACGAAAACCAGACAGCGGCGGCCGGCCTGGAGAAGCTGCACGGGTTGCGGCACGCCTACGCTCAGGAGCGGTACAAGGAGATTACGGGTTGGGCCGCGCCGGTCGCCGGCGGGCCGTCGAGTGCCGAGCTGATAAAGGCCGGAAAGAGGGATGAGGATCGAGCGGCGCGTATGGAGATCAGCCGGGAATTGGGTCACGGTCGGGAACAGATCACCGTGGTGTACCTGGGGAGGTAAGCGCGGATCGGAGTCAGGAGCGGATGCTACGCGAACGGCGGCGAGGACTTCGGTTGCGGTTCTTCATGTACGGAAAGTGGCAAAAGTCATCTTAAAACCTGAACCATGAAAGGAGCACTTGTGCCATACCACGCCATTGACCCCGAGACTCAAACATCCTACTACTCGTTCCTCTATGACTGGTCCTCTTGGCAGTCCATAACCAAGCAAGACCGGGACTTGGCAAAGCGGCTTATCTCTTCGTGCTGCGGCGCACCCGTTCGTGCTCGGCGAAACAGGCACTTCTTTAGCTTTTCCCCTGAAGTCTCGTTCGCCCATCTACGCAAACCCCTTATGTGTCCTGCGAGAACCACAACTATAAACACCTGAGCCAGCCGCTTAAAATACTGGCCTTCAATATGGCGTCGGAAAACAACTGGGAAATTGGCCTGGAAACCTACGTACCGTCGCCTGGCGCAGCCAGACGAATTTACGTTGACGCCCTCATCAAAACGCGTGACAAGACCAAAGCAGTCATCTTTCACCCCGACCTCCGGAAAAGGGACGACCTGTTGTTGTTAAAAAATAAGCTCATGGACCACAACATTGATGCCCTTTGGATCATCCCTCACGCGCGAGCTCTGCCACCGCCGGAACCGGTCCGGGCAATTGCCGTCGAAGACCGAGGGCAAAACTACGGTCCGGAGGCACTTGCCTTTCAGACAATTCTGTATTCACGCGACAACCAACCCCGCACTTTCTCTGATCCTCACGCCTTGGCGAATTTTCTTTTAGGCAAGATGACTTACGTTTCCCACTTCGGCGACGAAGAAGTAAATCTGAATTTGCATGTAATGTTATCGCGCTGTTACTTCTGTGAACACCCGGCCTACGTCTTCGCGGGCGTGTCGCTTCAAACCGACACCAAATGGGGGCATATACCTCACAATATCTTGCGTCATTACCCTATAGCCTTGACTTCGATAGCAAAAATCGTTCCTGAATTTCTAGAACTTCGCCGCGACAACTTGGTGAAACACGGACGTTACGAAATACGAACGCGATGTCCCTCCTGCAACCGACTGCTGGAACCCGTCTCTACAAGACCGGCTATTACTTACCTTGGGGATCCCGACACCATTGCCAATTGGACCTCTCTGTTGAGGCTGCACAATCTGTCTACTGTCCAGCTTTATGCCGGGCATGAACTGCTTTGCCACCTTAGCCGCATTGCAACCTACGGATGGCTTCCGACGGAGTACACGTATCTTTTGCGCCTGTACCACTTGCGCTCTAATCCTCTCACGTCAACACCCAACACTCCTTGCCTGCCCCTCCAGCCAGTGACGAGACACCTTTAGGTTGTGGTACGTGTCGGGGCCATGTTCGCCCTGCGCGGACGCCGGCGCCGATGACGGTGCCGAATTGCTCTTTGGGCCCGCCGCCGCAGCCGGCGAGAATGAGGGTCACTAGGGTTGCGGCCAAGAGGGGTCATGTCTGCTTCATCGGTTCTCCTTTCGTCAGATTGGGACACCGGTGTTGAGCCGGTATCCCGGTGGATGCGGTTTTACGCCGCGGCGCCGATCCCCTCGTCGATGAGCGCGTCGGCCTCGTCGGGATCGACTTCAACGACTTCCTCATAATCGGGGGGTGTATCCGGCTCCCCGCCAGCGCCGGTGCCCGGCTCGTCTTGGTCGTCGTCATTGTAATGCAGGTGCTGGGCGAAGGATATATAAACGCCTATCCAATGATAAGCAAATGACTTGCATAGGATATTCTTATGCTTTACTATTGCAGAACAAATGCCTGTCGAAGGCATATCGCATGCTAGGCTAATACGACATGGCGCCGCAGACAGACGCCATGCGGTTGCACGGCAAATGTTAGTCGGACGCATGTCAAATGCTGGGCGTTGACAAGGGAGAATGGGATGAAGATCGCCCTATTGAATCAGAAGGGCGGGGTGGGCAAGACCACCATAGCGGTCAATCTCGCCTATGGCTTGTCACGGGCCGGGCGGCGGACCTTGTTGATTGACCTTGATCCGCAGGCCCACGCGAGCATGGTCTATTGCGAGGACAACCGGGAACGAACGATCGGGGCGGTATTCGAGCGACGCGACGCGGACATGACAGCCCTGGCCCGGCCGGCTGTGGTGGGGGGTACTGTCGCTGACGGCTTGTTCATCGTGCCG
>JAKZVH010000116.1:0-2707 GCA_047516145.1 Gammaproteobacteria bacterium
TTGGCGCCTGGCCGATTCGATCTCGCTGCGGCGCTTTCTCGCCATCGAGGCTCAGCCCAGGGGCTGTGAAAATATCCATCAGGCGAGCTTTGTGCGTTCTAGGGAGGTGCTTTTACCCCGATAACAACGGGTGGTCTTGTACCTTCAACCTGGTAAATCCTTCGGTGAAGGAACATTCTTGTTGAACGGCGAAGAGGCCGGCCCCGTGCCGTCCAGTACGCAGCCCAAGAAGATGCCGCTTCGGCGCTTCAACATGTCGTCAATGTTGATCTGAATCAGGTTCTGGACGTAACGGCCGAAATCGCGAACAAGCCGCGGATTCTCTGCGTCGGCCGGGGCCAGACCGTCCAAAGGTATCGGCTCGAGAATCCGAACGTGCCATTTTGACGGAAGAGGAATGGGAGCCAAGGGAAAAGGGGGGGCGATGGGGAAGTAAGGCCAGCCATGGACGCGCTTCATATGTTTCGACTCGATGCGGCCAAGGATGGGGAAAATCTCGGCATGACCGATCACAGCCGCCGGAATGATGGGGGCCTGATTCTCGATAGCGATTTTCGCGAAGGCGCTCTTAGTGAAATACCGCAGCCGGTAAGCCGACCGATAAGGCGTAAAAGTTCCACGGATGCCTTCCGGAAAGATGCCAACGAGGTTTTCTCCCGCAAATAGTTGTGCGGCGTTCTGCTGGTTGGCAATCACGCCGCCCAGCTTCGTGAGAAAGTTACACATGAACGGCATGCTCAACAGGGAAGGGATGATCAGAAAGCGCACGATGCGGCCGCGATGCCGGAGAATCAGATACAAGTGAATCACGGCGTCAAGAGGCAAAAATCCGCGATGACTTGCGACAAACATAGCCCGCCCGGTCCGGGGGATGTGCTCCATTCCCTCCACATCGATCCGCCAGTAAACTTTGCGCAGAATCGTGAACCACCAGTTCCAGGCCTCGATATAGCCGGCGTCCAGACCCCACTCGTCGTAGCGTTCCCGAAGGAGCCGAGGACGCGCTCCGGGCTTGTCCGAGAGATACTCCGCCAAGGCCCGAACGGTTGACAGCTCGGCTCGGAAGTTCAGCTCACGGGCGGCCTTCTCGGATGCAACCGTCCAGTTGTATCGCTCCTGGTCGATGTCCGCGCTCCGCGGCAAAGCGTGCAGCAGCGGCCGAGGCAGGGGCGCCCGGAACGTGCCCGCCGCCCGAAGGGCTTTCTTCAGCGGAATAACCCCGTCGCCCGCAACGTTGAATATCCCGGTTTCCTCCGATTCCGCTGCCGCCACCAATGCCCGCGCGGCGTCGCGAAGCGCGACGAATTGGACGTTTGGGTCATATCCCGCCGGTGACGCGGCAACTCGGGCGGCGAGCTGCCGGACGATCAAGTCGCCCTCCTCATGGGACAGCAAATTGGTCAGCCGGACGGCGGCCCAGCTACTGCATTTGGCCGCTATCTGTTCGGCCCGTAGCCATCGTTGTCCCGGTGAGTCAGCCGGCAGTCTGGACGGATAGTCCTCCGTCATCATCCCTGGGTTCTTGTTGCTCGACCCATAGGCATAGGCGTGACTGCGAAGGACGAGCCTCCGGAATCCTCCTTTCTTGACCAACTGGTCCAGAGCCTCGATTGGTCCAGGCCGGTGGATGATCGGTCCAGGCAGATAGATGACGCATTCGGGAGACCGGACCTCAACTTGGTGCGACCGCGCCGCCAGGCACGCCCGGATCTCGCGTGCCAGAGGACCGTCGAAGCCTAGTACCGCTACCCGCATACGGTTCCGGTCCTCAGACTTCAGGTTCCCTGGGTTCGCCGACCGAGTCCGTGGAGCAGAATCTGTCGCGCCAGTCAGTGAACTCATCCTGCCGCTGATCACCGGAGAGAATTTCTTCAGCCACGCGCTGAGCGCAGATCATCACTGGCGTGATTCCCCCGCCGGGTTGCGCCCAGTGCCCCACCAGGTGAAGGCCTTTGATAGGTGTTGACGTTGGCAGCCGCGCGGCACCGAGCTGATCAGGTGACATTTCCCAGCCCAGCATGGCTCCCTGCCAGTTTCGGGTGTACTTGAAGGAGGTCATCGCCGTTGCGCTGAGCTTCACCACGATGTGCGCATCGATTCCCGGGAGAAGTTCCCGCAGCCTCTCCATGATCGTTCCCTCCACGGAGGCTTTGTGAGCGGCCCAATCATCGACTTCCTCGATCCGCACCGGTACCAGCTTCTGAACAATCAGGATCTGGCAACCCGGCGGAGCGACGGCCGGGTCGAACCGCGTGGGAATGAAAACTTTGAACACGTTCTTGACCACGTCGTCCGGGTCGTGGGAACTCCAATGGTAACCCTCAGCCGCCGCAAGTTTCTCCGGATCCATGCCCCGCAACCCGATATGCACCAAGAAGCAGGGGTAACTAGGCCTGAGGGACTCCAAGCGGCTGATCAATTCACGCCCACAATGCCCGGCTCCGATCAAGTCGCTATAGGTATGAATCGCGTCCGCATTGGAGACGACAAGCGGGGCTCGAAACGTGAACTGCTCGGACGGACGTTTGGATAACGTCTGGACCCGAACACCCTCGACGCCCCCATTCACTACGATGATCTTTTCGGTCGATGCGCAGCGGAGCACCTTGCCGCCTCGTGCTTCAAGCGCCCGTCCCAGGTCGTCGACGAATCTCTGCGAACCTCCGCGCGGATAATAATTTCCGAGAAAATAGGCGAACCGCAACAT
>JAKZVH010000117.1:0-4133 GCA_047516145.1 Gammaproteobacteria bacterium
TCATGATGCCGCCCATTCTTGTCGCCACAATCCTGGGGCTGATCCGTTCCCTCGAGGCCTTCGAAATCGAGCTGATTCTCGGCGTGCCGATCGGACTGGATGTGTTCAGCACGAAGATTTACCAATTCGTCGTCAACGAGCCGCCGGACTACTCTTCGGCGGCTGCGCTGGGGTCGTTTTTCCTCATCGTGCTGCTGATCCTCGTCGGCGTGCAACAATACTATCTGCGCGGCAAGGCATTCACGACCGTCACCGGCCGCGGTTTCAGCGCACGGCCGATTCCGCTCGGGATATGGAAATGGCCGGCATTTACGCTGATCTTGATCATCGTGCTGACGGTGACGGCCATCCCGACGGGGTTTGTTTTTGTCGGCACGTTCATGCAGTTGTTCGGGTATTTCCATATTGCGGATCCCTGGACCCTCGACAATTGGCGGCAGGTTCTGGCGGACCCGATTCTGATCCGTTCTTTCTGGAATACGCTGAAGCTGGGATTGGGGTCCGCGCTGGTGGGAGTTCTGTTCTGCTGCCTGATTGCGTACGTTGTCGTGAAGACGCGCTATGCCGGGAGGCACCTGCTGGATTTCCTCTCCTGGCTGCCGTACTCGATTCCCGGAATTCTGCTTGGCCTTGCCCTGATCTGGACATTCCTGCTGATTCACCAGGTGATTCCCATTTACGGCACCATGCTGGCGTTGGTTATCGCCATGGGGCTGAGCCGTCTTCCGCTGGGCGTGCAGGTGATCAAGGCGTTTCTGCTTCAGATCGGCAACGAGTTGGAAGAATCGTCCCGCGTTTGCGGCGGATCCTGGTTCTACACCTTCCGTCGAGTACTTTTTCCGCTCCTGTCGCCCTGTCTGATCGTGGTCGGCTTGTTGATCTTCATCACGGCGGCCCGCGACATTGGGACCGTCGTGCTGCTGGCCACCGGCAAGACGCGCACCCTGTCACTGCTGATGCTCGATTACACGGTTGGCGCGGAGTTGGAACGGGCGACGGTCGTGGCTTTCATGATCGTGCTGATGGTTATCGTAGGGGCGATTCTCGCGCGTGTGCTTGGCGGACAATTCAATATTCGGAGCTGACACGGAGGGTCCGGCGTGGAAATCGAACGAAAACTGAATGCCCTGGGCTTTGAGCTGCCGGTGCCGACGGGCCCGGCCGGCACGTATATCTCGATGGTGCAGGTGGGTGAGATCGCGTTTGTCGGCGGCACCATCGGGCGTTTCCAGGGCGAAGAGCTGAAATACAAGGGCAAGGTCGGTGCGGACGTCACGCTTGAACAAGCCTACGAGATGGCGCAGCGTTGCTGCCTGAACCACCTGGCGCGGATCAAGGCGGTGATCGGCGATCTCGATCGGATCGAGCGCATCGTCAAGGTCACGGGCTATGTCAACGTCGCACCGGGCTTCGTGGACATGCCCAAGGTCGTGAACGGAGAATCCGATCTTTACGTCAAATTGTGGGGCGAGAAGGGCGAACATACCCGGGCGGCCGTGGGCGTAGCGTCATTGGGGAGTGACGCGCCCGTGGAAACCGAACTCATCATCCAGATCAAGTCCTGACTGGCAATTCCAACGAAACGAGGAGAAACACGATGATTACATGGGCTGGCGTAGACGTTCTGGATACTCTCGACGAGTTGATGGACCCCAAGCACACGGCGCTGGTGATGTGGGATTTCGCCGAGCGCATCGTCGGCAACGCCTTCAACGCGGAGAGCCTGGTGCAGCATTCCGGGGAACTTCTGGCCTCGGCGCGACGGAATGGCGTGCGCATCTTCTATTCCCGTCAGAACAACATGAACCTCATGGGCGATACCGGCGCACCGACGCTGCGCATGCGCATGCACCGTGGGGGGAAGGGTGTCGCGTCTCTCCTGGATCTGCCCAAACCGACGGGACAACCCGGCCAACCGAAGCTGGTTGCGTCGGTGGCGCCGCAGGACGACGACATCATATTCGAAAAGTTCTCGCCGAATGCCTTTCTCGGCACCGGCTTCGAATGGTGGCTCAAGAAATTCGGCATCAAGACGATCGTCCTGACCGGCGTGAATATCGCCACCGGCATCAGCGGCACGGCACGGGAGGCGATCAACCTCGGGTACTATGCGGTGGTGGCCAAGGATTGCTGCGGCACCGCGACGGAGAAAGACTGGGACATCGCCGTCGCGTCGATGGAGCGGCTGTTCGACGTGCTGACGGCTGACGAGATCATCGAGATCTGGGATCGGTCGAAAAAGTAGCACGGGTCCGCGGCGCCGTCCCGGCGACGATCGACTCCCCCCACTCCCACCGTCGTCGGGACACTGCTTGACATGCATTGGCGCCGTGGCGTAGATTCCATCGCCATGATGGAAGGTACAGCCCGACTGACTCGAAGCGCCGCGTCCGGACTCACCGCGGTGATGTCCGATGGATTGTCCTTTTACCTGAGATCCGCGGCGTTCATGGCGGTGGTGGGCGTTCTCATGTACGTGAGTCTGGCCGCCGCGTATCCTCCCGTTCACGATGCCCTGCATGACTTCCGTCATGGTTTGGCCATTGTTCCGTGCCACTAGCCGGCATCCTTTCCAACCCATCCACATCGCGACCTGCGGGCCGGCTTAGACGTCCGTTCTCGCCAGACTCGGGAAAGCAGTTCGCGATCGTTGCCCGTTTGCTGTTTCTGGTCCCGGCCGTCTGGTTGTCAGCGGGTGTCGCTGCGGCCCAGGGGCACCACAGCGCCATCAGCGTCCACGTGTCACCGGACACAATGCTGCTGCGTCCCCTGAAGGACTCGGCCAACATCACCATCGACCTCGATAGAGTTGGGGAGAGACCCGGTGGCCCGGTAGACCTCTCCATCCGCCTCACGGCGCCGCCACCCGGTACCCTCGTCGCCACCGACTTCCCGCTGATTGAGGGAACCCGTCTCATCGAGATGAACCTTGCCAGCGTAACGGGAGCGCTTTCCTGGGACTACGTTTTTCCAATTCGAGGCGTCTACCGGCTCGACGTGACCGCCACGGATGAACAAGGGCGCCGGCTCGAACGGTCCTTCTCGCTCCAGGTGCGCGAGAACCGCGCGAAGACAGCCTTCTTCGCCGGCTTTGTCGTGGCGCTCTTCCTCCTGGGTTTCATCGCGGGCAGAATCTTTTCCGCTCCCACGGGCGTGGCGGGCGTTCTCATGATCGCGCTCCTGTATGGTGCCGGAGCGAGCTGGAGTCTCGGCGCGGAATCCGTCCGAGCCGCGGGGCTCAACGGAGAGTTGACGGTGACGCCGCCCCGCGTGGGTCATCCGAGCACCATCCGATGGCGCGGCGCGGACCCCGGATCGGGAGAGTCCGTGCCCGCCACGGTGACCCTCCGTGTCGTGCAGCTCGAAAAGGGCAGGGAGATATTCCGGCTGAACCGGGTGCCCACGCGCGGCGCGCTCGATCTTGCGTTCCACTTCGTCGACGCCTCGCCCCATAGGGTGTCGGCCGTTGCCACCACGCGAGGCGGGCGACAGGGGACGGAGATCGCGCAAACCGTCGCGGTGGCTTCCGCCACGCCGTCCTTCGGCGTCCGCGTCAGGCCGGTCGTGCTGTTCATGCTCGCGGTCCTGGCCGGGCTCGTCGCGGGCCGGATCAGCAAGAGATACCCCCTGCCGTTGCCTTGGGCGCCCAAGCAAGTCAAGATGGATCCGAAGGAGGCATCATGATCGATCTGTATACCTGGAGGACCCCCAACGGCCGCAAGGTCTCCGTCATGCTGGAAGAGCTGGAGATGCCGTACAATGTGCATCCCATCAACATCGGCAAGGACGAGCAGTTCGCGCCGGATTTCCTCGCCATCAGTCCCAACAACAAGATCCCCGCCATCGTCGACCAGGACGGTCCGGGCGGCGGTTCCTATAGCCTGTTCGAGTCCGGCGCCATCCTGCTGTACCTCTCGGAAAAGTCCGGCGGCCGCTTCCTGCCCCAGGAATCGCGGGCACGCTACGACGTCATGCAGTGGCTCATGTTCCAGATGGGCGGGGTAGGGCCGATGTTCGGCCAGGCGCACCATTTCATCGGCGCCAAGGAGCAGATCCCCTACGCCATCGACCGGTACAAGAACGAAGCCCGCCGCCTCTACGGAGTGATGGAGAAACGCCTCTCCGACCACGAG
>JAKZVH010000118.1:0-6021 GCA_047516145.1 Gammaproteobacteria bacterium
CGCGACGCGCGTCGCGCGATTTATTTGGAGGAAAACAAAGTGGGCCGCTATTCGGAGAAGGGAAGGGGCGGCATATACTGGTCCGAAACCGAGCGTCGCGGGCCGAGCCCCCTGGAATTGGTGCGGCGGGCTGCTCGGGACGGCCCGGAACTCTTCCGCCCAACCGTGCCAAAACTCGATAGCCTAAACGAGAACACGTTACGCGAAATCGTGGGTCGCGTTCCTTCGGACTGGATGAGTACTCTGGCCCGGAAGTTCGCTGTTGAGCTGATGGTCTATGATCTTGACCAATTGCGGGAGGCCATTACATGATCGAGAGAACTCTATATCTCGCATGGCAAGATAAAGAGTCTAGCCGCAAGTGGTATCCGGTTGGGCGGCTTGATACTGACATCGAGCGGCCGCTATATCGCTTTCGGTATACACGCGGGGCCGAGCGAGCCGTGGAAGAAGTCGGGTTTCCGCTGGCCCTGGACTTCCCTGAAATTCGGGAAGACTACCGAGCATCTGAGCTATTCCCGTTGTTCAGGAATCGCATCATCGCGCCGCGCCGACCAGATCGCCGGAGCTATTTGAACAATCTTGATCTTCCTCAAACGGCCGACCCGATCGAGATTCTATCGGCGAACGGCGGTCGGCGTGTTACTGATTGGTACGAAGTTTTCCCCAAGATCGAGAAGCGCGCGGATCGTAGCTTTAGCTGTCGCTTTTTCCTTCACGGAGCGAGATATACAAATCCCGCCGCTCAGCAGCGGCTCGCGAAGCTGGAGCCGAATGAGAAGTTGTATCTCACGCTGGAGCTTACAAATCCGACAGGCACCGTGGCCTTGCAAGTCCAGACAATGGACTACTTTATGATCGGTTGGGCGCCGCGTTACCTGGTCCATGACCTGACGGCAGCCATGGTTACAACGCCTGGCAAATACAAGGCTCACGTCGTGCGTATCAATCCTCAGCCAGCTCCATCCAGACAGCGGGTTTTTATCGAGATGACCGGAGACTTGGGTTCACATGAACCAATGACCAGCCACGACTTCATCCCGCTTGTTCGGGACAAGTAACGGACTACCTTCCGGAGTCGCGAAAACCGGCCAGCACAACGCGACCCGCTACCCCTCAACCACCGCCCCCGAATCCTGCACGAGCGACTTCACGAGTCCGAACATCATCAGCAACAGCACCACGCTGACCGGCACGGCTGCGGCGACGGAGGCGGTTTGCAGGGCTTGCAGGCCGCCCGCCAACAGCAGCACGGCGGCAACCATTCCCTGGCCCAGGCCCCAGACGACGCGGAAACGCTTGGGCGGATGGCGGTCGCCCATGCTGAGCATGGTGGTGATGACCAGCGTGCCGGAGTCCGCGGAGGTGATGAACCAGGTGAGCAGCAGCAGCGTTGCCAGCGCCGACATGGCCCAGGTCAGCCAGGCCACATCGCTCAGGCGGTCGATCGTGCCGTACAGCGCAGCTTCGTAGTTCGCCGCGCGCACCAGGTCCAGGACACCGGCGGTGCCGACGCCCCCGGCGGCGTGCAACTCCATGTAGAGCGCGTTGCCGCCGAGTACGCCGATCCAGAGCATGGACAGGCCGACCGGCACGAACAGGACAGCGACAGCGAATTCCCGCAGGGTGCGACCCCGGGAGATGCGGGCGATGAAGAGGCCGACGAAGGGCGCCCAGGATATCCACCAGCCCCAATAGAAGACGGTCCAGTTGCTCTGCCAGACCGCATGCCCCGGTTCGGCGGCGAGCCAGAATCCCATCGGCACGAAGTTCAGCACATAGTCCCAGGCGGTGGCGGCGAGAAATCCCAGCAGCCAGTCGAACGGCCCGAAGAACAGGAAGAACGCCAGCAACACGATGCTCAGGCGGATGTTCCATTCGGAGAGGATGCGGATGCCGCGGCCCACGCCGGAGACGGCCGATAGCGTCGCGGCGGAGGATATGAAACCGATGAGTGCGATCTGAGTGACCAGACCCGAATCGAGCCCGAAGAGCACGTTGAGCCCGGTTGCCATCTGCGTGGCGCCGAGCCCGAGGGAGGTCGCGACCCCGAACACCGTGCCGAAGACCGCCAGCAGGTCCACCGCGTCCCCGGCGGGGCCGTAGATCCGGTCGCCGATGACCGGATGGAGCGCCGAGCGCAGCGTCAGCGGCAGCTTCTTCCGGAAGCCGAAGTAGGCCAGGCACAGCCCGACGAGGCCATAGACCGCCCAGCCGTGAATGCCCCAATGAAAATAGGTTGCGCGTATGGCGTGCACCGCGCGCAGTTCATCCAGCGCCAGCGCCCCGGCGCGGTCGGCGTGAGGGTTGTTGGGATAGCCGGCCGAGAGCGTGTTGTCGAAGTAGAACAGGGGTTCGTAGATGGAGAAGAACAGGAGCCCGATGCCGATTCCGGCGGAAAACAGCATCGCGAGCCACGAGAACCTGCTGAATTCGGGCCTGGCGTCGTCGTCGCCCAGCCGGACCCGGCCGAACGGACTGCACATCAGCACCAGGGCGGTCAGCAGCGCGATGCAGACCACCATGATGTAGTACCAGGTCAACGTGGCTTCGATCCAGGTGCGGATGCTCGAGAAAACGGCGCCGGCCGTGTCGACGTAAAGCACGGTAAACGCCACGAACGCCAACACCATGCCCTTGGAAGCCCAGGCCATGCCCGGGTGTAGCCCCTTCCAGATCCCGGTCGTTGCCAGGGCCCGCTGGCTTCGCGGCTCGCTCATGATGTGCGGGCGCTCACGGTTCGAAGGGCAGGCCGCGGAACTCCAGCAGGCGGCGGACCTCGCCGAAGCTGATCTTCACTATCGTCCAGGGCAATTGGAATGCCTGCTGCTTGGCGAGCGCCAGACACTATATAAATGCGTTGCGGATTGCAAAATGCGGGGACTTGTTCGACTTTTTCCCCTGGCGAGCCAATTGACCCGTGTGTTAGGTTTTGCGAATGACCGTGGAGCTCATCGCAATCATCGCCGTCGGCGTTTCGCTGGCCGGGCTCATATTGCGGCTGAATCGCCGCATCGACCGTCTGGAAGACCGCTTTGAAGACCGTCTGGTCCTCATCGAACAGCGCTGGCGGGATGACTTGAAATCCAGCGAGAAGGCAGCGATAGAACGTCACGAGCGCCTGGAAGACCGGCTGTTGGCCGTCGAGCAAGGCTTGGCGGAACTGCGCGAACGCATGGCCCGCGTGGAAGGCCTGCTCGAAGGCCTGCGGGATGCTGTCGTGAGGGCTGCCGCCTAGAAAGAGAATCGGCGATTGGACAAACTCAGCGACGCGGAGTTGGTCGCGCTGTGCAACGGCGGGACCCGGGATGAGGCGACCGCGGGGTTCGAATCGCTCTACCGGCGGCATCGCAACTATGTCGTGCGAGTTTCGCTGCGGTTCTGTTCCGATCGGGAAATTGCGGCCGACGTCCTTCAGGAGACGTTTCTCTACCTGCTGAAGAAGTTCCCGCCAAGTGGGGACGGGCTCACGCTGACCGCGCAACTGCGATCGTTGCTCTATCCCGTCGCGAAAAATCTGACGCTGAATGCACTTCGTCGCCAGCGGCGGCTGGCGCCCAGCGAACTCGATCCGGACCAATTGCCGGATCCGAAGTCCATCGACCCGCGCTACGAGGATCTGTCCAGACTGTTGTCCAGCCTGTCCAGCCGCCATCGGGAAGTCGTGCTGCTGCGCTTCGTCGACGGCATGTCGCTGAACGAGATTGCGGAGGTCCTCGAGATCCCCACCGGAACCGTCAAGTCGCGCCTGCACCTGGCCACCAGGGCGCTGAGATCAATCGCGGAAACCGACGATCCGAATCAAATCTGAACCTATTGCCCCCTTGCTGCACTTCACCCCATAGGAATGAACATGAACGCTGACAACGACACCATCGATCTGCCGGGCGAACTCGTCGAGGGTCTGGCGCGGCTCGACAGCAACGTCACGGTGCTGACACCGGCCGTCGACCGGCGCGTCGCCGAGGCGGCCCGGGCTCACTTTGCCGAACGGCCGCAACATGCCGCCCGGCTGAAGCGAAGGCGATCGACGGCTCGTCGCTGGGGGATGGTGGGAACCGTGGCGGCGAGCCTCCTGGTCGGCGTGCTGCTCGTACGGACCCGGTACGTCGCCGAACCGGACCTCCCGGCCGCCACCGTGCTCTTGGCAAGCGACATCGATGGATCGGGCGCCGTCGACATTCTCGATGCGTTCGCGCTGGCGCGAATTGGCGCAGCGCAGGGGCCGGTGACTCAATCGGAGATCGACGCGTTCGCGATGCGCGTCGTGGCATTGAACGGAACTCCGAGGACGCTATGAACCCGTTGCCGCTGAAGATGTCCGCTTGGGGCGCCGTGCTGGCCATGACGGTGCTCGCGAGCCTGTCCGCGTGGCCGCAGGCCATCGACAACAGCGTCCGGTTCGCGACCCTCGACATCTACCTGGAAACCGCCGAGCCGCTGGCCGCCTGGCAGTTCGAGTTGCGCGAATCGGCGGGGCAGATGCTGGTCGTCGGTGTGGAGAATGGCGAGAGCCCGGCGTTCGCGGGGACTCCCTACTACGATCTCGAGGCCGTGAGCGAGGGCCGGGCGGATCGCATCGTCGTGGCGGACTTCACCCTCGGGCCCGCGGCGGAACTGCCCACCGGCAGAGGGCGCGTCGCGCGCATTCACGTTCAGCTGAGCGGATCGGCCGACCCGGACTACGAACTTCGCCTGGTGGCTGCCGGCGGCGCCGACGGCGAATCCATCCAGGCATCCATAGAATTTGAGACCCCGTAAGGGAGATAACGAACCATGAAGTTGCAGGCATTCAAGAAAGGATTCCCGGCGTTCGTCGCCGGGTGCGTAGTTGCCGTCGTGCTCGGGGCTTGCGCCCACATCCCGATGGGAATCCCGCCCGGTGAAATACCCCCGGAACCGCAAGCGCTGGAGGAGATAGTGGTGACGTCTACCCGGGTTAGCCGGGACACGGCAGAACCGGCAACCGTTGCGGAGCGTATCGCTGGACTGGCGGGAAGCGCCGTCGCGAACAGGACCCCGGAGAGCATCCGCCAAGACGCGGAGCGGGACAGGAACACCCTGCTCGCCACCCTGTCCCCAGGCGAGGACCTCTGGATCATCGCGATGCCGAGCCGAACCGACCGCGCGGCGGCCGCCGCGGCACGCGACGATGCGCAGCCCGGCTCGGGGGCACTGATCGCCAGACACTTCCCCGCGAGCGAGTCTGGCGGTCGAGGCCCGTTCGAAGTCGCGCTGCCGCTCAAACACACGGAGGTGCGCGCCGAGGTGACGGGTTACGTCGGCACCGTCGACGTGACGCAGCAATTCGAGAATCCGTACGACGTCAAGATCGAGGCGGCCTACGTCTTTCCCCTGCCCGAGAAGGCAGCGGTCAGCGAATTCGTGATGACCATCGGCGAGCGGCGCATTCGCGGCATCCTGCGGGAGCGCGCCGAAGCCGAGGCGATCTACAGGGAAGCGCGCGAGCAAGGGTACCAGGCGAGCCTGCTCACGCAACATCGCCCGAATATCTTCGAGCAGAAGGTCGCGAATATCGAGCCCGGCAACTCCATCGACGTCAACATCCGGTATTTCCACACGCTGGCCTATCGCGACGGCTGGTACTCGTTCGTCTTTCCCGCCGTCGTCGGCCCGCGCTACAACCCGCCGGGTTCCGCCGACCCCGTCCGTGCGCAACCGCGTTCGCAATGGGCACTGCCAGGCGCGGGCACGGCTGTCAGGTATCTGCGCCCCAACGAACGCTCCGGACACGACATCGGCATCACCGTCGAACTCGATGCGGGTGTGGCGATCGAGGCCATCAAGTCGAGCCACACGATCGACGACATCCGCACCGGCGCCACCACCGCCCGAATCGAACTCGCTTCGCGGACGACCATTCCCAACCGCGATTTCGTGCTCGACTTAAAGGTCGCCGGTGGTCGGGTCAAGACAAATC
The DNA here is from genome assembly GCA_047516145.1 of Gammaproteobacteria bacterium. Classification (GTDB taxonomy): domain Bacteria; phylum Pseudomonadota; class Gammaproteobacteria; order Steroidobacterales; family Rariloculaceae; genus UBA6522. The sequence continues at coordinate 5,942 of JAKZVH010000118.1, forward strand.
TACTGACCTATGCGGACCCCGACGAGGCCGGGCAGGGCTATTTCACGATGATGCTCTATCCGCCGGAGGACCTGCGGCAA
>JAKZVH010000119.1:0-2835 GCA_047516145.1 Gammaproteobacteria bacterium
GCGCAAGTGGCCCCGGAAGAGCACGCCCCGTCCCCCGCGGTCGGTATCTCGCTGGAACTTCCGGCGAACGACCTCGCGGTGGACCCGATCTGCGGAATGACCGTGTCCCGGGACTCGCCCCACCGCGTGGAGTCCGGCGGGGAGACCTATTGGTTCTGCTGCGCCGGTTGCGCCGAGACTTTCGCCGCCCAGACGGGACGGTGAGCGACCGCCGGCCTTCAGACCTGCATCGCCAGCCGGAAGTTGGCGGAGGCCGCAGCGCCAACCAACCGGGTGGCGTTCACGCGGCCAAGATGTATGCCTGAGATGGGAAAGCAGCTCTCTTGCTGAAACGAGTACGAGCCCTGCAAGGAGAGGAGGAGCGCGAAGCATTGCGATGGAACTGAAGAACGGGCGACTTTTGTATTCGGCGACGGACCTGGCGGGTTTCGCCGAATGTCGCCACCTGGCGCAACTCGAAGCCGGTGTGGCTCACGGAATTCGAACGCGGCCGATGCGCAAGGACCTCTTTCTGGATCGGCTGGCCAAACGGGGATTGCAGCATGAAGAGTGCTTTCGTAACGAGCGCGCGGCCGAGGGGAAGACGATCACCGAAATCGGATTCGATCGGCGTGGTGCGATGGAGCTTACGGAAGCCCGGGACGCGACCGTGGCGGCGATCCGGAGCGGGGTTGAGGTGATCTACCAGGCGGTCCTGTTCGACGGGCGGCGCTTGGGAATTGCCGACTTCCTCGTTCGGACGGATGCGGGCGCGGGAAGGAATCCGCCTGCGTCGGGGCGTTGGCAGTACGAAGTTTGGGACACGAAACTCAAACGCCGCCCCACGGCCGCCGCCGTACTGCAACTCTGCATGTACTCCGATCTGCTGGGCGAGTTGCAAGGCACGTCCCCCGAGTTCATGCACTTGGCGCTCGGGGGAGTTGAGAGACAAACCGTGACGTTCCGGTTCGCCGAATACGCCGCGTACTACCGTCTCCTGGTCCGGGAGTTCGAAGCCGAATTGATCGCGTTTGATCCTCACACAGTCACGACGGAGCCGGAGCCGGTCGAACACTGCGAATACTGCCGATGGGTGCCGGACTGCCGAAAATGGTGGAGAGAGCAAGATGATTTGGCTCTGGTGGCGAATCTGCACACCCGACAGCGACGGAAGTTGCGCACCACATCTGGAATAGGTACCCGCGCGGAGTTGGCGGAGCCCTCACCGGCCCTGCCGGAAAAGATCGAGGGCGTCGGTGCTCCGACGCTTCGCAAACTGCAGGCGCAGGCGGCGATTCAGGTGCGTGGCGAGCGCGAGGCGCGGGCGCGGGGCCAGGAGCGTGACGAATGGATCGTCTCCGAACGCCTGCCTCCGGCCCGCGACCGCGAGGGCTGCCTGCTTTCGAATCATGGGCTCTCCATGCTCCCGGAACCGGCGCCCGGAGACCTGTTCTTCGATATCGAGGGAGACCCGTTTTACAGCGATTCCCAGGCAGACGGTTTCGAGTATCTGTTCGGCGTGATCGAGCCACGTGCGCGCGGTTGCGAGAACCCCGTGTTTCACGAAGTCTGGTCGCTGGATGACTGCGGCCGACCGTCCCGGGCTGCGGAACGCCGTGCATTCGAGCAGTGCATGAAGCTTTTCATGGAGCGCTTCACTGCGCATCCCGGAATGCACATCTACCACTATCACCATTACGAAACCACGACCCTGAAGCGCCTGGCAGGCTTTTACGGAGCTCGTGAGTCCGAGCTGGACCAGCTGCTTCGAGGACAGGTGTTCGTGGATCTCTTCCGCTGTGTGCGACAGGGTATTCGGGCGTCTGTGGAGAGCTATTCCATCAAGCGGCTGGAGCCCCTCTATGGGTTCCGACGAGACGAAGAACTGCGAGATGCGAACGAGAGCGTCGTTGAATTTGAGACTTGGCTGGACGACGCGGAGGGGGACCCGCAGTCGGAACTTCTGCGACGGATCAGCCGATATAACCGCGACGACTGCGTATCGACGTTGGGCCTGCGGGATTGGCTCGAGGGCCAGCGATCCGAACTGGATAGGGAACTGGGAGGGATCCTGAAGCGGCCTGCCGCGCCGGAGCGGGAAGCCACCGAAGACTCCGACAAGCAAAAGGAAGTCCGGGAACTCGTCGAATCATTGCTGCAGGGTGTGCCGGCCGAGGCAACCGAGCGGGAGCATGGCCAGCACGGACAATGGCTTCTGGCTCAGTTGCTTGACTGGCACCGTCGCGAGGGTCGGTCTTCCTGGTGGCGCTACTTCTTCCTGAGGGACGAACTCGACGATGAGGGACGGCGCGACGAGCCGGACGCTTTGGGCCAGTTGAGCTATCTGAGTTCCCGCATGGATCCGACCCCCCGGTCGCGTTCCAAACTCCATCGCTTTGGGTTTCCGGATCAGGAATACCGAATGGAGACGGGCAAGGAACTCCACGATCCGCGGAGGGAGATCAACGAGGCCGGTGTCGGCAGCGTCTTCGATTTCGGGCGTAGTGCGAACGGGCCGTGGGTTGAACTCAAGCTCGGTGCCGCCAGGCCGGTCCCGACTGCCACTTCCGCGATTCTTCACGATTGGGTTGGGCCTGGTGACAAGCCTCTGAGTCTTCAACGTCTGGCCCGTCACGTTCTGGATTGCGGGATGGGCGGCGATGGACCGTTTCGCGCCGCGCGCGAACTCCTCATGCGTCGGCCACCTGTAGAGATCACCGAAAGTGGTGTGGATCCCGGGACCGTTGCGCGGAAACGCGCGATTCAGCTTGATGGCAGCTATCTTGCGATCCAGGGGCCACCCGGGTCCGGCAAGAGTACGGTTGGTGCGGAAATGATCGTGGATCTGGTGGAGGC
>JAKZVH010000120.1:0-4932 GCA_047516145.1 Gammaproteobacteria bacterium
GGTATCGTCTGACCCAAATTGTCCGTGATGTCTACCAGGTCGGCGGGAGCGATCGGTGTCATGGCCGCGTATTCGCTCTCGGTCAGATTTTTGAAGGCGGCGTAGTCGCGTAGCGCGTGGAAGCGATCCTGCGTATGCGGACTGTTGGGACGGGCACGGTGACCGGAACCGACACCGATATGCATGAATTGGTGTGCGCGTGTGTTCACGAGCGCCACGTCCGGCGCGTAGTAGAATCGGCGCGTCTCCCTGGCGTCCGGAGCGGGACGCGGCGCGCCCCCTAGTTGGGCGATCACTCCTCCGGCGATTAACCGCTCGGCGGGTTGTCCATTGAAGACATCGAACCGCCAGACCTGCCCGCCCATGTCCGCGGCGTAGAATCGATCGGCAAACCCGTCGCGGTCGAGATCGATAACCCGAACATCGGCGGGAATGGAATACGCCATGTCGGTGGAATCGAAGTTCGAGTTCGCCTGACTTGCGTGCCAGAGCAAATTGCCACTGAGTGCATCGACGATGAAGAGTGCATTGCCGCTACGATCGGTACTCCCTGGTGGCTGGTCCTGGCTGGTGTCGTAGCCGCCGCCGAAAACCAGCACCAGGTTCAGGGCGTTTTGTACCGTATCCTGAATTTCTATTCGAGTCGGCATTGGCGTGGACCAGGTCTGCCCAACGCCAGGCAACGACGTGCGATCCATTCGCCAGAGCACTTGCGGGGAGTCCACCCGCGTGACGTCCAGACCGTAGTATGACGAGCCGCCACGGCGCATCCCGAAGAACAGGTACACGCGCTCGGCCTCGTCGGGTTCGATGACTCCATCGCCGTCGGCGTGAAGATAGGCGCTGACGTTGCCGTCGATTCCGTAGTGCTTTCCCCGATAGGCGTCGTCGGCATGAAGAAGTGACTGATCGCCGATGAACTCGGGCGGTACGAACGTCCAGCGTTCAATGCCCGTCCGTGCATCGATGGCGTGCAGGTATCCGTCATTGGTGGCCAGGTAAATGGCTTGATCCGCGGGGTCGGGATTCCCTGAGGTGCCGCCATAGGTGATCAATGCCGGTTTTCCGTGGAGCGGGTCCCCCATTCGATTCCCGGGATTGCCGTTACGGCCTCCAACGACCTCCATTCCGCGTATGACGTCGACCAGTTCGTCGCGGGCGGGGTCGCCGGGATCCCCGATTCCGAGCAATGCCGCGTCGATCAATGGGTTGGCGCGGTGTACGGCATTGCCGGGATGGGTCAACAACGGATTGCCCAGGTACGAGTAGACCCCGCGCGAGGTTGGATCCGGGATCCTGCCGGCGGCGCCGCCCAGTGCCACGTTCGCACCGTCCGCGGCGGTTGACCAGAAGCTGCGCGAGTCAGGCGCGAACCACCCGCTGACCGGGTCGATCGCAAGCCGGCCCGCGGCGTCGAGGATTGCGCCGTCGGTGGCGCGCAGCCGGTATTTCTTGAGGTTGCCCGGCCATCGGGCCGCGTCGGAGGCGCGAAAGATCGCCAGGTACAACTCGTCGTGGTGTCGCAGGCGATTGAACGCGTTCACCGGCACGGTGGCCGACGTGAACGTGGTCTCGGTATCTCGGATAGAGATCGCGATATCGCTCAGCACGGAGGCTAACGTGGCACTGTTATCGGTCGTGAAGTAGGCGCCGCCACCCCGTGCCGCCGTAGACTCGAGAATCGGGAGATCCGCCGTAAACCCGACTGCATGCGTGACGACATTCTGTTGGCCCCCAAGGTCAGGATTCAGGTCAGCCGAAAACAGGTAGGCGGCGATGTCGTCCAGGCAGGCGCCATCCACGGTCCCATCGCAGCGCGGTCCGACAAGGGCGGAAAATCCCCGGAGCGCAGAGATTCTGTCGTCCGCGTCCACGTCCAGCGTCGGAGCGCCATCGGTAAGGAGCACGATGAAATTCTTCTGGCAGGAGAGATGGAGCGGAGATTCGTAAGCCCGTCCTCCGCTGGCGGGATCGCGGGCGCCGGGTACCGAGCGTTGCGGGCCCTGTCGGTCGCCGTAGTGCACATTCCCTCCCGAGAAATACTGATGGGCTTCGTACAGGGTCTCTGCGAGGGGGGACCAACCCTCGGCGGTCAGTGCGTTGACGCTGTCGATAATGCCCGCTCGTGCCGTTGCGATGTTTTCCAGCGGGAAGATGACCGAACCGCCCTGATCGATGTTGAGTCGCATCAAGCCAACATTGACGCCGTCCATCCGGCTCAACACCGCTGTCGCAGCATCCTTCAGGACCTGAAGGCGAGGTAACGACGTATCGGGGGGGCTGTGGAACCAGTTGAGGTAGTTGCCATCGTAGACCGTGTAGAGGCGATCGGTGGGATTCTGGCCCCAGCCGACTTCGTCGCGGGGATCGGCGCTCCAGGGGCGGCCGTCGTCCGCATCGCGAGCGTAGACCGCAAGCCGGTCGATGCCGTTGCCGTGGAGGCCGCCATCGTTTTCGCATTCCACCAGCCGTGTTTTCCCCGCTTCGTCAAGCCGTTCCCAGCGGGTGACTGTCGCGGCGTCGTATTGGGCAAAGCGGTTGGTGTAGTGTCCGACGCCTCGCGCGAATGCATCGAGACCGCTGCGGCAAACCAGTGCGGTCCGTTCAAACCAGCGGCTGCTGGAACACGCCGGCGGGTCGCCACGGCCCGTGCGCCAGTAAACGCGAGCCGGGTCGCAGCGGCCCGGGTATCGCACCGCCGGATCGTAACGTGACCGGGTTTCGACAAGAGTGGTCATGCTGCCGGACGTGTCCATGATGAACAGAACGTTTGGCCTGGAGTCCGGAAACCGACGCGTATCGTTGACGAATAGCTCCGTATCGTCGCCCGCGGCCGGCATCGCTCCGAGCAACACACAAAGCGCGCCTGCCGGCATCCATGCCCGGTATCCGGTGTTTGCCGGCCAGAGAAGGGTGCAGATTCTCGTCTTCATGGCGTATAAAATCGCATCCGGACCAGGGCCTGTTAACGCAATATCGGATAGCGTCAACAGGCCCTAACCTCCCGGTCCAAGAACGTAAAAGCCCTGGTTGTGGGTCGATTCGGCATTGCGAGGAGCCATACCCACTGCAACGATTTCAAAGTGAAACGCCTGCAATGCACTCGGCCCGTCGCCCAGGCTGAAGGCCAGATCGGGCACCGGCGTGGACTGGGTGAAGGTGACCACGGCCCGTGTCGAATAGCTGCCGTCACCCAGCGAAGTGGCGGGCAGCGTGGCCGGCGATTCGATGCTGTAGGCGTGCTGCGCAATCGCCAGGTCGATACCCGTTTCAGCGGCTTGGAACGCCTCTTCCCGGAATTGCGCGTTGCCTGCCATGACGAGCTCCAGCGTGGCCGTATTCATGCTTGAGGTACCGATCACCGTGAGCACCATGAGAAACAGCAGGCCCACAATCAGGGCAACACCCGACTGGCGTTGCCCCGCAAGCCCCGCTACGGCGGCGCCTCCACGCGCTCGCGACGAACGCCGGCAAGACTTTCGGGTTAGCACAACTGCTCGCTTGCGGTGCGGCGCCGCGACGTACTCGCCGCAAGCATCGCCGGGATTCCGAGGCCGGCGTTGCGAAGCCGAATGGTTCGGGTCACTACGAGGCGTCGGAATCGATCGTTCATGGCCGGGTGGAGTTGATCCGCGTAGACGTATTCCCTGGTGTCGACGAATCCCTGTTCCGGCAACTCGGCTCGCAGTCGCAGCCAGACTCGCACGGTGAGCACCCGCGTCTCGGGCAGGTACGCCGAAGTGTTGGGGTCGATGATGGGATCGCCGGGATTGACGTAGCGATTGATCGACCCGCGTCCGGCGTGCCCCACCGGATCCGTATCCACGCCGAATTGAACTTGCAGATCCTCGACTCCCGGCAGGACTTCCCGATCCACGATCCCGGGCCCCCGGGAACCGCCCGCCAATGTCTTTACCCTCAGCGACGGGACCGGGTTGCCCGGTTCATCCAGCGATGAGTGCTCGCTTATGTAGTATCCCCGGGTCACCAGTCGAAAACTCCGCGATCCTGGGGGCGGCGGAGAATAGTCCATCGGCGAGCCGGACGTGAAGATCAGCCCAACCCCGTAGCGCGCCGACTGGAGGTACAGCGTGCCGGCACGCAACTCGTCCGCGGGCGTTGGAGCTTCGCTTGCGCGCCGTACGACGAATGTGTCGGCGTCGGCATTGGCCCGACCATAGGGCTCGCACGTGCCCCAATCGAAGCCATTGTTTGCGCCTGACACGGGGGCATCGAGGTCGATTGCCCAATTCTGCCCGCAGTCGTTTCGAACGGCGAGGTCTGCCGGAATCGGCTCCGTGGCGGACGCTTTATTGACGATTACGCTTGCGCGTGACGTGAGGCCGAAATAGCCTGCCATGCGTACGTCGGACTCCAGGATGGCCAGCGCCAATCGGGCGTTTTCCTGCAGTCGTGCACTGGACTCGTTGACTCGAAAGGCCGCTTGCCCCTGGTTGAATACGGTGATCGCGCCGACCACGAGAAACGAACCGATGGCCATCGCCACGACCAGTTCGACAAGCGTCAGACCGGAGGAGGCCGGCCATGGCAATCCGGCGACGCTCGCCGTTCGCTCCGTTTGCGCCGCGGTACTCATTTCAGTGCAACCCGGATGTCGATTTGGTATTGGACCCGGCCCTGGCCGATCTCGTCCCAGGACACCTCAATGCGGTAGCGCGGCGGCAGTGCTCCGGCATCGATCTGTATCCGCCACTCGCCATTTGGCAGGCTCGATCGCAATGACCGTTCCCAGAGGTGGAGATCGTGAGCGGCCAATTGCTCCGGTGTGCACTCGACGCTTTCGCTCTCGACGGTCGGAGCGCAATCGTGTGCCGCGCCGGGACCGGTGTAGGCGTCGAGTCCGAGGGGATTGCTTCGAATTCTTTCCGCCATGTCAGCGACGAGGTTTGTCGCCTGGACGCGGTAGTACGC
>JAKZVH010000121.1:0-2775 GCA_047516145.1 Gammaproteobacteria bacterium
GGCGAGCCCGGATTGAGATCGAGAAACCTCGTCACCACCGCCGTGGAATCCGCCCGCTCTTGCACCAGCGGCCAGGCGTAGGGGGATTCGGTAAACAAATTCAGAAATTCCTCCAGATGCCCCACCGCCGACTCCGGCTCGCCGGCGCGCTGTTCCAGCACCACCGACAACGCCAAAGCGCGCATCTGGGTCCTCCGCAAGCGCCGGTCGATGGCTACCGAGATCAATTCGCGGGCCAGGACGCGGCCCCCCTCAAACCGCTCACTGGCGGTCAGCAAACGAAGGCGCGCACATGACACCGCCTCCATTTCCCTCCAACCCTGACCGGTCAGGTCCACACAGCCTTGCGAATCCTCCGGCAGACCCTCCAGCCGCCAGGCCCGTCCGGCGTCCCCGACCCGCCCGCCGATCACCAGCACCGAAGTGCGCAATGCCGCCAGGTACCTTACGAGCGAGGCCATTCCGGCGTCGCGCACGAATTCCAGCAATCCATCCGCCACCGTCAGCGCCTGATCGATTCGCCGGCGCCGCAGCCTCAGTTCGATCGCCAGGCAACTGGCCGTGGCAAAGCTCGAGAAGGGAACGCCATATTTCAGCAACACGCCCGGAACGTTGCGCAGCGCCGCGGCGGAGGAAACCCGGTTACATTCCAGCGCCAGCTCCCGCAACACGACTTCGGCGAGCGGCGCCGACACGGGATCGAGCAGAAAACCCTTCCTCGCAATCCGCTGCGCCGTGCGGTAGTGCGATTCGGCGTCCTGCACCTGGCCCTGCGCCATGGCCACCTGGCCTCGCAGCAATTGCCCGTACATCGTCATGTACTGGCTCTGTTCGAGGAGCTGCCGGGCGCCTGCAAGCCGCTTGAGCGCGGGGCCGAACTCCGCCTTCAATTGGTGGATTACGCACAGTCCATACTCCATGAACCCATGCGTCAGGGGATCGAGACGTTGAGATGCCGTAAACCGCGCATAATCGCTCGACAGCGTTCGGAACCAATCCGAGCCAATCGGTACTCCCCCGTAAAGGGCCATGACGCCGCGAACGATGCCATCGTCCACTGCGTACTCGAAATCGGCGTCGCGATCGGCATTGTCGCGGGCCGGGCGCGTTGCGGCCAATTCGCGAAAGAGCTTCCGGGCCTCGTCCAATCGCCCCGCCATCACCAGAACGACGCAACGCACCAGCGCCAGCCTCGGCCGCATCGAGATAACCTCCTCGCTCAACCACCGGTCCGCGGCCAGAAGCTGCACGATCCCCTGCCGAATCCACAGGCGAACGCCGCCCACACGCTCCAGAATTTCGCCCGCCAGGACCGGTTCACCGGCCTCGACGGCGTGACGCATGGCCGCCACCGTATCGCCACGCCGGCCAAGGGCCTCGGCAATCCGCCGGTGAATGGAACGGAAGCGCTGCGGGTTTTCCCGGAACAACCGCTCGGCGCAATGCTCGCGCACCAGCGGATGCAGCCGCCAGCTTTCGGCTGCACCGCCACTCACCGGCTCCAGCAACCCGACAAGCACGCGCATCGACTGCAACCGGCGCCCCGAGTCGGTGCGTTCCAGGACTTCGTCCAGCAGTGCGGCGTCCATCCAGCCGAACAACCCGATATCCAGGAGAAAGTCCCGGTCATCCCAACCAAGACCCGCGAACAGCCGCGACTCGACCCAGTTCTTGACGTAATCCTGAACGACGCCAGTGCTCTCTTCCGTCCCGCCTTCCATCCGGTTGTGGGAAATGCGCAATGCAAACGGCCAACCGGCCGTACGGTCCATCTCGGCAGCCAAATCGCTGCGCGACAGATTCAGATCGAAGAATCTGGCCACCTCCGCTTTCGAGAACCGCAATTCCTCCGTCCCCACCAACTCGGCCCAGCCGTCCAGCACCGCACCGGCCACGTTCAGACCATCCGGGATTTGCCGGCACGCGATCGCCAGGTGCAGATTGGGCGGCCCGCGTTGCAGGAGGAATTCCAATAGCGACACGGAGGCAGGATTCCTCAGCCGTTCCAACTCGTCAAAGGCGATCACGAACGGTTTGCCAAGCGCCTGGATTTCGCGCAGCACCACCCCGACTCGACTTTCCGGCCCGACGCTGGTCCCTTCCGGGTCCGATACGTCGAGGAGGTCCAACCCGGCACTTTGGCAGGCGACGGCGATGTACGTGTCGAGCACTGCAGGCTCGTCCTGCTCGTCCAGTGAAACCCAAGCGACGGCCACGCCGTCCTGGCGGAGCTTGCGGCAGCATTCCGCAAGCAGGGTGGTCTTGCCGAAACCGCCGGACGCCGTCAGGACCGTCAGCCGGCGGCGCGTCGGCATCGCCCGGCTTTCAATCTCGTCACGGTGGACATACCCCGCCACCCGGCCGGGGACGGTGATTTTCTGGCGCAGCAACCAGGGAAACGCCTGGCCGGCGACGGATTCCCAGCCGGCTTCCCGAGGCGGTTCGGAATCTCCACCACTGTTTTTTGTTTTCTCGATCACCGTAATCGGTTGCCAGGGTCTCCTTCACCCACTGCCAATTGCAGCCAACGTTACCATCCGCCTGATCGTAGCGATGTGACAGGCATTATGCCCGAGCCGGTCGTTGAACCGCTGGGTACCGACCGGATAGTCACGCTCGATCGCCGGCATTTTTCCGTGCTTCGAAATTGCGCAGCGGATTCATGTGCTGCGAAAGTTCGGCAGCGTCCCTGTAGAGCGCCGCGAACACGGCCAGTGGAATATAGCATTCGCGTGCTGCGAACATACGCTCATGGACGAAAGGAGAGCGTTACAA
>JAKZVH010000122.1:0-2598 GCA_047516145.1 Gammaproteobacteria bacterium
GTCTGACCGCCTCGTCCAATTGTGCGCCGCTGACCGGGGCGGGGTCGGTTGCGAAATAGGCATCCAGCAGGTGGCGGCGTTGGGTCCGGTCGAATCCGTTCAGGCCGGCAAGGCCGGCGAGATCGAGGATCGGATCGGCCCGAAACGCGTACTCGAAATCGACCAGCCAGATCTGCCCGTCATCGAGAATGTTGGCCGCCACGAGATCGTTGTGACAGATCGCGGTCGGCGGAAAGGCGGTTTCATGCGCTCGCGCCAGGCGCTCGAACTCGGCGCTCCAACGGAGTTGCTCGCCCGACAATCCGGTGCTCCCTCCGTGTGCCCGCGCCGCCTTGCGGGCAGCCTCAACATAGCTTGCGGCCAACAACGTCGGACGATAATTACGGAGTTCCGGGGGCGCCCGCAGTCCGTGAAGGCGGCGCAGCACGGCTGCCATGCGTTCGATGTTGTGCGGCTCCCGGGCCTGCTCGGCGGTCCATGCCGCCGCCCGTTCCACGTACCTGGTGATCAGGGCGCCGGTGCCGGCGTCAGCGGCAAGCACCTCGGGCGTCAGTCCGGCCTCGTCGGCGAGCGCGAGCAATCGTGCTTCAGCGCCAGGGTTCAGGGTCTGCGGCGCGGCGGCGGTGCGCGGCAATCGGACGACCCACTTTCCCCGGTCCGCGGATACCAGAAAGCTGCGGTTGCTGATACCGCCAGGAAGTCGCCGCACGCGCAGCTCGTCAGCCTCGACGCCTAGCAGTTGACCGAGTCGCGTGAGGATGGTGGATTCGAGCTGCATTTGCCTGCTGCCATGCCAGTCAAGCGCCGGCAGTGCCGGCAAGGTAGTCGCGCCGCCAGCTTCTGAAGCCTACAACGATCAGGACCAGGTAAAACAGGAACAGCGCCGCTGTCAGGTACAACTCCCGGGCCACGTAGAGATAGATCGAGATGCTGTCGATGACGAACCAGTAGACCCAGTTTTCCAACACCTTGCGCGCGACCATGAAGGTCGCTACGACAGCGGCCACAGTAGTGAACGCGTCGGCGTAGGGGAAAGCGGCATCGGTATGGCTCATCCCCCACCCTGACAGCAGGGCCGCCGCGGTGATCGCGCCGATGACCAACGCATGCCGGCGCAGCATCCAGGTATGCACCCGCACACCGGCGCCATGGTCGCCCGCGAAACGCCATTGGTACCATCCATAGACTGCCATCCCGGCATAGAAGATCTGCAGGACGGATTCCATGTACAAGCGGGCGGTGAAAAATACCACGGTATAGAGCGCCGAGCTCACCAGCGCCGCTGCCCAGCAGAGGATGTTCTGCCGGATGGCCAGGACCAGGTAGGCCACCGCCAGCGCGACGCCGGCTGCTTCGGCGACGGAGAAGGCCGACCAGGCGGCAGCAAGCAACTCGATCATCGCAGCCGATCACCGCGGCGCCGCGACGCCGTCGCGACGAGCGCTGGTGAGATTTGCGGGCCAGGAGCCCAGATCCGGCGGCTCATGGAGGGGAAGGTCCGCGTTGAGATATTTGGCTACCAGCACCTGCGGTCGGCCTGCGTGAAACGAATGCTCCAGCGCCTTCTCGATGGCTCGGCTGACGTCGCGAAGCTCGCCGGTGAGCTGCGTACTCATCTGGTTGACGGTCAAGTCGAGTCCCGGCACCTCCCGGATCGCGCGAACAAAGGATTGCACGGCGGGAATATGATCGTCGTGCAAGGGGTACAGGCTAATTTCAGCAGTAATGCGCATGGTTCCTCCGAAACTGGGTTGGCAGCGCCAAACGGTGATGTGATATGGGGCCAGAAAAAATACCTGGCGGTGACCACGATTTCCTCGAGCACCTCCTCGGCGGGGTTCTGTTGAGCGAATGAGGATGCCGGCAGGTATAGCGAGTTGGGAATGCTTGCGGCGCGTTCCGTCCCTACGCCGGTACTAACCGGATCAGGTTCAAAGGGTTAGCTGCCTCCTGGCGGGCCAGCCTCGCTCGCCCGTCGTGGGTCAGCGAGTTTGGCGCCTCAGGACAGCTTCTCAGGCCGTTGCGGGCCACCCCTCGGTTTAACCTGTATCCCTCCCCGGTCTTCTACCGCGGTGGTTCGACGCCCTCGCGACGAAAATCGGTGTGCGATGCAGGTCCAGAGTCCGGAATTTCCGGGCTGCCGGCAATTTAACCCGGCTCCTTCAGTCGAGGCAAGAGTTCGGCCAGGTTGCACGGGCGCGTGCGATAGTCCAGTTGCAGGGCGATGATCCTGTCCCAGCCGGTGGCGCAGGCGTTGGTGGACCCGGGCAGGCAGAAGACGTAGGTGCCGTTGGCCACCCCCGCCAAGCAGCGGGACTGGATGCTGGAGGTGCCGATTTCGCGATAGGAGATCGCCCGGAACAGCTCGCCGAAACCGTCGATTGTCTTCTCGAGTAGCGGCTCGATCGCTTCGGGCGTTCCGTCCCGGCCGGTCACGCCGGTACCGCCGGTGGTGATCGCCACTTCCACCTCGGGATCGCCGACCCACGAGGCCACGCAGGTTCTGATGGCATCGAGATCGTCCCTGACGATCGCCTTCTCGTGCAGGCGGTGCCCGCACTCCGTCAGCCGCTGGACCAGGAGCGCACCCGAGCGGTC
>JAKZVH010000123.1:0-26611 GCA_047516145.1 Gammaproteobacteria bacterium
AGAACTGGGCATGAAGGTCAACTGCGCGGGGATTCCGCTTGAGTACCAGCTCGCCTACAACAAGGAGAGCCGGCGAATCAAGCCAACCAAGTTGTCAGCGGCGGTCAAGCACGAGGTGAAGAAAGCATACGGCGACCCAACACGGGCCGACGATGCAGCGCCACTTGCGGTCGACTACACGACGGACAGAGCAGGGTACCGGCTGCCAGAGAAGCTTCCACGGGAAGTGCCGCGCGGTCAGGCAGCGGCGTACTCAGGTGCGCTCTTAAATCGCATCGTGAACTATCGCGACTTCATGGCTCGATATCGGAGCGCGGTCACGGTGGAGCGTATGGAGCGGGTGGACAACCCTATGTATCTCGGTGACCATGCCGTCGCAGCGATCGCTCGCGCACTCACTACCTTTCTGGGCGGCTTTGAGAACCTGCGTATTCAAGACAAGCCGCTTAGCCTGTTGGTCGACAAGGGTGGCGTAGCCCTGGACTTGTCTCAGTTGTCGGACGGGGAGCGGTCCTTCTTGGCGATGATCTGCGATCTTGGCCGGCGGCTGGCGCTAGCGAACCCTCAGCTCGATGACCCGCTTCACGGCTCTGGCGTAGTCCTAATCGACGAGTTGGAGCTACACCTTCACCCGAAATGGCAGCGCGAGGTGACGGAGAAGCTCCGCAATACCTTCCCGAACATTCAGTTCATCGCGACCACGCACTCGCCGTTCGTGATCCAAGCTCTCAAACCCGGGGAACTCATCAACCTCGACCCGGACGAGTTCCGCGAATACGCGGACAAGAGCATTGAAGACATCGCTGAAAACGTGATGGGCGTCGAACTACCCCAGAAGAGCGAGCGCTACCGCAAGATGATGCACGCCGCTGAAACCTACTTCCGCCTACTTCGAGCCTCTGGCGGGAACGCAGCCGAATTGGCCGCCGCCGAACAACGCCTGAATGAACTGTCCGCGCCATTCAGTGACGACCCAGCGTTTCAGGCCCTGCTCAAGTTGGAACGCGAGTCGCTGAGTGGTGGAGGTGACGATGCGACCGGTTGATAAGGGCACTGCGCCTACTACCTGCGCGCGGTATCAGGACGCCGGTCCTGACCTTCGAAAACGCCTCGGCGACTTTTGCTGCAATTGCGACCGGCAGATCGAGACAAACCTCGCCGTGGAACATGTTCAGCCTAAGTCCGTCGTGCCAGCGCTCATTACGAATTGGGCTAATTTCCTTCTGGCGTGTACGAATTGCAATTCGAATAAGGGAGAAACGCCGGTCAACCTTGTCGATTACTTCTGGCCCCACGTCGACAATACCTTGCGTGCGTTCAAGTCCGTTCGTGGTGGACTGATTGATCCACATCCCGAATTGCTGCCGCAGATGGCTGCGAAGGCGGTCGCGACACTCCGGTTAACCGGGCTCGACAAAGATCCTGGCAAAACCGGACGAGTGCCCACCCGGTCTGACATGCGGTGGCTGCGCAGGCAACAGGCGTGGACTAAAGCCGAACGGTACCGAGACAAACTTGCTGAACAGAACACGGTCGAGTTCCGCGAACTGATTGTGGATGTCGCGACGGGCCGCGGCGAATTTTCGATTTGGTGGACCGTGTTCGCTGGCGACATCGATATGCGTCGAAGGTTACGGAGAGCCTTCATCGGCACTCATGGAGCATCGTTCGACATCAACGAGAACCCGGTGCCCCGCGCCGGAGGGCAGTTGTAGTTATGAGCACACACGCGCACCCGAAAACCGCGTTCGAGACCGTCATCAAATCGCACGTACTGGGGAACGGATACTTTCCCGTTGTCCGCGATGGCTTCGACCGCGATCATGCGACCTTCGCGAAACAGTCCTCGCCTTTGTCCGCCAGACCCAGCCGAAGGAGTGGGCTAGACTTGAGGTCTTGCACGGGGCCAAGACCGGCGAGCAGGTGCTCGGCGACTTTTGCAAATGCATAGACGCCAACAGCGTACGCACGATCGCACTCATCAAGGAATGCTGCTCCGCTCGCATCGCTGCGGCCATTTCTGGCAAAATTGAAATGAGAAACGGTGAAGCCGTGCCACATACGCCATCGCCCAGCAAACTGGGAAAGCGAGTGCTGCCATGAAAACGCAACGCTACCAACTCCGCATCAGCGGTCTAAGGGAAGTCGAGGGTCAAATTAGGGCATCGACTTTGCGTCGTATTCTGGACGCGCTCCTTGCGACGGCAGAGCGGACCACACGCTTGCTTGCTACCGGTACAGGTAGCGGAAAGGGAGCAAAGCCCCATTGGCTGGACGCCACCATTGACTTCACGATCACCGAATTGAAATCCGGCTCCACGATCTTCGGTATCGAAGCGCCCCAGCTTCGAGAGACTGCCCGCGAACAGTTCGCCCAAGCGGACTTATGGAGCAAGCAGCCCAGCCTGGACGAAACGGCGATCGATCTCGTCGCTCGGTCGATCCATGAGACTCAGATGGAAGACCCTGCTGGAGACTATTTCGACAGCTCGGTTCTCGACGCGATTCTGAAGTTCCGGAAGGCCGGCGGCGTTGCCGGGGTGCGCTATGAAATGATCCCTCAGGGGGCAGCCCGCGGAAAATTCGCGCTGGACGATGCAACTTGCGCATACGCTAGAGTTCGACTGGACAACATTCCGGCCCCACGGTCGTTTGTCGTAAGTGGCCGGCTGGATGAGATAAGACACGGCAACGGTCGCTTTCGCCTGTTGGTGGACCGGAATTCGGCACTCTTGGGACGGCTGGACGCTGCATCGTTGAGCGTGGAAGCTCTGCGTTCTCTGTGGGGTAAACAGGCGACCGTCGAGGGAATGGTGCATTTCAAGGCCAACGGGCAACCGAGATTCATCGAGGCTCGCAGAATTGGTGGCCGACTGGAAGGTGATAGTGTTTTCGAGGGAATGCCATCGGTAGAGATTCAGAAATCGCATGACCTGTTTCCGGTCCAACGCAAGCAGTTTGGGGCTTTCGATCCCATTGAGCTTGCAGGCGCATGGCCTGACGATGAACCCATCGAGGACCTATTGACGCAGCTCGATTGAGCGACCGGTTCATGCCACGTTTTCTCCTGGACACGAACCTGTTGCTCGGTTTCACCCGGGAAGCACCGTGGGCTATTCGGACACGCGCAGAGTTCAATCTCGGTGATCGAGAAACTATGGTCTTTACGTCCATTATCTGCCGAGGAGAAATTCTCGCGCTTGCGGAAAAGAATGGCTGGGACGGTAAGAAACGAACTCGCCTTGAGCAAGTCCTCAACGAAGTGCCAACACTTGACATCAATAAACAGACGATTTTGGACGCGTACGCTCGGATCGACGCCTGGACCCATGGTAAGCCTGTGACTGCACCATAGAATACGGCGCCACCAAAGCCGGCTGTATCGATGAAACAAAACGATCTCTGGATTGCCGCGACAGCTCACGCGAGCAGGGCTGCACTTCTGTCAACAGATACAGACTTCAGGCACTTACACAAGATATGGTCAGAATTCATTTATGTAAGCCAGACAGACCCATTTCCCTAAATTTTAGAACACGGCCCCTACTCGTGACGCGGATGACGAAATGATGCTTGAGGTTGCGAGCAACGGCGATGCCGACTTCATCGTGACCCACAACGTGAGAGACTTCGAACCGGCGCGAACTCTCGGCATCCAGATTGCGACGCCGAGCAAGATCCTGGGGAGACTACAGAGATGAACGAAACCGTCCGGTACAAATGCGCGTTAAAGCTACCGGCTTCTCTGAATGAGACTGCCGTGCGTCTGGCGAAGGCCGACGGCGTCTCTCTCAATAAGTGGATTACCACCGCCCTTGCACAAGAAATAGGCTCTGTGCAAACTGCGGAAGAGTTCCTGGTACGGCGCGCCGCCAAGGCGAAGCCCGGCGACCTGGGACGCTACCTTGACCGTGCGCCGGATGTGCCACCGAGTCCCAGCGACGAGTTGTGAGACACATGATCGTGATGGAAGCGAAAAAAGGGGAAACCGTCACCGTCTCTGATGGAGTGAAACCGGTGGCTGAGATCGGTTCGAGCCTACCGCGGAAGCCGGCGCTCGACGAACGGCTGAAGGACCTTGAGCGCAGCGGTGAGCTTGTTCCCTCGGCCGTGCCAAAGCAGACATTGGGGCCGGTTGAACGACGCCCCGGCGCACTCGCAAGGTTTCTCGCCGAGCGCGGCGAATGAGCATCGCCGTCGCAATGGCGCTCGGTTACCCGGTATCGCGGGAAGCGAAGTCGCGATAAGTGACGGTCGTCGTCTCCAGATCAGCCTGATGAAGCGCACGACCGAAGCCGCTTTCGAAACCGTAATCGAAGCTCACGTGCTAGAGAACGGGTACGTATCGGTCGCTGGCGAGGGCTTCGACCGCGAGCGTGCGATCTTTCCCGAGATGGTCCCCACCTTCATCCGCGAGACCCAGCCAAAGGAGTGGGCAAAGCTGGAGGCCTTGCACGGGGACAGGACCGGCGATCAGATCCTCGGGGACCTATGCAAGTGGATGGACGTCCACGGCTCGCTCGCGACGTTACGACACGGTTTCAAGTGCTATGGTCGAACACTCCGTGCGGCGTACTTCAAGGCGGCACACGAGCTGAATCCTGAGCTTGAATCCCGCTACGCCGCCAACCGTCTGGGGATAACCCGCCAACTACACTACTCGCCGCGCTCGGAGAATTCCGTCGATGTCACGCTGAGCCTGAACGGAATTCCCGTGGCAACCGTGGAGTTGAAGAACCCGCTCACGGGCCAACGAGTTGAGCATGCACGACGGCAATACCGGGAGGACCGCGACCCGCGCGAGCCCATCTTTGAATTCAAGCGACGCACGTTGGTGCACTTCCGGGTGGACACCGACTCGGTGCTCATGACCACCCGTTTGGCGGGCGCGGCAACGCGCTTTCTTCCCTTCAACAAGGGGTGCGCCGGTGCAGCTGGAAATCCGCCCGATCCGGCGGGGCGGAACTACCGCACCGCTTACCTTTGGGAGGAGGTACTGCAGCGCGACAGTCTGCTCGACCTCCTCGCCCGCTTCATCCACTTGCAGATCGACGAGAAACGCGACGACCGGGGCCGCAAGGTCAAGGTAGAAACCATGATCTTTCCCCGCTATCATCAACTCGAAGCGGTGCGCATACGGGTGGATTCCGCCCGCAACGAGGGCGCCGGACAAAACTACCTCGTCGAGCATTCCGCGGGCAGCGGCAAGAGCAACACGATCGGTTGGCTGAGTCATCGGCTGGCGTCGCTGCACGATGCCGCCAACGAGCGTGTCTTTGACAGCGTCATCGTGGTTACGGATCGCGTCGTGCTCGATCAGCAGCTCCAGGACACGATCTACCAGTTCGAGCACAAGCGCGGCGTCGTGCAGCGGATCGACGCAAGCTCGCGACAACTCGCCGAAGCGCTCGAAAATGCGGTGCCGGTGATCATTACCACGCTGCAGAAATTCCCCTTTGTCTCGCGGCAGTTGCTCAAGATGGCCGAGGAACGGGGGACCGACGGCACGGGAACGCTCGCCACCCGCCGTTGCGCCGTCATCGTTGACGAGGCCCACAGCTCTCAGGGCGGCGAGACGGCAACCGATCTCAAGGAAGTGCTGGGCGGAGAGAGGCTTCGGGAAGAGGCCAAGATGCGCGCTGCCGAGGAAGGCCGGGAAAACATGGAAGAGCTCTTCCGCAGCATGGCCAAGCGCGGCAAACAGGCGAATCTGAGCTTCTTTGCCTTCACCGCCACGCCCAAGCACAAAACGTTCGCCGTGTTCGGTCGCGATGGGCGGCCTGCACACCGCTACACCATCGCCCAGTTTCTGAGTCCGCACCGTTACGACGGCGTGACCGGTCGCTACCACCTTTCGGAAAAACCAACCGAGGCCGGCGCGCGTACGGTCATCATTGACGAGGCTTCAATGCTGACCGAGGAAATGCTCGCGGCGCTGATTCAGGGGCTCAAGGGCGTGCACCGGCTCATTCTCATTGGCGACCCGCGCCAGCTCCCACCGATTGGCGCCGGTCGCCCGTTCGTGGACATCGTGAAGCATCTCGCACCGGAAGGCGTTACTGAGAAGTTTCCGCGCGTTGGGCCCAGTTACGCTGAATTGACCGTCCGCCGGCGCCAAGCGGGCGAAGAGAGAGAAGACCTGCAACTCGCCGAGTGGTTCAGCGGCTCGCCTATTGCGGCGGGGGAGGATGATGTGTTCGACAAGGTGGTGAGTGCCGGCCAAAGTACGCATGTCCGCTTTGTGCAGTGGGAGACCCCAGAGGATCTGCGCTCGCGCCTCATCGACGTATTGGTGAGTGAACTGAAACTCCCCGACGGAACACCAGCTCTCACCGGAACCGATGACATCGCCGGCTTCGACGCCACGCTCGGGGGTGAGGCATGGAAAGACATGCGCTTCTTCAACGCACGTAGAGGCGACAAGGCCGGCGCTGCGGAGATAGCTGAGGGCTGGCAGATCCTTTCACCGGTACGGTCGGCAGCCTATGGTGTGCCGGACCTCAATCGCCTGATCCACAAGCAGTTCCGGCAGGCGATGATCGATGCCGCACGCAAAGAGGCGTGGCAGCGCAAATATCCCAAGGCAGCGAGTTCGGGACCGTCATCCGTTGCCTAATCCTTGCCGCCTGCTCTCCCGCGAACTGCTCTATACGGCGCTCACGCGCCAGAAAGATCGTATCGTCATCCTGCATCAGGGTTCGCGTAGCGAATTGCGTAAGTTCTCTTCGGACGACCGCTCCGAAACCGCTCGGCGCTTGTCCAACCTTTTCGTCGCGCCAT
Organism: Gammaproteobacteria bacterium; assembly: GCA_047516145.1. Taxonomy (GTDB): domain Bacteria; phylum Pseudomonadota; class Gammaproteobacteria; order Steroidobacterales; family Rariloculaceae; genus UBA6522. Next base: position 6,781 of record JAKZVH010000123.1, read on the forward strand.
CACCCGTCGAAATCAATGGCCGCATCTTCGAGGACTATCTGATCCACCGCACATCGCGCGGCGAAATGGTGCGATCAAAGTCCGAAGTGATCATCGCGGACCAGCTTGCCAACCATGGCGTCGAATACGGCTACGAACAGCCGCTCACTATCGAGGACGTCACAAAGTACCCAGACTTCACCATTGAAGATATGGAGTCAGGGTCAATGTTCTATTGGGAACACTGCGGGATGCTGCACGTACCCAGCTACCGCCGCCGGTGGGAAGACAAACTCGAATGGTACCGAGCCCATGGCATTTTGCCGCGGGAAGAAGGGAGCGGCGAAAATGGCACGCTGATCATTACGCGTGATGAAAAAAATGGCAGCATTGACTCCGCGAACATCACTACGCTCATCGCAGAAGTGCTCAGTTAGCGAAACCCGCCGGATCGCGCCGGGACCGCCCAGCGCAATGGCTGTCGCGACGCCGGCGATATTCCCGGTACCCGCCGTCGCCGACAACGCCGTCATCAATGCATTGAACGGTTTGACGTCGCCGGCACCACCGGGGTCGCGCTTGTCGAAGAGCAGCCGGAAGCCGTAGCCGAGCTTGCGCCACGGCCTGAACACCAGGCCAAGGGTCAGGAGCACTCCGGTGACGCCCAGCATGCCGAGCATGGGCGCACCCCAAACGAAACCGTTGATCGAATCTATGCTTGAGTTCAGCCGGTCCATCGCATCTCACCCCGAATTTCAGCGCAAGCGCAGAATGCTGCAATCGGCCGGCGGTTGACAGTCCTTGGAGCAAGCCCTATATCTAGCGGAGCATGCTGGTTCGAATATTCATCGTTCTATCCTTGGCCCTGGGCTGGATCGCTCCCGCGGGGGCGACCGATGTGGCGCTGTGCACCGACGCCGGGCGCGTGGTCATCGAATTGTTCGATGACGATGCGCCGCAGCACGTGGCCAACTTCCTGGACTATGCGGACCGCGGTTTCTACGGGGGCACCGTATTCCATCGCGTTATCGAGGGATTCGTCGTGCAGGGCGGCGGCTTCGATGCCGAGTTGCGCGGCAAACGTCCGACCGGGACGGTGCCCAACGAATCGCGCAACGGCCAGGACAACGTCCGCGGCAGCGTCGCCGCCGCCCGGACCAACGACCCGGATTCGGCGTCCTCGCAATTCTTCGTGAATGTGACGGACAATCCCGCCCTGGACGCCACCCGCCGCGAGCCGGGCTACACGGTGTTCGGCCGCGTCGCCGAAGGGATGGATGCCATCGACGAAATTGCCGAACTACCGACCCGCGCCCTGGGCGGGTTTGCCGCGGATGTGCCCGACCCGGTCATCGGCATCAATTCGGTCTCCCGCATGGAGGAAGGGGAGTTCAGCGATCTGCCACCTGCGCAGCGTCACGGACCGCTGAGAGAACAGATCGACGCGGCCGTGGCCGACGACGACTTTGGCGCCGCGTTTCGCTGGCTGCGGCAATTCAGGAACGCTTGCGGAACAATGGACGCGGACCTGTTGATCACCGAGTCCCGGGTGGCGTTGGCGCTGAGTGACGAGACTGCCGCGATGGCGGCCCTGGAAGAATTTGTGCGCGTCGCCGACGACAGTCACCCGGGCTTCGCTGCGGCGCTCGATACCTACCTGGAACTGGTGCCGGAACCGACGGTGAACGAGACCACGCAGATCATGATGCCCAGCGTGACCGAGTTGGTGGCCCACTGCGAGCCGCCGGAACTTCCGTCGATACCCGATGCCCGCTCGGCAACCATGGACGAGATGGTCCAGGGGCAGACGGCGGTTCGATCCTTCATGTCGGCAAGCACCGACCATCTGGAATGCCTGTCCGGCGTCATCGACAACCCCGATCTGGTCAAGGAAGAACGGGCGTACCTGACGTCCGTATACAACCGTGTTGTCGACGCCATGGAGTCGCTCGCCAGCGAGTTCAACGATCAGGTCAGGCTGATCCGGGCGCGGCAATAGCGCGGGGCGGGTGCCGGACCGTCCCTTCCAGGTCGCCTCTTTTCGGTTACAGACCAGCGTCGACAATATCCCGCGAGAACATCGACGCGCTGTCGACCTCACAATCGTAGCGAACCATGGGTGTGTCGTCGGACACTCGCGCCAGAATCAACAAAGTCGCGCGCCCGGAGAGATTCGAACTCCCGACCACCTGGTTCGAAGCCAGGTACTCTATCCAGCTGAGCTACGGGCGCGAGGCCGGAAGTTTAGCGCAGCTTTGACCCGGAAGGTTCATTTGCCGCCCGCCGCGAAGCAAGATGCGGGCGGGTGCCCCGCCGCAAGCAGCTTGCCCGGAGCCCGCGTCAGGCCTTCAACCGGTAGCCGGTCTTGAAGATCCACGACACCGTCAGCAGGCAGCCGAAGAGAAAGACGCTGGCCATGGTGATACTGACCCAAAGGCGGACATCCGCCAACTCGTAGAAACTCCACCGGAAACCGCTGACCAGGTACACGACGGGATTGAAGAGCGTGACCGTCTGCCAGAATGGCGGCAGCATATTGATCGAATAGAAGCTCCCGCCGAGGAACGTCAGCGGCATGATGATCAGCAGCGGAATGATCTGCAGCTTCTCGAAACCGTCCGCCCAAATGCCAATGATGAAACCGAACAGGCTGAACGTGACTGCGGTCAACACCAGAAATACGGCCATCAGCAGCGGATGGGCCACCTCCAGCGGAACGAACAGCGTCGCCGTGGCAAGAATGATGACGCCGACGATCACCGACTTCGACGCCGCCGCGCCGACGTAGCCCAGGAGGACTTCCACGTAGGAGATCGGAGCCGAAAGAATCTCGTAAATCGTTCCGCTGAACCTGGGGAAATAGATCCCGAACGAAGCATTGGCAATGCTCTGGGTCAGCAGCGACAGCATGACGAGACCGGGGACGATGAACGCACCGTAGCTCACGCCCTCCACGTCCGCGATGCGCGAACCGATGGCCGAGCCGAACACCACAAAGTACAGCGACGTTGAAATCACCGGGGAGAGAATGCTCTGGAAGATCGTGCGCCACGTCCGCGCCATCTCGAACAGGTAGATCGCCTTTACCGCGTGGAAATTCATGGGTCCTTCTTTACCAGGTTGACGAAGATGTCCTCCAGGGAACTCTGGGTGGTATCCAGGTCCTTGACGGTGATGCGCGCCTTGTTGAGGTCGCTGAGCAACAGCGTGATGCCGGTCCGTTCCGCCTGGGTATCGTACGTGTAGACCAACTCCGCAGACGACGGATGAAGCTCCAGATCGTAGTCGGACAGCGCCTCGGGCAACGCGGTCAGCGGCTCGTGGAGCTGCAATCGAAGCTGTTTCTTGCCCAGCTTGCTCATCAACTCGTGCTTGTCCTGCACCAGGATCAGTTCGCCGCGGTTGATGACGCCGATCCGCTCGGCCATCTGCTCCGCTTCCTCGATGTAATGCGTGGTGAGAATGACGGTGACGCCTGAATCCCGGAGCCCCCGGACAAGATTCCACATGTCCTTGCGCAACTCAACGTCCACGCCGGCGGTGGGTTCGTCCAGAAACAGGATTCGCGGTTCGTGCGAAAGAGCCTTGGCGATCAGGACACGGCGTTTCATGCCCCCCGAGAGGGTCATCATCTTGTTGTCTTTCTTGTCCCACAACGAGAGCGCAGTCAGAACCGATTCGATGTGCCCGGGGTTCGCCGGTTTTCCAAACAGGCCGCGGCTGAAACTGACCGTATTCCAGACGGTTTCGAACGCGTCGGTGGTCAACTCCTGGGGTACCAGGCCGATCAGCGAACGAGTGGCCCGGTAGTCGCGGATTATGTCATGACCGTCGACTGTAACCCTGCCTTCGGTGGGATTGACGATTCCGCACACGACGTTGATCAGCGTCGTCTTGCCCGCCCCGTTGGGCCCGAGCAACGCGAATATCTCGCCTTCGCGGATCTCGAGATTGACGTTCGCAAGCGCTTGAAAACCCGAATCGTAGGTCTTCGACAGCCCGTTGATGGCGATGATGGGTTTCTTGGTCATGAGGGTTGCGCGCGAAGCATATCGCTTCTGCCACGCGGATGCTCGGAATGCGGCTCGGTGGGGGGATCGAACCCCCGGCGGAGCATGTCGTAAATGAGCGACACCCGGCGATTCGCAAACAAGGTCCCTATGGTATGCTCCGGCAGGTTCAAGCTCGGAGATCCGGGCCGGATTTGTGCGCGCAGGCAGGGAGACGGGTACAGCATTGGCCGGGGTCGCACCCGGTGACCGCAGGTTCTCGCTGGCTGCGTAGAACGTGCCTGCAACGGAGGTTACTGATTAGGACATGCGTACACTCATAATGATTTCCGGTCTCGCCGCCGCCGCGGCTGCCGCACAGGATTCCACGACTCCACCCTCCGCCACCAATGAACTGGTCATCGAGCAGATCATCGTCACGGCGACACGCCGCGAGGAGTCCGTCACCGACGTGCCGCTCGCCGTGTCGGCGTATGACGCCGAGCGGATCGAACTCAGCCGCGTCACGGACATCATGGAGTTGATGCGCGTTGCCCCGAGCTTTCACGTCGCGTCCGGGCAGGCGGAATCGGTCGGCGTCACGGCACGGATTCGAGGCGTGGGTACGAACAGCGACAATCCGGGACTGGAGTCCTCGGTGGGGATGTACGTGGACGGCGTGTACCGCAACCGCGCCACGGTGGGCTTTACGGAGTTGGGCGCAATTGAACGAATCGAGGTGCTCCGCGGGCCTCAGGGCACGCTGTTCGGGCGCAACAGTTCCGCCGGTGTCGTCAGCGTCATTACAGCGTCGCCCGATCCAGATGGATCGGGCTATGCCGATATCAGCATCGGCTCCTACGGCGCGAACCGGGTCGAAGCCGGAGTCAGCGGCGGCTTCGGCGACGATGCCTCGGCCCGGGTCGACGCGGTGTTCTTCCAGCGCGATGGTTTCCTTGAGGATCTCAATTACGACCGCAGTTTCAACAACCGCGACCGCACGTTCATCCGTGGCCAGATGGTATTCGAGCCTTCCGATACGGTCCGTTTGCGTTTGATCGGCGACTACAGCGACCGTGACGAAACCTGCTGCGCGGCGGTGGGCCTGATCGCCGGACCCACGGCGCCCGCCGTCAGCCAGATCGCGCAACTTCAGACCCAGAATCCGAATACCGTCGGTATCGCCTTCGATCCCTATGCCCGCGGGGCCACGGTCACGGAGAGTTCCGGTTACTACCAGGCCGTCGAGGAGGGCGGGGTGTCCCTGGAGATCGACGCGGACTTGCCGTTTGCCCGCCTGGTGAGCGTGACGGCGAAGCGCAGCTGGGACACGGCGCGCGAGATGGACATCGATTTTTCCGCGATGGACATGGGCCAACGGCCAATCGGCGAATTCACGTTGGGGTTTGAAACGTTGACCCAGGAAATCCGTCTCAACGGTCAGTCCGGCCCGCTGGATTGGCTGGTGGGCGCCTACTATGCTGACGAGAGCCTGCCTTACCGGGACGCGCTGGATTTCGGGTTCGGCTACAGCTACTACGCGAACGGTATCGCCTCCCAGGCCGCAGCCGGGATCGGCGCCGGGTTCAATGGGTTCCGCGCGCTTGCCCAGATCGACGCGCTGGAGGCCGGTGCAGCCGGAATCGCCCAGGGCGCGGCGGCGCTGTCCGCCGGTCTGGCGCCCTTCGCGCCGTTTCTGCCGCCGGGCTTTGCGGCGCCGACGCTTGCGGCGGCGTTGCCGGCCTTTCCGGGCTTTCCATACGATCCCTGGCCGACGTATGAGAAAATTGCCGGCGCCAACCTCTATGGTCACGGTGCCCGAGACTCATACGATCAGGAATCCCAGTCCTGGGCGCTGTTTACCCACAACACGCTGGAGTTGCAGAACGACTTCGAGCTGACCCTGGGCCTTCGCTATACCGTGGAAGACAAGTCCATGACCGCGAATCTTCGCTCCACGGATCAGGTGTGCTTGCCGTTCAGCCAGCAGTTCCTCGGTTCCCTGCAATCCACCCAGGGCTACTTCGCGGGCGTGGGCGCCTATGCGCAGGGACTGCAGGCCTACACGGCGGAACTGCAGGGTTTCGCCGGCCAGCTCGGTCAGATTGCGGCCAACCCCATGCTGCCGCCGCCGGTGGCACAGGGTGCGGCGCAGCTTGAACAGGCCGTGGCAGGGATCCAGGCTGGGGCCGCCCAGTTGCTTCCCGGGCTCCCGCAGGTGGCCGCGGGCAGTCAGGAACTACTTACGGACCCCGCCCTGGTCGAGGGTCTGGGCGCCATCGTCGCGCTCGGCTGCAACCCCTTTGCGGACCCCACCCGGGACGGGACGTACGTCGGCAACCTCGATGAGGATGAGGTTACGGGCACGCTGCGGCTGGCGCGAAAAATCGGCGATCATCTGCTCTACGGCGGATATTCCCGGGGTTACAAGGCGGGCGGATTCAACATGGACCGCAGCGGCCTGTCGAGCCCGATTCTGACGTCGCTGGCGGGTGCGCCCGTTCAGCCCAGCGTCGATGAGTGGATATTTCTCCCGGAAACCGTCGATACATACGAGTTGGGCGGCAAGTTCAGCCTCGACGATTGGCGCGCGGTGCTCGATGTCAGCCTCTTCCACGAAGATTTCGAGGGTTTCCAGCTCACGTCGTTCAAGGGGTTCGCGTTCGAAGCGCTCAATGTCCCCGAAGTGACGTCGCAGGGCGTGGAGATCGAGGCGCGCGGCGTGGTCAACAATGCCGTTGAAATCTTCGGCGGTGTGACCTACGCGGATGTGCGATTCGGCGACGATCCCGAACATGGTTTTCGCGCCGGGCGCCAATTGACGCACGCGCCGAAGTTGACGGGCGTGGGCGGCGTCACCATTGGCTTCCCGCTGGGCCCCCTGGCGGGGGTGTTTCACATCGACGCGCGCTACACCGGGGAACACAATACCGGCGCCGACCTGGATATTCAGAAGCTGCAAGAGGCCTACACGGTGGTCAACGCCCGGTTGATCTTCAACTCTGCCGGCGGAATGAATCCCTGGACCCTGGATTTCTGGGCGCAGAACGTGACTGACGAAGACTACGCCATCACCATCTTTGACGCCCCGTTGCAAACCGGGACTTACAACGCCTTTCTCGGCGACCCGCAGCTTTACGGCCTGAGTCTGCGGTACGATTTCTAGCCCGCAACGATCGTCGGGCTTGGTCGTCAGGGCGTCGAGGAATTTCCTGGACGCCCGAAGTTCCTCTTCACCGTCCCTCCGGAATCGGATTGGACCCGTTACGCCCCACGGTGTAAATTGTGCCCGTACCGGCCCCGTCCGGGGATCGACAACTGAAGAACCGGGCATCACCCGGGAAGGGAAAAAATAATGATCAACGCAATCGAATCCAACCTTGCAAAACGGTCCGACGAACTGCTCAGCGTCCTGCGAATCGTCTCCGCCTTCATGTTCATTCAGCACGGGACGCAGAAGATGTTCGGTTTTCCGATTGAAATGCGCAGTGCGTATGACATCATGACGCTGAATCCGGGTCTTGCAGGCTTGATCGAGGTCGCCGGCGGGTCGCTGCTGCTGATCGGGCTGTTCACGCGCAAGGTCGCCTTCGTGTGCTCGGGATTGATGGCGTTCGCCTTCTGGATGGTACATGCGGGGCCCAATTTCTTCCTCTGGACCGTCGGCAACGGCGGGGATGCCCCTGCTCTTTACTGCTTCGTATTCCTGTATATCGCGGCCGTGGGCGGCGGCAAATGGAGCGTCGACAGCATGCGCGCAAGCTAACCGAGAACCCACGCGCAGGTTCTCCGCGGGCCGGGCGCCGAGCCCTGCAGCCCGCGGGGTCCTGCGCTCGCAGCTTCAGTCAGTCCCTTGGTCAACCGGATCCAATCCACCGACATCGATCCCCCTACCCGTCACCGCGATCTGAACCTTGGACACGGTTGCCGCCCGGCATCGCCCAGCCCGGAGAAACCATTTGAAACCACGGGCACGTGGCGGAATCACCGCAATCATCGCCCTGGGCGTCGCCAGCCAGACCGCTGGGCTCGCTCAGGACCAGGAAGGCTTCTCCGGCCGAGTGGCGCTGGGGTATCTGGCAACCAGCGGCAACTCCGAGAGCGAAAGCCTCAATACGAATTTCGACCTCTGGTGGAACCACGACCCGTGGGCTCATTCGCTCTCCGGTCGGGCGATCAACGCCAGCACGTCCGGCGTCACCACGGCCGAAGCCTATGGGTTCCAATGGCAGAGCCGCTACGCCATCAACGACACCGACTACGTCTTCGGGCTGATCGCGCTGGACGATGACGGGTTCAGCGCCTACGACCGGCAGGGGCGGGCGTCGATCGGCTACGGCCGACGGTTCCTGGATAGAGAAAAGCACGTTCTCAATGGCGAAGCGGGCCTCGGGTCCAGGCAGGCCGATCTGCGCGACCATACACCCCAGGATGACTCGATCCTGCGACTCGGCGCCGACTACCGCTGGAGGATCGGCGAGTCATCCGGGTTCACGCAGAGCCTGGTGATCGACAGCGGTTCGGAGAACACCTACATGGAGGCGGAGTCGTCTCTAAGCGCGAGCATCCGCGAAAATCTGTCGTTGGTGGTGTCCTACACGATCCAGAACAACACCGACGTGCTGCCGGGGTCCCGCAACACCGATACCTTTACCGCGATATCCCTGGAATACGCGTTCTGACCGCCGGGGCAGTCACCGTCTTGAGCGCGCGCCCGAATTCCGTGGAATAATGGGCACGCGATGAGACTATCGGTTTTGTCACTTCTGTACGCTGCGCCGGCGGTGACGGGCCATGGCCAGCGCGTCGGTCAGTGCCCTCACGCTCTCGAGATTGTGGATCGATCTGAACTCGTCCACATGGGGCAGGATCGTTCTGATGCCCGCCGCCAGGGGTTGAAATTCGTCATACCTGAGCAGCGGGTTCAACCAGATCAACCGCCGGCATGACTTGTGGAGACGCTCCATCTCGTGGGTCAGCCCTTCCCCGGCATCGCGGTCCAGACCATCGCTGAGCAACAGTACCCAGTGGCTTTGCGCCAGCACGCGCCGGGACCAGTCGCGATTGAACTCGTGCAGGCACCGTCCGATCCGCGTGCCTCCGTCCCAGTCCCTGGCCAGGCGGCCGGTCGAATCCAGGGCCCGATCCACATCCCGGTCCCGCAAGCGGCGCGTGACATTGGTCAGCCGGGTCGCGAACAGAAACGTGGACACCTGACGGTAGCGTTGCGTCATTCCGTGGGCGAAGTGAAGAAATACCCGCGTATAGGTGGCCATGGAACCTGAAATATCGCAGAGCATGACAAAGGACGGCGGCCGGTCGCGGCGCCGCCCACGGACCAGGGAAATGGTATCGGGGCCAAAGCGCAGGGATGCCCTCAGGGTCTTGTGCATATCAACACGCGTTCCCCGGGGGTGCGGCCGAAACCGGCGGCTGGGTACCGTTTTCACCGGCAGCGCCATGGCGCGCACCGCAGCCTGGGCTTCGGCCAACTCCTGCGCCGACATCTGCTCGAAGTCCTTCGTCTTGAAGCGTTCCTTGCGGGACCAGCTCAGCCGGGCATCGATCTCCACGCGGGCCGGTCGCTCCCTGGCTCCGGCGGAATCGCGATCCTGAAGCAAGGCCTCAACCACCCGCCGGCTGAGCTTCCGGGCCCCGTCTTGCTCCGGCGGCAAGCCGTCGAACGAGCCATCCAGCGCTCCGGGTTCGCGCCAAAACAGGTAAAAGACCTCATCGAAGAGGTCCCGTTGATCCGGCTGGTTCACGAACACCGCGTGAAGTGTCCAGTAGAAGTCCTGGCGCCGGCCGATGCCCACCGCCTGCACGGCACGCGTAGCCCGCATCAGCTTCTCCGGGCCCAACGGAAATCCGACCCGCCGGAGCGCCCGGGCGAACCGCGTCAGGTGGACGAGCAGGCGGTCACCCGTGTGTTCCGTAGGCCCGGTCATCTCGCCACCGCCCCGACGCCCTCGCGACGAACGTTGGCCGGTACGCCGGTCCGTGTTCAGCCCGCCGCCCTCTCGAGCTTCGCCCTGACCTGCTCCAGAATGCGCGCGACCGGAGCACTCTGTACCTTGCCGATGTCGTCCTGGTACTTGAGGATGACGCCCAGGGTTTCGCTCACGACGCTCGGCTCGAGGCCGATAATGCCAAGCTGCCCCAGCGCCCGGGTCCAGTCGAGCGTTTCCGCGATCCCCGGCGCCTTGAAGAGGTCCTCACCGCGCAAACGCTGCACGAATTCTACGATTTCGCGCGACAGCGCCTGTCTCGCGTCGGGCACTTTCATCTGCACGATCTCAAGCTCCCGTTCGGCGCTGGGATAGTCGATCCAGTAGTAGAAGCAACGCCGCTTCAGGGCGTCGTGGATCTCACGCGTGCGGTTGGACGTGATGATCGCGATCGGTGGCACTTCAGCCTTGATGGTGCCGATCTCGGGAATGGAGACCTGGTAGTCAGCGAGGATTTCCAGCAGAAACGCATCAAAGGGCTCATCGGCACGATCCAGTTCGTCGATGAGCAATACCGGCGGCCCTTCATCATGGGGCGACAGCGCCTGAAGCAGCGGCCGCTCGACCAGAAATCTCCGATCGAATACGTCGTCGGCGAGCCGTTCCCGCGATTCCTCGCCGGTGGCTTCGGCCAGGCGAATCTCGATCATCTGCCGGGCGTAGTTCCACTCGTAGACCGCCGAGGCCACATCCAGTCCCTCGTAACACTGCAGCCGCAGGAGCCGTCTGCCCAGCGTGGCGGCGAGCACGTTGGCGAGCTCCGTCTTGCCCACGCCGGCCTCGCCCTCGAGAAACAGGGGGCGATTGAGTTTCAGCGCAAGAAATACCGCGGTGGCCAAGCCCCGATCCGCCACATAGCGCCCGGAAGCCAGCAAGTCCTCGGTTTGATCGACGCTTTCCGGAATCTCCACGAGCGAATCCGCGGCGGCAGTGGCAAGTGGGTGCGCGATGCGGGTTTGCGATCCCGGATCAGCCGGCCGCTGCCACCGCCCGCTTGGCCATCACCGTGGTGAGATGGGCGCGGTACTCCGCCGAAGCATGGAGATCCTCGTTGAGCCCGTCCGCCGGAATCGAGATTCCCGCCACGGCTTCGGGCGCGAAGTCGGCCGCCAGCGCCTGCTCCATTTCCGGAACCCGAAACACGCTGGCTCCAGCCCCGGTGACGGCTACACGGATACCATCGTCTCCCTCCGAGACCATCACGCCGACGATCGCGTACCGGGATGCCGGATTCGGGAACTTGACGTAGGCCGCGCGACGGGGAATGGGAAAGCTCACCGAAGTCACCAACTCGCCCGGCTCGAGCGCCGTCTCGAACAGGCTCGTGAAGAACTCGTCCGCGGAGATGCTTCGCGCATTGGTCCGCACGGTCGCACCGAGCCCCACCACGCCCGCCGGATAATCCGCTGCCGGATCGGCGTTGGCGACTGAACCGCCGATCGTGCCGCGGTTTCGCACTTGGGGATCGCCGATGGAGTCGGCCAGATGCGCGAGCGCCGGAATCAGGCGGTTCACGTCCGGCGACGCCGCCACGTCGGCGTGGGGGGTCATGGCGCCGATCGCGATCGCATCGCCCTCGTGCTTGATGCCCTTCAACTCGGCCAGGTCGCCGAGATCGATTAGATCCGATGGGTTCGCGAGCCGGAGCTTCAACACCGGCAGCAGCGTCATGCCGCCGGCGAGATAGGAAGCGTCCTCGGCCTGCCCCGCAGACTCGACCGCATCGAATACCGAGTTCGCGCGGCGATAGTTGAAGTCATACATGACTATTCTCCTCCTTGCGCCGACTGCAGCGCGGCCCAGACTTTCTCCGGGGTCGCCGGCATGTCCACGTGGGGCACGCCGATGGCGTCGGTGATCGCGTTGATCAGGGCCGCGGGCGCGGCGATGGCGCCGGCCTCGCCGCATCCCTTCACACCCAGCGGGTTATGGGGACAAGGCGTTTCCGTGGTATCCACCTGGAAACTGGGCAGGTCATCGGCCCGGGGAATGCAGTAGTCCGTAAGCGAACCGGTGAGAAGCTGGCCGGACTCTTCGTCGTAAACGCAATTTTCCAGCAGCGCCTGGCCGACGCCGTGGGCGATGCCACCGTGCACCTGTCCGTCGACGATCATGGGATTGATGACCTTGCCGAAATCGTCCACGGCGGTCCACTTGACCACGCGGGACCGGCCGGTCTCCGGATCGACTTCCACTTCGCAGATATGGCAGCCCGCCGGGAAGGTGAAGTTGGGAGGATCGTAGAACGCATTTTCATCAAGGCCCGGTTCCAGCTTGTCCAGCGGATAGTTGTGCGGGACGTACGCCGACAACGCCACGTCGCCGAATCCCAGCTTCTTGTCCGTGCCCTTGATGCGGAACTCACCGGCGTCAAAGTCGATGTCCGCCTCGCCGGCTTCGAGCGCATGCGCCGCGATCTTCCTGCCCTTGTCGACGATCTTGTCGAGCGCCTTGGAGATCGCCGAGCCCCCCACGGCCAGGGATCGGGAACCGTAGGTGCCCATACCGAAGGGGATCTGATCCGTATCGCCGTGTACCACGTCCACATTCTCGAAGGGCACGCCCAGGCGGTCGGATACCAGTTGCGCAAATGTCGTCTCGTGACCCTGGCCATGGGAATGGGAGCCCGTATAGACCGTCACGGAGCCGGTTGGATGGACCCGCACCTGCGCGGATTCGAACAATCCCGCCCGCGCGCCGATAAGCCCGGCCACGTGCGAGGGCCCTAGGCCACAGGCCTCTATATAGGTGGCAAAGCCGATACCGCGCAACCGCCCGCGGCTCGCGGCTTCCTGCTTGCGCTCGGCGAGGCCCGCGTAGTCGGACTGTTCCAGGGCACGGTCCATGATCGGCCCGTAATTGCCGCTGTCGTATTGCACGACAACGGGGGTCTGATACGGAAATGCGTCCGCCGGTACAAAGTTGCGACGGCGAAGCTCCATCGGGTCGAGCCCCAGTTCCCGCGCGGTTTTCTCCACTATCCGCTCAACCAGGTAGGCGGCCTCCGGCCGCCCGGCGCCCCGCTCGGCGTCCACCGGCGCCGTGTTGGTGAACACGCCTTTCACGTCGCAGCGGATCGCCCCCGTGGTGTACAGGCCCGCCAGAAGCGTCGCGTAGAGATACGTCGGTATCATCGGACCGAAGGTTGACAGGTACGCGCCCAGATTGGCTTCGGTGTGCACCCGCATACCGAGGAACTTCCCGTCCTTGTCGCAGGCGAGTTCCGCCCGCGTGACGTGATCCCGGCCGTGGGTATCGGAGAGAAACGACTCGCTGCGCTCCGCGGTCCATTTCACCGGCCGGCGCACTTGCTTCGCGGCCCAGGTGACCGCAGCCTCTTCGGGGTAGTGCGGAATCTTCGAACCGAATCCACCGCCCACGTCCGGCGATACGATGCGCAACTTATGTTCGGGAATCCCGAGCACAAAGGCGCCCATCAGCAGCCGGATGACATGGGGATTCTGGCTGGTGGTGAACAGCGTGTAGCGGTCTCTGGCCGCATCGTATTCGCCTATCGCGGCCCGGGGCTCGATGGCGATGGGGCACTTGCGGTTGTTTACCAGGTCCAGCGTGGTGATGTGATCGGCCCGCGCAAATGCGGCGTCCGTCGCATCGGCATCGCCGATGCCCCATGAAAAACAACTGTTGTCGGGCAAATCGTGCAACGTCGGCGCACCCTCCGCCAAGGCGTCCTGCATGGAAATGACGGCGGGCAATTCATCGTAGTCCACGGCGACCCGTTCCGCGGCATCCTTTGCCTGCTCCAATGTTCTGGCGATCACCACCGCGACCATGTCGCCTACGAAACGCACCTTGCCCTGGGCCAGCACGGGTCGGGGCGGTTCGTTCATGGGGCCGCCGTCGGGAGCGAAACCGCACGGCACGCCGCCCACGCCCTCAAGATCATCGCCCGTGAAAACCGCCACCACGCCGGCGGCAGCCTTGGCGGAGCCGGTATCCACCGACCGCAGATTGGCGTGGGGCACGGTGGATCGGACGAAGACGGCGTACACCTGACGCGGTCGCGCGATGTCGTCGGTATAGTTGCCCTGCCCGGTCAGAAAACGGTAGTCCTCTTTGCGCGTGACCGCAGCGCCGATTCCTGTATCCATGCCGCTAGCTCCTCATGGCCTGGGCGCCGGCCGCGATCGCCTTGACGATATTGTGATAGCCGGTACAACGACAAAGGTTACCCTCCAGCCAATCGCGAATTTCCGTCTCGCTGGGATCGGGGTTGTTGGCCACCAGATCCAGTGCGCTCATGACCATGCCAGGCGTGCAGAAACCGCATTGCAAGCCGTGGTTATCCTTGAAGGCCTGCTGCATGGGATGCAGTTGCCCGTTCTCGGCCACGCTCTCGATGGTATTGACTTCCGCGCCGTCCGCCTGGACCGCCAGCACCGTGCAGCTTTTCACCGAACGGCCGTTCATGTCTACCACGCAGGCGCCGCATTGACTGGTGTCGCAACCGACGTGGGTACCGGTCAGGCGGAAATGCTCGCGAATAAGCTGAACCAGCAGCGTTCGGGCTTCCACTTCCGCGGAAACCGCTTCACCGTTCAATGTCAGAGTAACCGTCACAGCCACGACTGACCTCCTTTCTCGATAGTGCGCCGCTACGGCCGGTAACTGGCCACCGGCGGCAGGTACGAGCCGGTACGTTCAGCCGGCATCGCCTCGGCAACTACCGGGAGTACCAGCGTGCCGATGCCTTCAATGCTGGCCCGGATGGTCTCCCCGGGTTGCAGGAAGCGCTGCTCGCCACGTACGGCCGTGCCGGCGCCTGTGCCGCCGGAGGTGCCGTTATTGAGCACGTCCCCAGGGTACATGGTGACGATCGAAGTGCCGTACTCGATGAGTTCGTAGATGGAATGGATCATGTCGCCGGGCCCGGCGCGCTGCATGACTTCCCCATCCACTTCCAGAACCTGCTCCAGGTTCTCCATGGGATCGCCGTAGAATTCCTTGGGCACGATCCACGGACCCAGCGGCGCAAAGGTGTCATGGCCCTTGCCGACCAGCCAGTCCGAACCCGGCCGTGAATTCGGCGGACGTCCGCCGCGATCGGAAATGTCGAGACTTACCATGTAACCGAAGATGTAGTCCTGGGCGTCGTCCGCCGACACGTACTTGGCGGTGCGTCCGATCACGGTGGCCAACTCCACCTCCCAGTCGATGCGGTCACGCCCGTAGGGGAGTACCACCGCGTCGCCGTTGCCGATCACCGCGCCCTCGGTGGGCTTGATGAACAGATACGGGATGCCTCGCTCGGCCCGCCGCCGCTCCGCCGCCGCGCGCTGCTCCTCCGGCGTATTGGCTTCCGCCACGTGGCTGTAGAAGTTGACCGCCGCATTGAGCATCTTGCCCGGCACCAGTGGCGCCAACGTGCGCACATCGCCCACATCGTGGACGAAGGCGGCCTGGTTTCCGCCGCTCAGGCGGTCATTGGCTACCAGGTAGTTGACGATCTCATATAACCGGTACTTGAGCCCGTACTCGTAGCGGGCGATCAGGTCGCGCATGTCCGCGGGCATCGGCAGGGCGGGATTTCCCGGATTCTGTTCCAGGGCTCGGTTAGCGGCGTTGAGTTCGACGATCAGTTCGTCGCGGAGCACGATGCCGATGCGCGAATCGCCCTCGCCGGTGACCTCGAAAGTCCCCAGCTTGAAAGGCTCCGCGCTGGTCATCGCCGTTTGCGCCGACAAGGATGCGGAGCCGGCAAGTGCCACGGCCGCGACAAGAGTGAGGATGCGTTTCATTTTGTTCCCCGAGTGGATGAATTGAATCTAGCGTTTGTCCCAAATGCCCGGCCCACTCTTCGCGCTGACGAATTGCCGCAACAAGCGACCGGCCTCGTTTCATTCCAACCGGTCACTGTCGCCGTTGGCAAGCGAAGTGTCAAGCGGAATCGACCGAGGAATCGCGCCCGACAGGGACTGCGGATAGGAACTGCCGATTCGGTGGCGCGATGGCCGTGAAATTCTCCGCCGCAACCTGCGACAGGGAATTGTCGGCGCCCTTCGCATAGTGCTTGGCGCTCACGGTGTGCGGGATTGACCACCATACCCGCGCCGATATTTTGCGCGCAATATTGGACAACTACGCGCAGCTTATTTTGCGCATAGACTTTATTATTGCGCGTAAATAGCCTATGTTACGTGCATATTTTGCGCGCAATATAAGGAAGCCAGGTGGCAAGACGCATTCGGGAAGAGGTTTTGCAGGCCATCGAGGAAGCGGTACGGTGCCATCCGGAAGGTATGACCGCCCAGCAGATCAACGACGCCCTGGAGTCCGCGCCACCGCGCCGGACCCTGCAATACCGCCTCAAGTTCCTTGTCGAAAACAAGCGTCTTGTCATGGAAGGCGCGGGCCGCGCGGCGCGCTACCGTGTGCCACGGCACCATTCGGTGGATGCCGGCCCAATCCGTGCGACATCTTCCCTATCCGGAGCACGGGTTCAGGTCTTTCCGGCGCTGTCCGCGCCCGGCGCTGAGATTAGGGAATACGTCTGCCGGCCGCGCGAGGCGCGCACGCCGGTCGGCTATAGCCGAGCGTTCCTGGATTCGTACCGGCCCAACGACACCTTCTATCTCTCGCACGCGGAACGAGCGCAACTCCAGGAGGCAGGCAAGCCGACAATAGCCGAACAACCTGCGGGCACCCATGCCAGGCACATTCTGAACAGGCTGTCGATCGATCTATCCTGGAACTCAAGCCGCCTGGAGGGCAACACCTACTCGCTGTTGGATACCCATCGTCTGATCGAGGTTGGCGAAGAGGCGGAAGGCAAGGAACGCCTCGATACGCAGATGATCCTTAACCACAAGGAGGCGATAGAGTTCCTCGTCGACGCGGCCGACGCGATCGGCTTCAATCGCTACACCATTCTGAACCTTCATGCCCTGCTCGCGGACAACCTGCTTGCCGACCCGGATGCGCCGGGCCGGCTCCGTCATATCGGTGTCGGTATCGAACGCTCGGTCTTTCATCCGCTGGAGGTACCGCAGCTCATCGAAGAGTGCTTCGATCGGATTCTCGCCACCGCTGCAGCGATCATCGATCCGTTCGAGCGGGCGTTCTTTGTCATGGTGCACCTTCCCTATCTGCAGCCGTTCGACGATGTCAACAAGCGGGTGTCGCGACTCGCCGCGAACATTCCACTGATCAAGTCGAACCTATCGCCGCTGTCCTTCGAGGACGTGCCACGGGACGTTTACACCGAAGCCGTGCTTGGCGTATACGAACTGAACCGCCACCAATTGCTTCGCGACGTGTTCATCTGGGCCTATCGGCGGTCCGCCGCCCGCTACGCCGCGGTGAGGCAGTCGCTGGGCGAGCCCGATCCATTCCGGATGCGGCACCGGACGGCGCTGCGCGAAGTTGTCGGCGCCGTCGTTCGCGGGCCCATGAACAAGAAGCAGGCCACCGCCCATGTCGGCGCGTGGACCCGGGAGCACGTCGATCGGCCGGAGCGCGAGCGATTTCGCGCGATCGCCGAGCGGGAGCTTCTGAGCCTGCACGCGGGCAATTTCGCCCGCTACCGGATCAGGCCGTCGGAGTTTGCGGCATGGCAGGAAGCTTGGACCAAGTGATCGATAAAGGGGTTCCGAGGTATTGGCGCTCTTGAAATTTCGCGCGTGGGCCGCGCAACGCATCTTGCCGGCAAAAATGGCGTCGGCAAAACGATAATTGACCGGACAGCGGCGACTAATGTTTCCGCGGAAACAATTTCCGGTGCCGGCGCCGAAGTCGCACGCAACGATCGTCCGCTCACCGCGGGCCCGACCCGCGTGCCTGCGCAATAGCCCGAAGATTCCGATGGGTCCAGAGTTTACTTGTTCATCCCGACCGGTCAGGGCTGAATTGAGCCAACAATTTCAGCAGCGTCTTCGGTGAATGCACGGGGATGGGAGAATTGGCAAAGTCTCTTTCGTTGCGGGTGACGATGCACTCCGCGTTGGCTTGGCGCCCGGACGCAGCGATCACGGCGTCTTCAAAATCACTCATGACGCTGTCGGCCGCATGCTCCAAAGTCGCTCGACTCACGGGCGCGACCTCAAGAATCGACAGCAGGGCACTAGTGTGGCGCCTGGCGGCGGCCAAACCAACCGCTTTTTGCACCAGATAGAAGATCGTCGTGAACGAGTTCGCGCACGCCAAACCTTGAATCTCGCCACGGTCGGCTTTCGAGAGGAGATCGGCAGCAGCGTCCGCAAAGGGCGCCCGGTCAAGAAGAAAGTCAATCAGAATATTAGTGTCGAATAGCACTCTCATGGGCTTCGCCGCCTCAAAAGTGTTTTTCCTCCAGATAGGAACGATAGTCCCGCGCACCATCCACGTCGGCCTCCTTTAGCACACCTCGGAGCTTGGCCACGGTTGGCGTCGTGCTGAACTTTGCGTGATCCGGCGACGTGATGGCTGCGAAATACTCCGCAACAATCTGCGACAGCGACTTGCCGGCATCCCTGGCGTAGTCCTTGGCTCTGGAGATCAGTCGGTCATCGAGCCGAAGCGTAAGTTTCGTATTCATGAGCATGGGTGCCGTATACGGAAGTCAAAACGATACGTCAGCCGACGGCGCCAGTCAATTTGCCGCGCACTCAGAGACTACCCTGGCTCGCTGAGACCTGCAGCGGCGCGGCAAGAACCGCGGCGGCCAAAAGGATCGCCATACTCGTCCCGGGTATTGTCCGGTCCTCGGGATCAGTTGCGACCTGAATGACCCAAATCCGCGATATCCGCTCCGGTGGGCGTCTGAAAGACCCGCAACCCGAACTCCCCGCATTGCGCCAGGATATGGTCGAAGATATCCGCTTGAATGCCTTCGTAGGCAGCCCATTCGGTGGTGCCGGTAAAGCAGTAGATCTCGATCGGAATGCCCTTCTCGCCCGCCTGGAGCTGCCGTACCAGCAGTGTCATTTCGCGGCGGATCTGTGGGTGATTTTGCAGAAAGTTCCACAAGTAGGCTCTGAATGTGCCGAGATTGGTCAGCCGGCGAAGGTTCACATTGGCCGTTTCCGCCCCCCCCAAGCCGGCGTTGTACGCGGCCAGCTCCGAGCGTTTGCGGTCAATGTATTCGCGCAGCAAAGCAAATCGAGTGAATTTCTCCACTTCGGCGTCCGTCAGGAAGCGAACCGACCGCGCGTCGATATGGATGGAGCGTTTGATTCGCCGTCCGCCGGACTCCGACATCCCGCGCCAGTTCTTGAACGACTCGCTGATCAGCTTGTGAGTCGGGATGGTGGTGATGGTCTTGTCCCAGTTCTGCACCTGGATGGTATGCAGCGCGATGTCCACCACGTCGCCGTCGGCGTTGTACTGCGGCATTTCGATCCAATCGCCCACGCGAACCATGTCGAGGCCGGTCAATTGGATGCTGGCAACCAGGGACAGGATCGTATCCCTGAATATCAGCAGCAGAATCGCCGTCATCGCGCCGAAACCGGTCAGGAGCACGATCGGCGATCGTGCCACCAGCGCGGAGACGATGAATACGGCACCCAGAACGTAAACGACGATTTGGGCAACCTGTACGAATCCCTTGATCGGGCGATCCTTGGCGACCGGATAGGTGCCGTAGATAGCGCTCCCGGCGCTCAGCAGCGCACCGAGAGCAAGCGTCATTGCCAGGGCGAGGTAGGCCAGCGCGACATTGGCGACGATTTCGGACAGCGATTCGCCGAGACCGGGCAGCCAGGCGACGCCGAAATACACGATCAGCGCCGGCACCGCTTGCGCCAGCCGGCCAAAGACGCCGTGCTCGAGGATGATGTCGTCCCACTGCTGCACGGTGCGTCCCGCCAGGCGCTGCAGGACACCGACCAGTCGGCGCTTGATGAGGACGTGCACGAG
>JAKZVH010000124.1:0-10091 GCA_047516145.1 Gammaproteobacteria bacterium
ATTGCGGCATACTGCCGTTCAATGCCGCGCTATCCAATATTGCGCCAGTACGCCTGCATTTTCGATCTTGCTGTGATTGAAGAAAGCTTGTCCATAATCGGTAACTTGTTTGGATTTGCCCTATTTTGTGTAGCAATTGTCGCTGCTTGGTGGGTTATCAGATGGATATGGAACGCGACGGTCGTCGAAACCACCAGACGTCTAATTGTTGTGGCGCTTCTAACTTGGTCGCCGATACCTGTAGCACAAGGGTTTCGTTGGTGCCTTGATGTACTGGCGCGAATGGCCGACTGGGGGGCTGCATTGCATAAGGCTACGGAGATTTCTCACCCCGCCGTCATCCGAGGCTTGATCAGAGCCGGAGCCGACCCCAACGCACCGTATAGAGGCCAATCGGTTTGTCTTGCACAGGGCGAGACGCCATTGCACAGAGCTGCGCGGGCGTGGACCGATGGCGAGACTGCCATACGAATCCTGATAACGGCGGGCGCCGATCCAAATGCGCGAACTGATATGAACGCAATTACGCCACTGCATCGTGCTGCGGGTGAAGGAAGCCCCTCGGATGCAGAAACCATAAACGTATTGATTAATGCGGGCGCTGACCCGTCAGCGCCGGACAGGCACGGTCAAACTCCCCTGCATGTGGCGTCAGGCAGATCCTATTCCAACGCCGCTGCCGTTATGGCTCTAATTGACGCGGGTGCCAACCTGATGGCACTCGATGATAGCCGAAGGACGCCACTTCATTCGGCCGCCGAAAACAAGTTCAGTGAATCTGCATCGGTTTTTGCAATACTGATCGGTGCGGGTGCAGACGCCCGAGCCCCGGACGTCCGGGGTAGAACTGCGCTTCAAGTAGCCACCTCGCAAAACAGGAATCCCGCCATGATCGAGGCATTGCAGCATGCGATGGCTGACACAGTAGACAACCACATTGTCAGCTAACCTTGATCTTGAACGAAACATTTATCGCACAGTCACAGCAGGCAGGGGAATCCTGCGATGGGTCGCAGTCGGCGATCAGGGCAAAAAGAAGAAGATTTTCGCCGTCCTCGCAACTGTAGCGCAAGCAGCCACCAACAGGAACTCCCAAGCGCAAGCACGCCCGTACATCGCGAATGTGGGTTTCGGAAGCTGGCCACCTTCAATGAATCGTACTGCGGCTAAGTCTGGATCCTGAGCTCCGCAAGCCAAGGCGATGTTTCGGGCGTCGCTGGGTTTTCTTAAGTGGTCTTTTCCACTTGCAAGTCGGCCGTACGCGCCAAATATCCTCCATGACGCGATAGCGATTGAACCAACCACGCAAAACCCGAATAAGGACCACCATCCTCCAAGAACTGTTAAACCGGCTACGACGCCGACAATAATTCCCACCATGGAATTCTCCTCATTCCAGAACAGCAAATCTTTAGTGAATGGAAATTTAGGTTAACGCGCCGCTCTGTTTTGCGTATTCGTGGACGGAAGCAGAAGGATCCGAAGCGGTCGTCCAAAAATCAGGGCCGATAAACGCCGCGGCAGAGTTGTTCGCAGGGCATGCCGTCGCCGTCGCCGTCTATGGTGTCGACTTCACACTGTCGCAGGTACCCGAGCGCCTCCGCGCAGCTTTCCATTTCCCTGCAATATCGCTTCGTGCCACATTCGACGGTCGGGACGATCAAGGGCGCGGACCGGACTGCGGCAGCCCGTTCGGATGCGGTCCTACGCCAAACCCAAGGGGGCACGGCGTCGGCGTCCGCCCACAGGCCCCGTCTCGCCTCCCTCGCATTGTCTTCAAGAGCGATCAAATCCGGCGCGGGGTCATAGTCCCGGAGCACCCAGACCAGGCCGCGGCGCACCATCTCGGCGTTGACATCGACTTCGCCGACGGACACGCGCGCAACGATACGCCGGTAGGCATCGCCCCCGACAAGGCCGAGTTCGGCCTCTTGTCCTTCGAGCAGCGTTCGAAGGACCTGGCGCGATTCCTGACCGCGGGGTTGGTCAGACTCCGGAGCGTCGATGCCGGCGAGGCGGATGTCCACTTCCTGCTCGTCCGACTGCACGGTAATCGTGTCGCCGTCCTTGACCCGAACCACCGGTTCCGCTGACGCCGAGCAGGTCACGAATAACGCCAAGCAAAGGAGCCGGTTCCACATGGATGGACATCATGCGTATTACTCCACGAAACAACAAGTATTGATCGTTGACAGCGCTGCTACTATATTCTTTTGCGGCTTGTGCAAGCCACAATTTCCCCGCTAGCTGGTACAATTCGCGCCGTCGGAATCAGATTGCCCCACGCCGAGAAGCTCGTGGCCTTCAGCTGCAAGCGTCGCGGGTTTTGTCCGAGCTGCGCCGGGCGGAGATCGGCCGCTCGCTCGAACGCCGTTGGCTGGCAATGATCGCTCGCAAGACCCAAAGCGTGCCGAGTCACACCCTCATCGCCCCTCTCAGCCGCTCCAATACGCCTGCCCACCTGCCATAGGGCCTTTGAAAGTACTATCCTCGACTTGCGCGAACTTCCTGCTGTCGTCAGGATACGCAGTAGACCCGAATTATTTCTCTCCGGTATTTGTTAACTGAACAATGGGTAAATCAATGAAACACTATCTACTTGGCTCCCTTGTCTCCCTAACGGTTGCTCTACCCGCATTTGCAGCGCTCCAGGTCGGCGACGACGCGCCCATCTTCGACGCGCAAGCATCGCTGGCGGGCGAAACGTTTGATTTTTCGCTCGGTGACGCGCTCGAAAGCGGCCCGGTGGTGGTCTATTTCTATCCTTCGGCCTATACGCGCGGGTGCAATATCCAGGCGCGTGAATTCGCCGACCACATGGAGGAGTTCGACGCGGCCGGGGCGAGCGTGATCGGTGTGTCGCTCGACAGCATCGAGCGGCTCAACGACTTTTCCGCCGATCCTGAATACTGCGCCGGCAAGCTGGCGGTCGCCTCGGATGCTACAGGCGCCATCGCTGCCTCCTACGACCTGAACGTGCGCGAAGGGCGCGCGGGGGCGACGGATACGCGCGGCGTTGAGATCGGTCACGATTTCGTCGAGCGGACGACCTTCATCGTCACGGCCGACGGCAAGGTCGCGGAGACGATCAGCGATCTATCGCCCGCGGAGAACGTGCTGGAATCGCTGGAAGCTATCAAGCGCCAGTAACCGCGATACGGACGTCGCCGCGAGTCGCTTGCCCGGGTGTGGGCAAGCGACTGCGCTCACAGGTGCGGATGTCGTGTTCCGTTACTCCAGAACGTCCAGCGCGTAGTTGAGCACGCCTTCCCCGTCCACTCGGACGCTGTAAGATTCGACGAAGATCTTGCCGACGATCTCCTGCTGGGGGTTGAGTACGAACACACCGGGGTGAGGGATGCCGTACGCTGAATCCCCCGGCTCGTTGTTTTCGTTGAGAATGTCCAGCGCGATCATGGTCGTCGCGTCGATATCGGAGATGAACGGATAGGTGATCCCTTCAGCTTCGATGAAATCCTGCTGTAACTCCGGGGCGTCGTAGGTGATCACGACCATACCGATACCCGCCTCGGCGAAGGCGTCAACATGTTGTTGCAGCTCCACGAGCTGGTTACGGCAGAAGGGTCACCAATTGGCCGAGCGGTTGGCGATGAAGATGGCTCCGGATTCCCCCAGAAACTGATCGATGGCGGTGATTTCCTCGCCCTGGTAGAGCGCCCGTATCGACGGAAACTGCGTGCCGATCGCCGGACCCGGATCGAATCCATCCGTATCCTCGGCAATGAACATGTCATCCAGATTGGGGCCTCTGCGTTGCTGGGCCATGAGCGGTTGCTGCCAGATGTGAACTCCCGCCACAACCAGGGCAAGGCCCGTTGCCACCACGTTTTGACGATTTGCCATGACTACCACTCCTGTTCGCAATTCGTCCCACCTGAGCTCGATTGTCACCCGTTGTACGGCGAACTACAAGCAAATCCCACATCACGCATGGCTTGCCGGCACCGGCGCTTCGCATGCCCGGCGACGGTGACCGGAGAGTTACCTTATCGTCTGCGGTACCGCAATCTCGCGCCGCCGAAAGTGGTATTCGAAGTGCTGCCCGAGGACGTCCCTCGCATTCGTGCGGAGCAGATAAAGCCCCTCGACGATATGCGCGTATCGAACAGGTCCGAGGTCGACGGCTTCATAGCCCAGCGCCTCGACAAGGTCCAGGACAGTTTGTTTGGCCGCCGCGTCATTCCCGGCGATGGGAATCGTGACCGGGTGGCCAGGCACGCTCGGATCGCGCATCGTATCGGCGCTGATCGTATTGAAAGCCTTGACCACGAATGCCCGAGGCGCCAGATTCTGAATCCGCTCGGCGTTGGAGGTGTATGTCGGATAGTCCCTGAATCCGTTCCCGTCGACGATGCGTGGATTCACCGGATCGATGATGATCTTGTCCGCCAGGTTGCCAAGACCGAGCACCACTTCTTCGGCAACACTCCACGGCACGTTGAGCATGACAATGTCTGCCTGCGCGGCCGCGTCGCCGGGTAACGCGGCGGATGCATCGCCGCCCGTTTCGCGAACCAAGTCCTGGACGTCGGGGCGTTCCGGCGACCGGGAACCGTAGACGACCCGGTGGCCAAGCTCGACGAGTCGCGGCCCGAATGCTGCCGACACGTCGCCGGTGCCAATCAACGCGATCGTTTCGCCGTGACCGGCGAGCGGCAGAACAGACGAAATCAGAAACGTAGTCACGGTCAAAATGCGACAAATGGACATTGGGGTTTCCTTGGCGGGTCCGATGGACATGGGTGCGCAGCTTAATGCAAGAACTTCCGCCGCGGCAATTTCGGCGGTGTCCGCAGTTATCCCGGCGGTGGCTTGCCGGTAACCTCCCGCATCAGGTCGAGCAGCCACCTGGCATCCGCCTGACGACGGGGGTTTCCAACCGCGTCAAGGAACGCTTCCACGCTCCCGTCGGTTTGCACTGTCTTGGGTTGGCTCATGGACTCGATTGTACCGTGGCCACCATCCCGGCGACCCGTTCCCCTATCGCCAGCGAGGACGTCAGTCCCGGGGATTCAATGCCGTAGAGGTTCACCAGATCCGAAACGCCATGGGCGTCCGGTCCCTGAATAATGAAGTCCCCAGGCGGATCGCCAGGTCGGATGAGCTTGGGGCGCACCCCCGCGTATCCAGGCGCAAGCCGACCCGGAGCGACATCCGGCCAGTAGGTCGCGATGGCCTCGGCAAACGGATCCCGGAGCGCTCCGTCCACCGAATATTCCGGCGCATCCACCCACTGGACATTCGGACCGAAGCGTGCCTTGCCCAAGAGATCCAGGGTGACGTGTACGCCCAGCCCGCCCGGTTCGGGAAGAGGATAGACCAGTCGCCTGAACGGATGCTTTCCCCGGTACACGAAATAATTGCCCTTGGCGTAGCGAACGCGCGGGACGTGGTGTGGATCGAGGCCGGCGATCCCGCCCGCCACTATCGCTGCCGATAGCCCAGCGGAATTGACGACGGCACGGGCGCTTACGTCAACCGGTTCTCCGACCGATCGGATGCGCAGTGAGAATCCCTCGCGCTCGACGCGGCCGTTGACGAATTCCGAGCGCAGACTGACAGTACCGCCCGCTGCCTCCAGGTCTCCCTGCAGCGCCATCATCAAGCCGTGACTGTCAATGATCCCGGTAGATGGCGATAGCAGGGCCGAAGTGCATCGAACCGCCGGTTCCAGTTCCGCGGCCTCCGCCTTGTCCAGGAACGTCAGGTCGTTGACGCCGCTGGCCACTCCCTGGACGCGGAGGGCTTCAAGTTCGGCGTGCTGTGCCTCGTTCAATGCCACGGTCAGTTTTCCGCAGCGGCGATGCTCGATCGACTTCTCCGCGCAGTAGCGATAGAGCAGCTCCTTGCCGCGAACGCAGAGCCGCGCCTTGAGGCTGTCGGGCGGGTAGTGGAATCCCCCGTGAATGACCTCCGAATTGCGCGATGAGGTTTCCTCGCCGACGCGGGCATTACGCTCAAGTACCAGCACTGCGCGACCGGTGAGGGCCAGTGCGCGGGCGATCGCGAGACCGACCACGCCAGCGCCGATCACCACGACATCCAGCGACGTATCGCGCAAATCATCGGGCGAATTCATGCGCGGATACTAGCCGAAATACTCGCCGATTTTCGTCGCGAGCGGCCATCTGTCACTTCAGGCGGTGGATGCTGTATTCTCAGCGCTGATGCGTGGCAGGAGCCTCAACTGAACAACCCCAGGTACTGGGCTTCCCAGTGGTATGCAACAAAGTATGCGGAAGAGCCGTGGCCAGGGGGTTGGTACTGGCATGATCAGCACTACAACTGGCACGGTCCATTTGAGGCCGAGCGCGATGCCGCGGTTGCGCTGAAAGCTCATCTGGAGTCGGAACGGGAGGCCAGCGACGCGCACGAGCGGTCCCGGGCGCAGTTCGAACTCTACTACCATCCCATGTCGACGTATTCCCAGAAGGTCCTGATCGCCATTTACGAAAAGGACCTTCGATTCACGCCACACGTCGTCAATTTGATGAAGGGCGCGGAGCGCGAGGAATATCGCAAGCTCTATCCGCTGGGGAAGGTGCCCCTGATCGTTCTGAATCACGGCCCGCTGATACCGGAGTCAAGCATAATCATCGAGTATCTCGACGGTCTCGGCGGCACGCCGCTGATTTCGAGCAATCCGGACGTGGCGCGCAAGACGAGATTCAAGGATCGGTTCATTGACTTCTACCTGGCCGACTCCGTCGGCACGTTTTTCGGCGAAAGCCGCAAGCCGGAGGCCGAGCGCAACGGCAGGCGAATTGAGACGGCGCGCTACCGCGCAAAGGCCGTATACGACTTTCTGGAATATGAGTTGAGCGAGAGCCAGTGGGCGAACGGGGACGAGTTCTCGCTATCGGACTGCGCGGCTGCCGCGGCGTTCTGCTACGCGGGGCGGTACATGCCGTACGACGAGTATCCGATCGTATCTGCCTATGCCGAGCGATTGGCGCAACACCCTTCGGTGAGCCGCGTTCGAGAAGAGGTGGCGTCCTATCTGTAGCGTTGGCTTGGCGCTGCTGCGATCCTGGAGCATTACCATGAATCCATACACAATGAATGCCGTCCTCCTGTCAGCGGGGCTCCTGTTGATTGGCTGTACAGCGGACCGGAGCGAAGCGCCCGAGGCTTCGGACTACGAGCGTTCGCTTGCCCAGTGGCACGCAGAACGAGAGGCGCGCCTCAAGGGAGCCAATGGCTGGCTCAATCTTGCCGGCCTGTATTGGCTTGACCCGGGGATCAACAGCATCGGCTCATCGCCCGACAACGACATCGTGTTGGCGGAGGGTTCCGCAGCGGCAAGGCTGGGCGCGTTTATTCTGGAGGAGGGCGCGGTCACGTTTCAGGCGGAACCGGGAGCGGAAGTATTCAGCAGCGGAGAGCCGGTCACGCAGATGCCGCTGATTCACGACGAGGCGGGCGAGCCCACGTTGCTTACGCACGGGTCGCTCGGCTGGTACGCGATCCAGCGCATGGAGCGGATGGGCGTGCGTTTGCGTGACTACGATCATCCCGCCCTGGAATCCTTCCCGGGAATCGAGTCCTACCCAGCGGATTTGACCTGGCGCGTGAAGGCACGGTTTGACCCTTATCCCGAGCCGCGGGAACTGCAGGTGATGACCGTCGTAGAGGGGCTGGGCTGGGATCCCATCGCACCGGGTATCCTGGAATTCGAAGTGCATGGCGAGCCCTTGTCGCTGGAAGCATACGGGTCCGACGATGGGTTTTTCGTGATTTTCGCCGATAGAACGACCGGGGATACGACGTATCCCGCGGGACGGTATCTTGAAGTGGATGCGCCGGGACCCGATGGGTTCACGATTGTGGATTTAAACAAGGCCTACAACCCGCCTTGTACGTTCAACGAATTCGCTACTTGCCCGCTCCCTACCCGGCGCAATCTCCTTGAGGTGGCGGTCGAAGCGGGTGAGAAGTACACGGAAGGGCTCCACGCGGCGGGCATCTAGCAGCCGTTGGGAAAGCCGTTCATGACCAGGAGCCGGTTCCACAGCAGCGTGCGCTCTTCCGAACCGCGGGAACGCGCCCAGACCCAGGCGGCCGCATAGTCCGTGTCCCAGCCAGCTTCGCCCCGCACCCGGTCATTGGCAAATTCCTCGCCCCACACGTCCGCCCACACTCGATCGAGGACCAGATCCAGGGTCATGTGCCCATCGACGAGTGGCAGTCGCTCGACCAGCTGCCACAGGTGGCGGTGGGCGAGCTCGTGGACCAGCGTGGATTGCTTGACCGGGCGGATATAGCTCGCTCGAAGGCGCATCGGATGCTCGGGCCCGCCGGAATGGCTCACCGCTTCGGCCACCGTGGCCAACACGCTGGATTCGGGGAACGGCATGCAGGTACGGGACTCTAGCGCGGCCACGATGCGCTCACCGTCCGCGTCCCAGATATCCCGGTACACTTTCGCGTCGTTTTCGTGCTCTGCGGATGACGCAATGAAGACGACCTCCAGTTGCGCCTGCGCACCGCCCGCGACGAGCAGCGCGATCGCCGGAACGACCCAAGCCGGCCCACGCTGGTTTCCTTGCATCGATCAACTCTTGGTTACGGAACCATTGCGAGACTCTTCTTTCAGCCCGGATCTGGGTAGATCCAGCCTCGCGCTACGCCCCTTCCGGCAAAGCGTACGCCAATAGTTCCGCGCCAAAGTCACCTCCGCTGACCGGGACGACTACGTACTGTCTGCCGTCGAGCATATACGACATGAGGGCGCCCGTTTGGGGAGCCGGCATGTACACTGCGCCGATGTCGTCGCCTGTCGCCTTGTCGTAGGCCCGCAGCATGGCGCCGCGTCCATGGGGCGTGGTGACGAACCCGTGCTCGCCGGCAATCAGCAATGTCGACGTGGGGAGAACGCCGCCGCGACCGGGTCGGCCGGTGCGCGCAATGTCCAGCCCCTCAAGCAATGGGTGGTCGCGGATTTCGTCCGGCGTGTCGCCATGGGGCACTTGCCAGACGATATTTCCGGTGTTCATGTCGTAGGCCGTGATCCGGCCGTACGGCGGCTTGACGATGGGTAACCCTTGTACCGTCGGTACTGCCCTGCCATCCGCCGGTGGCAATCCCGATGCCGGATCGGTCGCCTCGCCCCGGACGTAGTTCATGTCCGAAATCTCCCCTCCCGGGATGAGGCCCAGGGGCGACACCACGGTGGAGGACTGGAGATACAGCATGCCGGTTTCCGGATCGTAGGACGCGCCAGGCCAGTTGGCCCCGCCCACGGTGGAGGGCAGCATCAAGGTGGCGAGCGGTCCCTCCCAACGGCTGACGACCGGCGGCGTGAACAACGGCCCGATCTTGTATCGGGAAACCACCTCGATCGCTTCCGCTCGAAGCTCGGGGGTGAAATCGATGAGGTCGTCGTGGGATACGCCCTGGACGTCGAAGGGAGGCGGCCAGGTCACGAACAGCTGCGTCGCGGCGGTCCTCTCCCCCGGAATGTCCGACTGCTCCACTGGACGGTCTTCGATGGGCCACACCGGCTCCCCGGTGAGGCGGTTGAAGACATACAGCCAGCCCTGCTTGGTTGGCTGTATCAGCGCTGGAACCGGTTCGCCGTCGACGACCAGGTCGGCCAGAACCGGCGCGCTCGGAATATCGAAGTCCCAGATTCCGTGACGGACAAGCTGGTAGTGCCAGCGCCGCTCGCCGGTATGCAGGTCCACCGCCACGATACTCTCACCGAAAAGCCCGTCCCCGTGGCGGTGCCCGCCGTAGTAATCGCCGGTCGGTTGCTCCACCGGCAGATAGACGAGTTCGTTCTCAATGTCCACGGTGATCTGCGTCCACACGCCCGTGTTGCCCGTGTAGAGTGCTGAATCGCCCTCCCAGGTATCGAACCCGAACTCATCCGCCATGGGAATCGTGTGGAAAATCCACAGCCGCTCGCCGGTGCGCACATCGTAACCACGGATATAACCCTTCTCGTTGCGCATACTCTTGGGGCGCGATCCCACCAGGTGCGCAGCGCCGATGATGACGACATCGCCGGCGACGATCGGCGTCGCCGCGAGACCGATTTCTCCGGTGATCAGGTCCATGTCCTGATC
>JAKZVH010000125.1:0-8139 GCA_047516145.1 Gammaproteobacteria bacterium
TCGCCGGACCCAGCCCCTGTCGCGCAGGCGCCGCAGCACTTCGCTCGCGATGCCCGCGGCGCGAAACTCGCCGTCGCCGGCGGTATCCGATCGACGCAGCAGTTCCAGGGCTTCGGCCTGGCGCGAACCACGCCGGCGAACGACGCTGACGTCCTGTTCCCGCCCGTGGGGAGTCAGCTCCCAGGGGCCCTGGGGCGGTCGAACCGGACTGCGGCCGCGGCGCAGCAACACCGGCAACGCCTGGTTCATCACCTCCCCAATAGGGTGATGGTAGTACTCGGCGCACCACTCGAGCACCGCCAACAAGTCCTCGGCGAATACCGGTTCCGCATCGATGGCTGCAACGACCGGCTTGATTTTCTCCGGCGGCAAGGCGGTCTGGCGAGGATGGTCGATGACCACCCCGATGCGTTGACTCCTGCCCAGCGGAACGCGCACCCGGCAGCCCCGGGGCGGCGGTTCGCCCGGACCGGGCCACCGGTAGTCGAGCGCGTCCGTCAACGGGACGGGGACAGCGACGCGGAGCAACACCGGCGAAGCCACAGTCAGCGCGCCGCGGCGCCTGCGGGTCGGGACCGCATTCCCAGGTCGGTACGCAGGCTACGGTTGTTACCGAACACGGTTCTCTTGGCGAATCTCCGGCCCATCTCATTCCGCGGACGCCCGTGCGGATTTGAACACAGCCCCACCGGGCAGGAACCAGCGACGATCATAGATTGTACGAGGTGCCGCATGTTCAATTCCCGCTCGTCGCAATCAGTTGCGTTCCGTGCAGTGATATCTTATTTTCTGATTAATCAGAACATACGTAGATATCAAGAAATGGATATAGCGAAGATCACCGCGCGCGGGCAGACCACAATCCCCAAACGCATCCGCGAGGCAGTCAACCTGCATGAAGGCGACCTGATTTCGTTCGAGGTCGAGGGTAAACGTGTTGTTGTGCACAAGGTCATGCCGCGGCCGGACGGATACCTGGTGGGTGTTGCCGAGGGATTGGGCGAATGGGCTACGCCTGAGGACGAGGAAGCGTGGCGTGACCTTTGAGGCGCTCGAAGTGGTCGTCGTACCCTTTCCATTCACTGACCGGCGGGCCGTCAGGCGTCGTCCCGCGTTGATTGTCTCTGCATCGGAATTCAACCGCGTTCACGATCAATCGATCCTGGCAATGATCACCTCAGCCGCAAGCAACTGGCCGAGCGACGTGCCGCTCCAGGCTTGGCGGCAGGCTGGCTTGAACGTCCCGTGCAAGATTCGTTTCAAGCTCTTTACCCTCGATAGCGACTTGATTGTCCGCAAGGTCGGTGCGTTGGCGGAACGAGATCGTCTGGCGGCAAAACAAGCGTTTTCCCGCTTCCTGGCCATCGACTGATACCGATTTTTCCGCAATTCGCATTCCCCGGGGCCGCGATTTGTTTACAATCCGCGCCTGTACTTGCACGGCGCCGAGACGGCGTCGCCTGGCTGGGCGGGATTGAGGGCGCCCGGCTCATCTAAAGGTTCGTCAGAGGATGTCGGCTCCGCGCGGCGCCGGCGGGAGGATTTGCATGAGAATCGGCGTTCCCAGCGAAACACACCCGGGCGAGAGGCGCGTTGCCATCACGCCGGACGTGGCGCAGCAGCTTCAGAAGCTCGGGTTCTCGGTCGCGATCGAGGCGGGGGCCGGAGTCGCCGCCAGCTTCGACGATGCGGCCTATCTCGATGCCGGGGTGGATGTGGTCGAAACCGCGGCCGAACTCCTGGCCGGGAGCGACATCGTTCTCAAGGTGCGGGCGCCGAGCGATGGCGAACTCGATCCGTTCCATTCGGGACAGACTCTGATCTCGTTCCTCTGGCCGGCCCAGAATCCGCAACTCCTCGAGCGCCTGGCACAGGCGGGTGTCACCACGCTCGCCATGGACAGTATCCCCCGAATTTCCCGGGCCCAGAAGCTCGATGCGCTCAGTTCGATGGCCAACATCGCCGGCTACCGCGCGGTGGTCGAATCCGCGCAACACTTCGGCCGGTTCTTTACCGGGCAGATCACCGCCGCCGGACGGGTACCGCCGGCCAAGGTGCTGGTGATCGGCGCCGGCGTGGCCGGACTCGCCGCCATCGGCGTTGCCCGAAGCATGGGCGCGATCGTGCGCGCCTTCGATACCCGGCCGGAGGTGAAGGAGCAGGTCGAGAGCATGGACGGCGAATTCCTGATGCTGGAATTCGAGGAAGAGGGGTCCGGCGAAGGCGGTTACGCCAAGGTCATGAGCGAAGAATTCATCAAGGCCGAAATGGCGCTGTTCGCCGAGCAGGCCAGGGAAGTGGACATCATCATCACCACGGCGTTGATTCCCGGGCGTCCGGCGCCGGAATTGATCACCGAGGAAATGGTCGTGTCCATGAAGCCCGGCAGCGTGATCGTCGATCTGGCGGCGGAGCAGGGCGGCAACTGCGCGGTCACTGAAGCCGACCGGGTCGTCCACAAGCATGGCGTGACGGTGATCGGCTACACGGACCTGCCAAGCCGTCTGGCCGCCCAGTCGAGCCAGTTGTACGGAAACAATCTGCGGCACCTGCTCGACGACATGTGCCCGGAGCGCGACGGTGAGCTGATAGTGGACATGGAGGACGAGGTGATCCGCGGCGCCACCGTGGTGAAGGACGGCGACGTCACCTGGCCGCCGCCGAAACCCGCTGCCGCGCCGCTGCCCGCGCCGCCGCCGGAGCCTGCCCCGGTGGAGCGGGCCGTGGCGGCAAAGCCCAAGCGATCGGTCATGGGACAGGTGCTCACGTTCGGAATCGGCGGGCTCGCCATGCTGGGCCTGGGTGCCGTGGCTCCGCCTTCCTTCATGGCCCATTTCACGGTCTTTGTGCTGGCCTGCTTTATCGGTTACATGGTGATCTGGAACGTCACGCCGGCGCTGCACACGCCGCTGATGAGCGTGACCAACGCGATTTCGAGCATCATCATCATCGGCGCGCTGATGCAGATCAGCTCGCCGCTCAACTGGATCGCCTGGGTCGCCGGGATCACGGTCTTTATCGCCAGCATCAACATCGCCGGCGGCTTCGCCGTGACCCGGCGCATGCTCGACATGTTCCGGAAGTAGGGGATCGCCATGTCAGACGGAATAGTAACGGTCGCCTACATCGGCGCCACGATCCTCTTCATTCTCGCGCTC
This sequence comes from Gammaproteobacteria bacterium, assembly GCA_047516145.1. GTDB lineage: Bacteria > Pseudomonadota > Gammaproteobacteria > Steroidobacterales > Rariloculaceae > UBA6522. The sequence goes on from JAKZVH010000125.1 coordinate 3,159, forward strand.
AGCGGACTGAGCAATCCCGAGACGGCGCGGCGGGGCAATCTCTACGGCATCGCCGGCATGAGCATTGCGCTCCTGGCGACGGTATTCGGCGTGGTCACCGCGAACTACCCGATGCTCTTCGGCGGGCTGGTACTCGGTGGGTCCATCGGCCTGGTATTGGCGCGCCGCGTGCAGATGACCCAGATGCCGGAACTGGTGGCCATCCTGCACAGCCTGGTGGGCCTCGCGGCGGTGCTGGTGGGTTTTGTCAGCTTCATGGATCCCGCCATGCACTTCACCGGCGTCGAATTGACGATCCACGATATCGAAACCTATCTGGGCATCCTCATCGGCGCGGTGACGTTTTCCGGTTCGGTGATGGCGTTCGGCAAGCTCAGCGGCAAGATCGGTGGCGCGCCCCTGACGCTGCCGGCGCGCCATTGGCTGAATCTGGGTCTGCTCATCATCGCCATCTGGGCGGGTTGGCAGTTCATCGTCGAATCGGCAGCCGGTGGGGGGCTCACGCCGTTGATCGTCATGACCGTCGTCGCACTGCTGTTCGGCATACACATGGTGATGGCCATCGGCGGCGCCGACATGCCGGTGGTGGTTTCGATGCTCAACAGCTATTCCGGGTGGGCCGCGGCGGCAACCGGTTTCATGCTCAGCAACGATCTGCTCATCGTCACCGGCGCGCTGGTGGGCAGCAGTGGCGCGATCCTGAGCTACATCATGTGCCGGGCGATGAATCGCCGCTTCCTGGCGGTGATCGCGGGCGGATTCGGGACCGCCGGCAGCGCCTCGGCGGGCGTGGCGGGCGAGCAGGGCGAAGTCTTCCCGGTGGACGCCGCCGAAACGGCGAACCTGCTGGCCGGTTCGAAGGAAATCATGATCGTGCCGGGATACGGAATGGCCGTGGCGCAGGCTCAGCACACTGTCTGCGAGATCGCCAGGAACCTGCGCGACAAGGGCGTCAACGTGCGCTTCGGCATCCACCCGGTGGCGGGCCGCATGCCCGGTCACATGAATGTCCTGCTGGCCGAGGCCCGTGTCCCATACGATATCGTCTTCGAGATGGACGAGGTGAACGACGATTTCCCCGACGTGGACGTTTCCATCGTCATCGGCGCCAACGACATCGTCAATCCGTCGGCCCAGGACGAGCCAGACAGCCCCATCGCCGGCATGCCGGTGCTGGAGGTCTGGAAGGGCACGACCACCATCGTCCTGAAACGAAGTATGGCAACCGGCTACGCGGGCGTGCAGAACCCGTTGTTCTTCAAGGAGAATACGCGGATGCTGTTCGGCGATGCTCGCGAGAGCCTGGATGCGGTGCTCAAGGAGTTGTAGATTGCGGGAGTTTGGAACCGTTGCGCAGGGGGTTCCAACCGGCTGGAAAAGGTCGCGCCGTTAGTTTTTTGCATCAGGGAATGTTGCATATCCGCGCGGTGTAAGTAAGATTTGTTGCGCTGACGACAATTACGAAGACTGATATGGACCCCTGCGCTCTCACCCAGGACGTACTGCGCACCGATGTTTCGGGCATGCCCCTGGAGTGGATCGACTATCGTGACGCGGTGCGGCTGTACCACACCGAGCAAGTCGTCTATGTCTGCGGGTCGCCAATCTATCGGATTCGAGGCGGATGGAACGCCCGCACGGGCATGCGCAGCGTCATCGAGGTCAATTCCATTATCGCGACCGCGGGCAACCTGCGCCTGCGTGAACGCGACGGCCCGTTTACGCCTCCACTCAACAATCGCACCCTGTTCAAGCGCGACGCCAACCTGTGCATGTATTGCGCGCAGCTATTTCTGACCAGAGCGCTGACGCGCGATCACATCACGCCGCTGAGTCAGGGCGGCCGCGATGTGTGGACCAACGTGGTGGCCGCCTGCCGGCGGTGCAACAACTTCAAGGGAGGACGGACCCCGGAGCAGGCGGGCGTGCAACTGGTCGCCGTCCCGTTCACTCCCACGTACGCCGAGTACATTTACCTGAAGGCGCGTCGGGTGCTGGCGGACCAGATGGAATACCTGCTCACGCATTTTCCGCGAACGTCGCCCCTGCACGAGCGCTTGCGGGCGCGTCTCGACCGCGTCCCGTCGGCGGCCTGACGCGTATAGCACCTCAAGGGGCCCGTTCGGAGACCTGATACGGTATGCGAACGAATCTGCTTGGCGCAGTCGGGCGTGAACTCGAACAACTGACCGGAATCCATGTCGACATCGCGCGGGCGCGTCCCGTGGCCGGCGGCAGCATCAATCGGGCCTTCAAGCTGCCCGGCGACACGGGCCCGCTGTTCGTAAAGATCAACGCAGCAAGCACGCTTTCGGCGTTCGAAGCGGAGGCTGAAGGGTTGGCAGCGCTACGCGACGCGGGCGGCGTCGCGGTGCCGGGCGTCCTGGGCGCCGGGCGCACGGGCGGCGCGGCTTACCTGGCGCTTGAATGGATCGACCTCGGCTCCCGCGCCATGGCGGCCGAACGCCGGCTTGGAAGGGGTCTCGCGCAACAGCATCGAGCAACCGCCGAACAATTCGGCTGGCACCGGCACAATACGATCGGCGCCACGCCGCAACGCAACACGCAGGCGGAAGACTGGCTCGATTTTTTCGGACGGGAGCGACTGGGCTACCAGTTGGACCTGGCGCGCGAGCACGGGTTGCCACAGCAACAGCTTGCCCAGGGACAGGAGCTGTCGGCACGGCTGGATTCGTTCTTCGAGGGCTTCCGGCCCGAGCCGTCGCTGTTACACGGCGACCTCTGGTCCGGGAATTGGGGTGCCAACGCAAGCGGGACGCCGTACATCTTCGACCCCGCCGTCTACTACGGCGACCGCGAGGCGGACCTGGCAATGACCCGGCTATTCGGCGGTTTCGGCCCGGCCTTCCATGCCGCGTACCAGGAGGAGTGGCCTTTGGCTCGAGGCTGGGAGCGGCGGGTCGATCTATACAACGTCTACCATCTGCTGAACCACTTCAACCTGTTCGGCGCGAGCTATCTGAGCGGCGTCGCGGGGAGCCTGGCTCGGCTGCTGCGTTAACTCCCACTGGCCTGGCGAACGGCCATCGCATCGATTTCCCCGATCCAGCGCCCCTTTTGCTGTTCATCCATCAGGGATGCCGCGATCGAATTCCGCGCCAGCGTGACGATGTCATCCGTCGTCAGGTCCAAGGCGTCGCGAACGGCGCGGTAGTTGTCGAGTACGTATCCCCCGAAATAGGCCGGGTCGTCCGAGTTGATCGTCGCGACCAGCCCCGCATCGAGCATGCGCCTGAGTGGGTGGTCGCGAAGGTCCTTCACTACGCGCAACTTGAGATTGGAGAGCGGGCACACGGTGAGCGGGATACGCTCCGTTGCGAGGCGCTCGATCAGGTCGGGCGCCTCCATAGCGCGGTTGCCGTGATCGATGCGCACCACGCGCAAAAGATCCAGCGCCTCGCTAACGTAGGCCGGTGGACCCTCCTCTCCCGCGTGGGCGACGGCAACGAAACCCGCGTCGCGCGCTTTCTTGAAAACCCGTTCGAACTTGCTCGGCGGGTGCCCGACTTCCGAGGAGTCCAGTCCGACGCCGGCGATTCGGTCCCGGTGTGCCAACCCCCGGTCCAGGGTTCGGAACGCGTCTTCCTCGTCCAGGTGTCTCAGGAAACACATGATCAGCCGCGACGTGATCCCGAATTCCCGCTCACCACCCCGAAGAGCCCTCCAGATACCGTCGATCACGGTATCGAAATCCACACCGCGCTCCGTATGTCCCTGGGGGTCGAAAAAGATCTCCGCATGCACGACGCCGTCTTCGTGGACCCGCTGCAGGTAAGCCCGGGCCAGGTCATGGAAGTCCCGTTCATGCTGCAGCACGCCCATACCCTGGTAGTAGATGTCCAGAAAGGATTGCAGATCCTCGAAGTCGTAGGCTGCGCGGACCGCGTCCACGGATTCGAAGGGGATGCGGATGCCGTTGCGCCGGGCGATCTCGAACATGAGATCGGGCTCGAAACTGCCCTCGATGTGGATGTGCAATTCCGCCTTCGGCAGAGCACGTATGAAATCGTCCGATGGCTTCATGATAATTTTCCGCGCCGACGGACCGCTATCGTGAGCCGGTTGTCAGCCGCATCGGAAGATCGCCGAGATATGCGAGCTGCAATGTTGCAAATCTGGGACTCTTGCCACGGTCTCCTAGAACTCGCCCGCCTTCAGCCGGTCGATGTAGCCGTGGTAGGCGCGCATGGCCTGGCGGCCGAAGACCCACAGGATCGGCACGTTGGCCCACAGCATGACACCAGTGCCCACGCCGGTCAGGTTGTCGAGATCCGCGTCGGTTTCGATGAAGCCCGCGGTTGCCACGAGGATGAGCAGGCAGTAGATGAGCTTGTAGGGCAGGACCATCCGCTGGCCGAACAGGTACACGATCCCCTGTTCGCCGTAGTAGCTCCAGGAGATCATGGTGGAGATCGCGAAGAGCCACGCCGCCGTGGTCACCAGCCAGCGGCCCAGACCCGGCATCACCGTGTCGAACGCCTTCGCGGTCAGCGTCGCGCCCACGTAAGTCGCGTATATTCCCGTGTCCTCCAGCCGTGGCGTGGAGGCGCTCGTCAACGTACCCCAATCCATCATCAGTTGGCCGTCCGCGCCGGTAACGACGCGACCTTCCAGCCGATGCGCGTCGTTGCCCGACTGGGGGTTGGGATCGGCGTTGACGATCATGAAGACGGTATCGCCGTCGCGCCAGATGCCGCCGATTCGCTCCGGCGCCGGCCCGGTATCGAGCGTCCAGACGCCGGGGCTCTCGGCCACAACGGCAGGCGGCATCGCGTGCTCGGCTTCCGCGGCGCGGTTCCACACACCGGTGGAAAGGATCACCAGGGCGGTGAACGTGCACACGACGAGGGTGTCGATGAACGGTTCGACGCCCGCGACCACCGCCTCGCGGACCGGCTCGTTGGTCTTGGCGGCGGAGTGGGCGATGGGCGACGACCCCTGCCCCGCCTCGTTGGAGAAC
>JAKZVH010000126.1:0-14599 GCA_047516145.1 Gammaproteobacteria bacterium
GGAGACGCAGCACGGCAAGCCGTTCCAGTGGGGCGTGCGTATCGAGGAAATGCTCATCGTCCACGAGGACCGCACCGAGCTCATTTCCAACTTCCCGGTGGAGCAGATCACCGTGGTCGATCCGCTGCCGGGGTATTCGACGTTTTAGCGCGGGCCAGAGCCTGTTTGCGCGATCCGGGAGGGGCGTGTTGAGCCGGTCGGCGCCATGAGCGGGTCTCCAAACCGGCTTTTCGTTCCGCTGGACGCGCCCGAAGCGGCGGATTCCGACCGCTTCGGGCCCAAGGCCGCGAACCTGGCAGCCCTGGGCCACGCCGGGCTGCCGACTCCCGGCGGGTATTGCGTGGACGCCGAAGCCTATCGGCTGCAGATGCGCGCGCTCGGACTGCAAGACGCCGCCCGGCTGGTCTTCGGCGGCGGCGACATGGTCGCCCGCCGCAGCGCGCTCAAGATCAAGCTCGACCTGCTGCAGAACCCCATTAACGAGGCCGTCGCGGAACCGTTGCGCCAGGCGTGGCGCTCGGTCACCGGTGCGCCGGGTTCCCTCGGCGTGGTCAGGTCCTCCTCCCTGGTGGAGGATCGCGCGGACTCGAGCTTTGCCGGACAGTTCGAGAGTTTTCTGGGACTCGAGGACGAATCCGAGTACATCACCGCGGTACGTTCCTGCTGGGCCGCGCTGTGGGCGACCCGCGCCCTGCGATACATGGCCACCCACGGGCTCGATCCGGCGGACACCGCCATGGGCCTCATCGTCCAGCCCCTGGTGGAGGCGAAGGTGTCCGGCGGCGGGCTCAGCATGACGGCGCACGGCGACATGCTCATCAGCGCCACATTGGGCCTGGGTTCGGCCATCGCCCAGGGCGAAGTGGTCCCGGACCGCTATCGGCTAACCCGCGGCGGCGAAGTGGTCGAGATCGCGGCGGGGCGCAAGTTTCACGCCGTCGGCTGCGCCCACGGCACCCGCTCGGTCGCCCGGGCCGAAGCGCAGGCGCCATGCCTGAGCGAGGCACAGGTTCGGGAATTGGGCGGCTACCTGCGGGACGCCGAAGCCGTGGTCGAAGGACCCGCCGAAATCGAATGGTGCCTGGATGGCACGGGCTTCAAGCTGCTGCAGGCCAGGCCGTTGCACATGGAGCCCGCCGCGGCCACCGACGGGATCTGGGAGCACCACCCGCGTCTCAGGGGTCACCCGGCGGGTGTGGGTTGGGGTACCGGCCGCGCCTGCGTCGTCAATTGCGAATGCGAGTTGTCCCGCGTCAAACCCGGCGATATCCTGGTCACGCAGGTAGCCGGCCCCGCGCTCAGCCAGATCCTGCCCCGGGTCGCCGGCGTGGTCGCGGAACTCGGTGGCAGCACCTCGCACCTGGCGTCCCTGGCCCGGGAAAGAGGCGTACCGATGGTGCTGGGCGTCCTCGATGCCACCACCGAGATTCCAGAAGGCTCCACAGTCGCGGTGGACGGCGTGGCCGGTATCGTCCGGTGGATGAGCTGAAGCCTGCCTGACGTCGCAGGCGACCTGCTTTCGCTACTCCTCCGCTTCGATGCCTCTGTGGCTCAAATTGAATCGATGATAAGGCCAGACCGCATGACGGATGATGTCGGGCGGAAAACGGTGGCGCTTGACCTTGCCATCGGCACCAAACCTGTCCAACATCCGCTTTGCCAAGGAGGCTGAACTATGGAATCTGTCGCAAAAGTCGTTCTCACGGACTACGTATGGGAATCGCTCGATCTGGAACGGGAGATTCTCGGCGAACTGGCCAACCTGGTGCCGCTGCAGGTAACGGATCCCGAAGCGTTCTTCCCGGAGGCCGCGGACTGCGATGCGCTGCTCAATACGTACGGCGGACCGATCACCGCCGAGGTCATGGCACGCATGCCCCGTTGCAGGATCATCGCCCGCTACGGCATCGGCGTGGACACCATCGATCTCGATGCCGCGACCGAGGCCGGTATCATCGTCACCAACAATCCTACCTACTGCATCGAGGAGGTGGCCGAACACACCCTGGCCATGCTGCTGAGTGCGGCGCGCAAGATCACGTTCTACGACCGCCAGGTCCGCGGCGGTGGCTGGGCGGTACCTCCGGGGAAGCCGATGTACCGAGTGGCCGGTTCAACCGTAGGGTTGATCGGCTTCGGCAACATCGCCCGGCGCGTGGCCGCGGCCGCCGCGGCGCTCGAAATGCGCGTGCTCTATTCCGACCCATTCGTGGAACCGGGTCAGTTCGACGTGCCGGGGGAGAAAGCCGAACTCGCGGAGGTCCTGGAACAGGCGGACTACGTCTGCGTACATGCTCCCCTGACACCGCAGACCCGGGGCATGCTCGGTGCGGAAGCCTTCGCACGGATGAAGTCCTCGGCCGTCCTCATCAACTGCTCCCGTGGCCCCATCGTCGACACCGCGGCGCTGATCGACGCCCTCGACGCCGGCCAGATCGCAGGCTGCGCCCTGGACACCACCGACCCCGAGCCGCTGCCCGAGGACCACACCCTGCGCACGCGCGAAAACGTCATCATCAACCCCCACGCCGCCTGGTACAGCGAGCAAGCCATGGAAGGACTGCAGCGGGGCGCTCCCAACGAGGTCCGCCGAGTACTGGAAGGCCGCTGGCCCGTCAATGCGGTCAATCGGGCCGTGCGAGGACGCAACCGCGCGGGGCTTTAGTCCGCATGTCTCGATGCGATTCCGCGGCCGTGCAAGCCAGGCAGCCGCAGTACTGGATTGGCGGGAGACGCGCGCAAGACGACATTCGGCAACTGGACATCGCGCGGCGGCAATTATGGCGGCACCCGAACGATTGGCGCAGGATTTATCCATCGCAGGAACGACAGGAATTGCGGATGCCGAGCCGGCTCCGAGACTCGATTGGTCTGGGCCTGATGCTGCCGCGCACCGGGGCGAAGGGAATTTTCTCGTCTTCCTCTTGGACTTGCGCCCGTGCGCGGAAACACCATGCGTGGCTGAGCAGGTTCGGCCGGATTGATGATCATGCCGATCATGGTTTCACGAATGACGTGTGACCGGATGTCGGGCAGGGGTCAGAAGCGATCCAGATCGTTGGCGATGACCACGTCGCCGTCATAAGCCGCTCTCACCTGGCGCTCGTAGCCGCCGACCAGGTCCGGATCGGTGAACCCCGGAGAGAAGTGGGTGACGACCACCTTGCCGACGCCCACCCCGGTCGCCATCTCCCCGACCTGTAGCGGCGTCAGATGATGGGTCCTGAGATGGTTCGAGACCCTTTCGAATACCGGCTGCGGAATCGACGGATTCTGCCGCCGAACATTCTCAATGGCCCATTCCATGTCCATCGTTTCGGCGACCAGAACGTCCGCGCCCCGAGCCAGTTCTTCCACCGCTCCGCTGGGTCCGGTATCTCCCGTATAGACGATCGATCGATCGGGCAGGTCGAACCTGAATGACAGGGATTGATACCTGTCGCGGTCATACTCGACGCCCGGAATACCCAAGTGTGTGTTGTCCACCGCGGTCACGGTCAGCCCGTCGAACTCCAGTATCTCCCCGTCGCGTATCTCGACGACTTCGGTGTCGCGGTCGGCCGGTTGCGCGGCTCTCCCGGTCGTCGCAATACCCGTGTCGATGAAGGGCTGCATGAAGGCGTATATCCCATCGACCACTTGCTGCGTACCCGGGGGGCCATAGATGGTGACCCGCTCCGGGGCGGTCGTCTGGAATCGAAGGCCAAGGATTGCAGGCAAGCCACCGATATGGTCGAAGTGCAGGTGGCTGATGAAAATCGCCCGTATGGCGTGCATCGAGTAGCCCGCGGTGACGAGCCGGCCCGCCGCGCCGTCCCCAGCGTCGATCAAATAGACATCATCGCCCAGAACGAGTGCGTTGGCCGGTTGCGACCGCTCCGGGTTCGGGTAGGGACCCGCCATCGTGCCGAGTGTGATGAATTCGTTCGCCGATGATGAAACCTGCGCCATCAACGACGGTGAGATTCCGGCGAATGACGTTGCACACACCGTTGCGACGATCGCGCTTGTACGGATGGCCTTCATACTGCGTCCCCCAAGCCGCTTGCCCGGGCAGAAAAATACGTCAACTTTGCGCACGATGGGTACCGGCATGGGCAACCACCAGTGTTTTTTCAATATTGAAGAATGCGAAAGACTCTAGCACGTTGAATTCCATAGGGTTCGGGGAGACGGTGCGATAAGCGCCGTCAAGTGAGACAGATCGCTTTCGATAGGCACAAACAATTGGAATTATCAGGGGAAGCGTGTTCCCATGTTGCAGTCGGCCTCGCCGCAATCGGACTACTGCGTGGGGCACCGACACTTGTCGATTGCTGGAGCATGGCAAAAATGAAAAACGTGCGAATTCTTGGGTGGATTGCCGGACTGTTTGCGTTCGTAAACATGGCCAACGCGCAAATCGATGGGCCCGGAGCCTGCGAAGCGCTAAATGGCGCCAACGTACCGGCGGAAGCACTGCGGCTTGCAACGGGCGGCGTCAGCGTAACAACGACCGACTATGTTTCCGCCTCAGCCCGCATGACCGCCGAGAACGGAGACATCGTGCTCGAACTGCCCCCTCACTGCACCGTGCAGGGTGAGATTGCACCCGTGGATCCCGAGGCTCCACCCATCCGTTTCAATGCGAACCTTCCCGTGGACTGGAACGGCAAGGCGTTTCAATCAGGTGGTGGTGGCCTGGGCGGCAACATGAACACGGCGCCGGGCAGGAAGGCATCGGGCCGGTTCGACCCACAGCCGTATACGGATACCTATCCATTGACGGATGGCTACGCCACCTTCGGCGGCGATGAGGGACACCAGGGGGGCGCCATCGAGTTCATGTACAACGAGGAGGCCATGCGCAACTGGGCGTACGAATCCTTTGTCAAGGTGCGCGACGCAGCCGTCTGGCTAATCGAGCACGCCTATGGCCGCGCGCCCGACTACGTCTATTTCAGTGGCGAGTCCGCCGGTGGGCGCGAGGCCCTCATGATGACCCAACGCTTCCCCGACGCCTATGACGGCGTCATCGCGGTCACGCCCGTGCTGAGCTGGAATTACACCCATATCGCGGACAACAACATCCGCAGCAAGCTGATGGACGGTTGGCTGGACGCCGACGACATCTCGTTTATCGCCGAAAGAACGCGTGCAATGTGCGATGCGGACGATGGCCTGGAGGACGGCATCATCGGGCGATACATGGAATGCCGCATGGACGCTCAATCGCTCCGCTGCCCCGACGGCGCCAAAGGGCAGGACTGTCTTTCGGACACGCAGATTGCGGCCGTCGATGCGATCCGCCAGCCCTGGTCGACGAACGTCCCGATGGCCAACGGCGTGAACCGGTTCCCGGGTTATGGAGTTACGGGTGACGAGGACGGGGCCGGCAATCAATGGTTTTTCTACATGGTCGGGACTAACCCGGCTCCCTACCCTCTCCCCCCGGGACGCGGCTTCCAGCCCGGCGTCGGCGCCATCCTGAACTTTGCCGCGGTGTGGGTGCGGCACGGGATCGTGCAGGATGAAACCTTCGAGCCGCATCGATTCTACCCGCCGGCGTACACGGATCGGATTCAGTATCTTTCGGGCTTGTTCGACGCGACGGACCCCGATCTGACCGCTTTTCGCGACCATGGTGGCAAGCTGCTCATCATGCAACAGTCCGCCGACAACGCCGTGAGCACGACGATGGTGGCCGAGTACTATCGAAGCGTGGTGGCCGAACTGGGAGCAGCCGCTGCGGATGATGTCATCCGGTTGTACGTCGGGCCGGGCGGCACACACAACGGCGGTGGGGTCGCCCAAACCGATATGCTGGGGCTGCTCGAGGCGTGGGTCGAGGAGGAGGATGCGCCACCACCCGAGATTCCGGTGCACGATATCGATCCGAAGACGCTGGAGACGACGCGAGCCATGGTAGCTTGCGTGTATCCGATGTATACACGCTACAACGGAGTCGGCGACAGCAACGACTCTGCCAACTATTCGTGCACCGATCGGCACGATCCGCTGGCCTACCGATCGCACAAGCCTTAGTCGATACATCGACCGGGCACTCGGGTATTGGCCTGATCGACCGTGGCGGCCGCCAGCTTCGTCCCGGTCGCACGGGTGAGTGGTCAACGCGCGGGCAACGTATCGCGCTGCAGGGCACAATGAAGAGACGAGAAATCATTCACTACTCACGCCTTCTGGCCGGCACGTCGTACGCCTTCGGCGCGCTGAGTCAAGTCGTCTCCGCTCAGATCGCAGGGCTCTCCTGTAAAGTACACGGTTCAATACAGGGTCGGCGCGTGGAACGCGGGGGTAGCACCGCAACTGGGGCGGGTTCAATCGGACGGTGAGCCGATTTTCGGGGACTTGCCCTAGCTGGCCCAGGGTCCGGACCAGTCCAGAGTATCCGACGATGACCAAGACAAACCATTCCCTGGAAACGTTGCTCACTCAAGCGGGGCACTTCATCGATAGGGAGACGGGTGCGATCGTGCCGCCGATTCATCCCGCGACGACCTATGCGCGCGACGAGCGCTACGAGTTGCGGGGATTCGAGTACAGCCGTAGCGCCAACCCGACCGGAAGCCGGGTCGAGGAGGTGCTCGCGAAGCTCGAAGGGGCGGAGGATGCACTGGTATTCGGTTCAGGGCTCGCCGGCGTCTCCACATTCTTCGATACAGTGCGCACGGGGGAGCGCGTCGTTGCACCGCGGGTCATGTACCACGGCATCGCCGACTGGCTGCGTCGTCTTGCCGATCGCCGTGGGGTTGAAGTCACTTTCTTCGATGCTACCGAGCCGGCCGCCCTGGAGCGCGCGGTGCAGGCGAGCGAAACCGCGGTCGTATGGATCGAGCCTTCGGTGAACCCGACCTGGGACGTAATCGATGTGCGAGCCGCGTCGCAGGCGGCACACGAGGCGGGCGCGATCCTCGCAGTCGATGCTACCGTGACACCGGCGGTGACGCTGCGGGCCATCGACCTCGGTGCCGACATCGTCTTTCATTCCGGCACCAAGTATCTCGCGGGACACAGCGACGTAATGGCCGGCGTGCTCGCGACGCGGGCCGTCGATGCTCGCTGGAATGAGATCAAGCGCGCCCGCACCCTGATGGGAGGCGTGCTCGGTCCCTTCGAGTGCTGGCTGCTGTTGCGCGGCATGCGCACCCTTCACCTGCGCTACGAGCGCCAGGCGGCGAACGCGCTGGCGATCGCCCGCCATTTCGAGCACCACCCGAGGCTGGAGGCCGTGCTTTACCCTGGACTAGAGTCCCATCCCGGGCGCGAAGTAGCGGCAAGGCAGATGAAGGACGGCTTCGGCGCGATGCTCTCGCTGCTCGTCGCCGGCGACGCCGATGACGCCAGGAGAGTGGCGACCCGCACCCGGCTGTTCGTGCCCGCGACCTCGCTCGGCGGCGTCGAGAGCCTGATCGAGCACCGCGCCACGGTGGAGGGTCCGAACAGTACCGTACCGGCGAACCTTCTGCGCCTTTCCGTCGGTATCGAGCGGGTGGATGAGCTCATCGCGGACCTGGAACAGGCGCTGGCCTGAGGCGGCCGGGACCTACCGAAAATGGGCAAGATCACGGTCACCTTGATGCCATGGGAGGCGATCGCGTTAAGTTCCTCTTCCTCAACGTCGGGCACTTCCTCAGGCCTACGGCTCCAATAGCGACCTGACCAGCTCCTCGTAGTCCCGGGCCTGCTGCCGGCGAACCGGTTCATAGTCGTCGCCGTCCAGGTATTCGGTGTTTTCGCCGAGCTGGGCCAGCATCTGCCGATACACGGGTTCGTCCTGCATGCGCGCGAACGCCTGGCGCAAGATCGACAACCGATCCTCGGGCGTGCCGGCCGGGGCCATGATGATCCGGTGAATGAACCCGGTCGTGGGCGGCAGCCCGATCTCGACGAAGGTGGGGACGTCCGGGTCCATGCGCTCGGTGCCGGCGGTAGCCAGGAGACGGATCCGCCCGGCCTCGAGGTCCGCCGCCAGCGTGGCCGGGAAGGCCATGGAGACATCGACATCATCCGCCATGAGCGCCGCCTTGGCCGGCCCGCCGCCGCGGTACGGGACGAGCCGGAACTGGAGATGCAGGTTTTTCATGATCTGTAACTGGGGGACGAAGAGCGCGACCCACAAGCCGCTGTGGGAGAAGGTGATCTCGCCGGGTCTCGCCCGGGCATCCGCTTCCAGTTGATCCCACGTCTCGTAGGGGCTCTCGGAACGCACGATAATCGCGATCTGGCCGTAGTTGACGCGCGCCACGGGCACGAGATCCCTGTTGGTGTCGTAGGCGTCGTTGCGAAACGTGTGCCGGTGAAGCTGATCGCGGTAGTTGTCGGTCAGGAGAAGCGTGTAACCGTCAGCCGGCGCCTGTACGGCTTCGAGCGTCCCCTTCTGCCCCGCCTGCCCCGGAACCAGCTTGATGAGCACCGGCTGACCGAGATAGTCGGTGAGGAACCGCGTGAAGACCCGCGCATTGAGGTCGCTTGAACCGCCCGCGGCGAAGGGGGTGACGAGGGTGATGGGTTTTTCGGGGTATTGGGCTTGGGCGGTAACGCCGAGAAGCGCTGACAGTCCCACCAATAGCAGGATGCCCGTTCTGGGCATAGTTCGGCGCCTGACCAGCATTGCGCTCCGACCTTGTCTTGCGACGGCGCGCATCGCGTTACGCCGACTCCGTTGCAGATTCTCTCGCCAACGCCCTCTCCCGAAAACGCTTCATCCGAATCCCGAGCAGGGTCCCGATCACCGGCGTGGCCAACACCACGGCTGTCATTCCCAGACGTTCCGTGAAAGCAAACCGAACCCAATCCGTACCCGCCAGCGCCAGGGTCTGGCCGAAACTGTACTCCAGTTCGCGGCCCAGAATGAAACCCATGACCATCGGCGCTACGTCGAACTTCGCCTCGCGGGCCGCGATGCCCACGAGCCCAAACACGATCAGCGTGACGATATCGAACGGATTGCCCCGGGCGAGATAGGTGCCGGCAAAGGCGAGCATGATGGTAATCGGGATCAGCAACGACCGCTTGATGGTCACCACGCGGGCAAACAAGGGAATGGTCACGTAGCCGATGACGAGGAACAGTGCATTGGCGAAGACCATGGCGATCAGGATCGCGAATACGATGTCTCCGTTGGTCTCGAGCAGCGTCGGCCCCGGCCGCAGTCCCTGCATCATGAAGGCGCCCAGGAGCAACGCGGTGACCGCGTCGCCTGGAATGCCCAGCGTCAGGAGCGGCACCATTGTCGGGCCGTTGACAGCATTGTTGGCAGCCTCGGCCGCGGCCACGCCGTCGAGTTCCCCCTTGCCGTAACGCTCAGGGTGCTTCGAGGCGTTCTTGGCCGCGATGTACCCCATCATGGCGGCGATGGGCTGGCCCAACCCGGGCACCAGACCGATGCCCGTGCCGATGACGGTGGAGCGGAATATGGTGCGCAGGCTCCGTTTGAGTTCCGCCAGGCTCAAGCGATCGCCGACGAAACGCACGGCCCGCGAAGCCAGCGTGTCGCCCTCCTTCACCGCGGCAAAGATCTCCGGCACCGCGAACAGCCCGATCAACATCGGTATCAGGTGAAACCCGTCGTAGAGTTGCTGCGTGCCGAAGGTGTAGCGGGGCATGCCCGAGAAAGGATCGGCGCCGATGAAACCGAACCACACGCCGAGGCAGAGCATGAGCAGCCCCTTGAGGACGGGGCCGGTGGACGTCACCGCGATGATAACCAGGCTCAGAAACATCACGGCCGCGATCTCCGGCGGGCCGAACCCGAGCACGATGGCCGCGACCGGAATGATCATCACCAGGGTAAATATGTCGCTGACGGTGTCCGAGATGACCGAGGCGTAGAGCCCCATCTCCAGCGCCTTGCGGGGCTGGCCTTTCCTGGTCAGTTGATGGCCGTCGAAGACCGTGGCGATGGACGCGCCGGTGCCCGGCATGGAGATCAGGATCGCCGGCACGCTGCCGCCGTAGATGCCGCCCTTGTAGACGCCGATCAGGAACGGAATCCCGATCAGCGGATCGCCCACGATGAAGGAAATCGGCACCAGCACCGACATCCCCATGCTCGTGGTGAACCCGGGCAGCGAGCCCATCAGCATGCCCAGCAACAGGCCGGCGCTGATCCACACGAACGTATCCACGCGCAGCGCCGCATCCAGTCCGGCAAGGAGCGTTTCGATCATTCAGGTTCCGGGCCGGTCGGTTGGCATCGTCGCGAACCGGGTGTTGGCGATGGAACCACTAAAACGCCGGCAACAGCCGCAGCAAGGGCGCCAACGCCCGCTGCACCGCATCGATCTCCGGCAATGCGGTTCGCAGCACATGGGTGACGGCAATGTAGAAGCCCAGCGGAATCGCGATGCTGATACCGAGAATCTGCACGGGGTTGCGGTTGCCGACCAATACCGACGTGCTGACCATGAGGATGAACATGGTGATCAGGAATCCCAGCGTATTCAGCACCAGCGCGCAAGTCACGGCGATGACCAGAAAGGCGCCCTGCCGGGCGAGGGCCACGCGGGGAGCAACGGCGTCGGCGCTTTCGGCCTGCGGTGGAGCACCCTCCCCCGCCCGCATCAACACGAAGCACGCCGCCACGACTACGGTGCCGAGCAGGATGATAAAGGGGAACACCCGCGGGCTCATCGCCAGGAGATCCCGATCCAGTGGAATCGGGGGGTCTACAATGAGCCGGCCGCTGAATGCCAGTGCGAGTACCGAAACCGCCAGCACCACGGCGGTGAAGCGCACGTCCGCCTGACGCGCGAGCACCGGGACCGCGCCCAGCAGGCGGCGGATCACGCGGCGGCTGAGGCGAGTGCGGCGGGGCCCAGGGGCAGGTCCACCGCCTGGCTGCGCTCGACCGAGAGATCGGCGGCGATGTAGACGTCCATCACCCGCCGCGCCTGCTCGGCGGAGCACATTTCCGGCCGATCGAAGGCGACCGCTTCGATCCAGTGCACGGTTTCGTTATGCATCGGACCGGCATACACATGGTCGACCCGCTCGCCGGGCATCGACGACATCGGCAACTGGATGCCCTTCTGCATGGTATTGAAGATCACGTCCCGGTGGGTGTCGTCGATCACCAGCATCCCCTCGGTGCCGGTGACCTCGATCCAGGTGCCGGAGTAGTTCGCATACCCCGGCGGCATGGTCCAGCCGGCGCCGATGTTCAGGATGACGCCGTTGTCCATGGTCACCATGATCCACTGGGCGTCCTCGGAGCCGGTGAGGTCGCGCATGGCGCCTTCAGCGGACTGGGAGTAGACGCGCACCGGGCGCGCAGGCTCCATGAGCCAGAGGAGGAAATCGATATCGTGGGTCGCTTCCATGGCGGCTGGCGAAAGCTTGATTCGGCCGCTGATCTTCTTGCCCAGGCTCCGCGTCAGGTGCCGGCTGACAAGCGCGCAGACCGGCTCGCCGATGGTCTTTTCCATCAGGCTCTTTTTCGCATACGCGAACTTGTGATTGAAACGCTGCGAGTAGCCGATGGCGAACTTGAGTCCCCGCGCCTTCTGGATGCGGATGAGTTCATCGGCTTCGTCCAGGGTCAGCGCCAGGGGCTTTTCGAGAAAGACGTGCTTGCCCGCGAGAAGCGCTTCCCGAGCCATGGGATAGTGGGTGGTCTCAGGGGTCGCCGAGATGATGATGGTATCGATCGACTCGTTGGCGATGACGTCCCTGTAATCGGTGGTCGCCGAGGCGGGCCGGGTCCGCGCGGTGACTTCTCGCAACCGCGCCTCGTCGATTTCGGCGATGTGCAGTTCATCCACCAGCGCGCTGGCCGCGCAGGTATCGGCGCGGATGCCCCCGCACCAGCCGGTGCCGATGATACCGACGTTGATTTGCTTCATGGAATGCTCCCCTTGTGGCTCCGCGGGCCTTACCGCAAGCCCGAATCGGTCCGTACCCGCCGGCTCATTGTACGAGTTCGCTTCGACTAGTAAAGACGAAGGTCTCCGCTACGGGGATCGATGGGCGGAAATGGTCGACGGATCCGATAGCAGGCCGAGCGGACGATAAGGTGTTTCATTGCATCCGGCGGCTATTCCGTGCGCCTTCGTACGGTCCCGTTTACGGGGCCGCGACGCAGATTCGCGTCCAATCGATGTGTTCAAAATTCGCAATATTGCCGAAATTGTGGCGGCGAAATTCTCTCACCCCCTTGCTACGTTTAACGCAGGTTCATCGCCACCAGCGACTTGAACCGAGGGGTGGCCTTCCAAGGCCGCTAACGTTGACCGTTTGGCGGGCTGCATCATCCATGTCAGGTGTCGCAAACGTGGCGGCGGGGCCGTCTTGCGGCTGTGGCGATCGTTGTCGCGCGCCGCGAAACATCCCTGCCGAATGCAGAACCCCAACCAACCATTTGATGACGAGAATTTCGATGAGAATCCTGAATGACACGAAAATTAACGTCGCCGCGGGTGGGTTCGCCTGCCCGTCACCTTTCCCGGACTTCGATCCAGACGTGAGGCCATACCCAACGGACGAATACTGGTTGCTCGAGCTGTGGAGCGAACGGGAGATTGCCGACGAGCTATTTGAATAATCGCCCGGAATCGGTAGTCGTCAAGGAACGGGGCGTTCGAAACGAAGGACGGCGGCGGCGCGGGTCGAACTGCGCCTCGCCGTCCGGATTGAGAAGGGCTTGGACGCGAACCGGTGGTGCCCGTGTCGTACCCAACGCATCCCGATTCCGCTTCGCGCCCAACTACATCGCCAGGAGTCTGCGCCGTAGGCGCGAATTCGCCATGTCCGCTCAGACCTTTGCCAGTGGCAATCTACCGCTGTTTCGCGGCGAAGCCCTGGAGCGCTTTCGCGGTTCGACGTGGCAACCGCTCCTGCTGTCGAAGCCGATCTCCGCCTGGCTGCTGATCGCGCTTTCGCTGATCGCGGCCGCCGCTCTGCTGGGATTCGCCGCCACCTTCGAGTTTGCCCGCAAGGAGCAGGTGCGGGGCTACCTGACGCCAACCGGCGGTTGGGCTCGGGTAACGGCCAAGTCCTTCGGTGTCGTTCGCCGCCGGCTGGCGAATCCGGGCGACACCGTGCGCGCCGGCGACGTGATATTGGAAATTTCTTCCGGCGACGGCCTACGCCAGGCACTCACGGTTCAGGACCGGATGCTCGAAGAACTTCAGGGACGGCGCGCGGCGCTCGATGCGAGAACCCGACTGATCGCGCGTGAGTACGAGCAGGAGACCGCCTTGCAAGAAAGAGCGAACGAGGCGGACCGCCGCGAACTGGCGCGACTGGAGGAAGAGATAGCGTGGGCCGAGGTTCGCACACGGATCGCGCGGCAGCGGTACCGGGATGCCGAACGTCTGACCGCCTCCGGTGCCCTGACGCAGGCCGAGACGATGCGCCTGGAAGACGAGGTGCAGTCGCGGCTCCTGGTCCTGTCCGAACGCCGCCGCGCGGCGGACCGGCTGCGAGCGTCCATTGCCGCCGCCGCGACCCGCCTTGAACAACTCGCGATCAACCGCGACCTCAATGCGGCGGCGATCCGCGAACAGGCTCACGCGCTGGCCATGGAGGAGCCGCGCATACGCGGCGAGGGCGACCAACGCGTGCTGGCGCCCAGAGACGGCAAGGTTGCGTCAGTACGCGTCGAAGCCGGCGATGGCGTTCAGCCGGGTCAGGCGCTGTTGGATATCGTCCCGACGGGCAGCGACCTCCAAGCACGGCTGTTTGTACCTTCGGTGGCGATGGGCTTCGTCGAACCCGGTCAGGAGGTGCGCGTGTATCTGGACGCCTTTCCCTACGAACGCCACGGCGCCCAGTCGGCGCGGGTACGCTCGGTCTCTGCCACTGCGCTGGCCACGGGCGAGGCGCCATTGAGCCCGATCCAGGGCGGTGCTTTCTACCGGGTGGATGTGGACTTTCCCCACGGTTTCACGCTACCGCCGGCGCAACATCAAGCGTTACGCCCGGGGATGACGGTAACCGCGGATTTGGTACGCGATTACGGCACGCTGGTGGACTGGGTGATGGAGCCGCTCCAGGGCGTAGCCCGACGCCTCTGATCCAGCGCCACCGCCGGCTTCAACAACATGCGCCTGCCCGTCATTCTGCAAGCGGACCGCGCCGAGTGCGGTTTGGCGTGCCTGGCGATGGTCGCCGGCTACTACGGCCACCGCGCAACGCTGCGGGAAATGCGCGCCAGGTTCCGCCTGTCGATGCGCGGTACGACGCTGCGCAATCTGCGCGACTGCGCCATGCAAATGAACCTGAACTGCCGCGCCGTGCGTGCCGAACTGGGGGAACTCAAGCAATTGCGGGCACCGGCCATCCTGCACTGGGAATTCGATCACTTCGTCGTCCTGAAGTCGGTCAACCGGCGCGGAGTGCGCATTGTCGATCCGGCCGCGGGCGCGCGCCGCCTGAGTCTCGACGAAGTCAGCAGTCGGTTTACCGGCGTGGCCCTGGAACTGGCGCCCACGCCCGCGTTTGCGAGGAAAAAGGCCGCGGAATCGGTCAAGCTATCCTCCTTCCTGACCGCCCTCAGAGGGTTGGGTGGGCCACTGGGGGCGGTCTTTGCAATGACGCTGCTGTTGCAGGTCTTTGCGCTGGCGATGCCCTTGCACATGCAGTTCACCGTGGATCGGGG
>JAKZVH010000127.1:0-2908 GCA_047516145.1 Gammaproteobacteria bacterium
CCGGACATTGGCCGGGATCCGCAAAGAAGGCCGGGAACGGGGACGGGGGCAGGCCCGGGCGGTCACCTATGACCAGGTCATCCGGATGCAGGCCGTCGCGGGCCAGCCGCGCCGGCGGGGCCGCGGGATGGAGTCTCCGGAAGTGGCCACCCGGCGCGGGGCGGAAGACGCCGCCCTGGTCGGGCTGGCCTTTCAGGCCGGCTTGCGCCGCAGCGAGATCGCCGCCCTCCGGTGGGCCGATATCCAGCCGTCCGGCATCGAAGGCGCCGTTCTGGTTCACGTCCGGACCTCGAAGACCGATCCGGCCGGAGACCGGACCGATATCCGCATGGCGAAAAACGGCACCGCCGCCGCCCTGGACGCGATCCGCCCCGGCGCCGGCGAGGCGGGGCCCGTGTTCGGTTTGACGCCGGGCCAGATCAACCGCCGGATCCAGGCCGCAGCGGCCGCCGCCGGGATCGATGGAATATCCGCCCACAGCTTCCGGGTCGGATTGGCGTCAGAACTGACGGCTCGCGGGGCCTCGACCACCGAAACCATGCTCGCCGGCGGATGGTCCACCGCTCGCATGGTCGCCCACTACTCGGCCGGCGCGACGGCCGAACGCGGGGCCGTGGCGAAGTATCTGTAACGCGGTTGCCGGTCGATCGCTTCTGAGCGCTCCTGGATCGACCTCGTGGGAGTCTCCTGATTGGCGCCCGCCGGGAGCGCACGGGCCAACGCCAGGATCCCGGCGCCCTCGTTTATTTACGCCGCTCCGCGTTTCGGCGCCTTGTGGTCTATGCAGGACGACTCTGTCGCACCTGCACCTGCGGGCGCTGACTTGTGTTCGATGTCAGAAGTCGAGTTCACGCAGAAGCTCCTCGACGGTCATTTCGTGATGCCTGGCAACGCTCTTCAGAATGCTCGACAGTGTCTTCGCCCTGACCGGATTGTGCAGGGGGATCACTTCATGGTGTTCCTCGTTGATCTGTGTCGTGATTCGCACGTGGGAGCCTCGCTGTCTTACGGCCTCGTAGCCCAGACGTCGAAGCGACGTTTGTAGTCTCGCGCCGCTGACGTTTCTGGGCAACTTCATGCCACGACGACCTCGTCGCGCACGAAGTGCAGACGGATCAACTTCGGCCGCGGCATCGTGTCGTCGAAGTAGCAGGCGACGGCCTCCTTGACGTTGCTGCGGATCTCTTCGACAGAGTCGCCCTGGGTGTGGATGCCGTACCCGAGTGCGCTGGCCGAATAGCCGCCGTCCACCTCGTCTTCAGTGACTTCAAAGATGATCTCGGTCATGAACGCTTCCTTTCTTGGAGAAAAACGCGGACGGGAAGATGCTGTCAAAATCAATCGGCTCATTCTCCCACGACCCATCGACAAAGCACCACAGGGGATGCGCTGGGCGGCACTGTGATTCACATGCTCAAAACAGGCGATCCGGTTGACGGCCATCGCGGACCACAGACCGCCCCCGCCTGGGGCGTTCAGATTGCCCAGGTTCAACAGCTCCCATAAGCGCATCTTCGCCGACCCGTTGATGTGTTTATTTTCCTAGAATGCTATCACGTTATTAAACTATCAAGCTGTCATCATATCTTGTTAGAATACTATTGATGCGGACTATTGCGCTTATCTCGCAGAAGGGCGGGGCCGGGAAAACCACGCTCGCCATCGCACTCGCGGTCACCGGTGAAAGGGCGGGACTCGCCAGCGTACTCGTGGATCTCGACCCGCAGACCTCAGCTGCACATTGGAGTGACCTGCGCGAGGCGGAGACCCCTATCGTTACATGCACACCAGCCGCTCGCCTGACATCCGTATTGACCGCCGCGAAGGACAGCGGGGCTCGTATCGTCGTGCTGGACACTGCCCCGCACGCCGCCGATGCAGCGCTCGCCGCGGCCCGTGCGAGCGATTTCGTGCTCATCCCATGCCGGCCGGCGACAGCGGACCTGGTGGCGATCCGGGCCAGTATCGACCTGGTCCGGATCGCAGAAAAACCCGCTGCCGTGGTGATCAACGCAGCGCCTGTCGCCAACCCGATCACGAGTCAGGCCGTCGCCGCGATCGCCGGGTACGGCGTGACTGCCTGCCCGGTCGTCGTGCATCAGAGAATCGAGCATGTCCATGCGTTTACGTCCGGGTTATCCGCATCTGAATCGGCGCCACACGGCAAGGCCGCATCCGAGATCAATCAACTGTTTGAATGGATACACGGAGCTTTGACCCTTGACAAATCGTAAAACCAGCCTTTCCGATGCAGTGCATAGAGCGGCCGGCGCGGATACGCGCGGCGGCCCGCAGGCCCCAAGAAGCGACAGCCCTGGCGCAACGAAAGGGGTGTTGCTCCGGCTCCCGGCCGAACTGCACCACCAATTGCGTCAACTCGCCCTCGATGATGGCACCAGTCTTCAATCCCTTGGTGTGGAAGCGCTGGAACGACTGCTTAAGGAACGTCAGCGGTAGGTCGCGACCTGTCGTCGTTTCAGGGGTGAAACGGGGTCAGTCCGGGGGTGAAAAGCGCTCAGATCGAGGCTCAGGACGCCATTTTTCGCGGTTCAGATCCAGACCGGCAATTATGGGTCGCCACGTCGCCGAACGCGCCCATAGGCGGCCGCCTGTGGAATTCCTTGCCGTTTACGGCCCGCAGTTCCGGTAGTCCGAGGCCATGTCGTTTTGACAACGTAAAAAGGACCCACCCCGATCGAGTAAAAGGGACCCACCCCCGGGTTAATGGTTTGTAAGTGATTCCGCCGTCGAGGCTGCGGGAAGTGTGGGAGCCGAAGGCTTCCACGCCACTGTGGGAACGCGCTGGCTTTGCAGCGGGTTTCCATGGGGGCGGCACTTTCCACAGCCCGCTGCGCCCGCGGTTTTCACGCGGATCCTCCGGCGGACCGGGGTTTGTTCTTCCGTTTGC
>JAKZVH010000128.1:0-7372 GCA_047516145.1 Gammaproteobacteria bacterium
CCTCGATCGTCGTGATCTCCCGATCCTGAGCCTGCGCCGCCAAACTCCCAACGAGAACAAGAACTGCAAGAACTATTGGACTAAGGATTCTGTTTGTATTCATTGATGTTTTCCTGCCTACCAATATCGACGTTCGACAATTCATCGTGCCGGGTACGAACAAGATTGGATTGCCAACCCTGCCATTGAGTTTAATTCAATTTGCTCGTCTCGGGATACTGAAGGCCGGGAGCGCTCGATTTGGCCGGGCTCCGGATGCGAATTGCCCGCCCTGGGACGGGGCCGGCCCTTTACTGTCCCGGCAGCGCGCAGTTGAACGGCTTGACCTCGTGCCCGGGTACCCAGGTCCAGGAGCCTTCCATCACCACGGGCTCGGTGAAGTTCACCGGATCGGAGACGCGAGCTTCCCAGATGAGGTCCGTGCCGTCCTCAGTCAGCGTGAAGCGTTCCGCAATCATCGCCGCCTCGCTTTGCGGCGTACCGAGGTCGTCCACGTACCGCCAATCGATGTCGGTGGTCTCGACCACCAGCGTCCGCCCTTCCCAGCGGCCAACGGAGCGGCCCATGCGCGGCTGCGCCGGCTCGCCATCGCCGTTCATGTAGATCGTGCGTAGTCCATCCCATTCCTCCAGGCGCATCGCGATGGTGTCGCCCCGATCGACAAATTCGATGGGGTATGGATTGTCCATGGCCGTCGGCAGGCCGGGGGGAATACATCGCAGTGCCGGGTCTTCCTCGGGGTTCCAGGCCGCCACGGCGGCACGGCCCGCGTCCGTCAAGGGGTACACGGTGTTTCCGGCGCCCGTGTTCGGGCGTGCCTGGGGCAGCCAAACCCGAAAGATGTCCGCTCGCAGCGCCGCATCCGCATTCCGCGCCGCGCTTCGCGCCGCCTCGGTCAGCCCATAGCGGCGATCGACACCGGCCTGGAGTAGCAACTCCTCGCCATCGGGCAGCACGATCGAGCGCGCGAACATGGCTCGGAGCCCGTCGCGCCCCATCCGGCCGTACACACTGACCCGATCGCCCACCGCAACCATGTCGCGGCTCACTCCAAGTCGCTCTACCGTGTTCACGGAGCCGAACTCGACCTCCCACTCCTCATCCTGCCCGTCATCGCCGGTGGCGCTGGAAATCAGGAATCTAACGTGGGGATTGCGCCAGAAAATATCTGTAATCTCGCCTTCGATTACGCCGAACCCATCCGGCTCATAACGACCGCTCGCGGCATGATGAGCCGAGGATGGGAGTGCCACAAGCAAAACGGCAAAACACAAGGTCATTTTAATCATGCTCAATTCTCCGAGACGTCTGTTCACCGACGTATCCCTGGTTCCCGCGCTTTCCGTAGACGCGGGGACTGCGGGACGCCATCTACTCCGGGAGTGTACAACCATAGGACTGTAAGGCCTCGCCCGGCACCCAGTCCCAGTGCCACGCGAGGGCCATGGGCTCAAGCAGCGTTTCCGAGTCCGTCACCGCGGCCTCGTAATCGAGCCGCCGCTGGTCTTCGCTCAGGGTGAACCGCTCGACCACTTCGACGAGATCGCTCTGGGGCGTTCCCGCATCGTCGATATAGAGCGAATCAATATCGCTGGTGGCAACGATCAGCGTGTCCCCTTCCCAGCGCCCGCGAGAATAGCCAAGCGGCGTACCGCGATGCGCCTCGGCCGACGCGCCATCGGTCAGTTGTATCGTCCTGACGATATCCCAGATCTCCAACTCCAGGACAATCGTGTCGCCGTGGTCGGAAAACCGGATGGGAAACGGATTGTCCATGATGAGCGGCATGCCTTGCGCTTCGCAGCGCAGCGCCGGGTCGTCCACCAGGGGATCGTATTCCTGCTGTCGGGCCAGCGCCCGGGGCGTGTAGACGGCGTCGGCAACCGGCCGATCGGATACCCGCCCATAGGTCCAGACCCGGTAGATTCCGCTGGCCGCGCGTTCGCCCGCCTCGGCCGCCTGCCCCGTGATGTGAACACCCGACCGCACCTGAATACCGAACCTCGCCGCCAGGGTCGGGAACATGGGCAGAGATCGGCCGTCGGACAACTCGATCGCGGCACCGAGCATCTCGCGGTGGCCGATCTTCGAAGGGTAACCGGAAATCCTGACGAAATCCCCCGGGTCCACTATGTCCGGATTGACGCCGACGCGGCGCAGCAAGGTGGGTCCTCCGGACTCCACATGCCAGGTCTCGACCACGCCATTCCCCCCATCGCGCTCGACGGTCAACAGCGCATGCGGGTTCCGCCAACTTGCCGCAGTGACGGTGCCCTCGATGACCATCGGCGCAGACGTGTCGAAGAACGCCCCAACGGAGTGATGCGCCATTACCGGCCCGCAAACGGCCAGACCCAGTGCGACCGTGGAATTCAGCTTCCCGCGAATGGTTGATCCGGTCTTTCTACTGGCGGTGGGACGTCTGGTAGTGCTCCGGCAATAGATCGTCCCCGAAATCGCCCGCCTTGCTGCGCCACACGGTGTGGACGTGATTGGCGTTGTCCTGGACGTTGTCGTATTCGAACACGAAATCCGATCCCTGCAGCCGATAGTAGTGCGGCTCACGCCGTTGCAGGCTTCCCAACCAGGCGAAACTCAAATCGTCGATATCGATGGTCTTCAGGTAGGCCGAGGAAATTTCCGGGCGATACGTGGCCACGACCTCGTCGAGCAGCCGTTGAACCAGATGGCGTTGATCCGGGCCGAGTTGCGCAACGGAGATGCCTTCAGGCTGCAGCGTCTGCCGCCAGCTATCCCAATCGTCGCGGTCCTTCCCCAGGTTGGTGGCAAGAATATCCCGGGGCGCCTCGTCCGCGAGTACCGCCATGTCTCGCTGTGCGTCGTCCAGGCTCAAGACCAGCGTTCGGCCGATATCTTCCACACCGGCATGGGGGCGAAAACCCGCCAGCGGCCCCTGGGGAACCTCGCCCGGGTCGGCGCCGAAGAACGTGGGCGTCACCCGGACACGCCCCTGAGCGACAGATACGTTCAATGACACGTGATGTCCCTCGAACCGCCACGCCCAGGGCTCGTCCATGGACGGCGTGCCGTAGAACACCAGCCAGTATTTCTCCGGCCCGCGGGGCAGACCGATGTCCTCCCACAGGCTGAGGATCTCTTCGGTCTGCATTACGTGGACAACCTTTAGGTAACCCACGGAGCTGAGCAGCGAATTCAGCAGGTCATGCACCAGCATTCGCTGGTCCGCGGTCATGTATTCCAGGCTGAGCCCGACCCGGTGCCGCGGCCAGTAGACCCAATCCCGCTTCGCCTCATCTCCGGCGGGCAGAGAGAGGAGTTCCTCCCGGGAATACCCCATCATCCGTTCGACGCGATTCGGTGCGGCATCGCGGTCACCTCGCTGGGGCACACCTGTGCGGGCGCTCTCCAGAAGCGTCCGGGCCACCGTGACCATCTGCCCGGTGACCCGCGCGTCAATGGAATCCAGGGGGTTTGCGTCAGCACCGGCATCCTGAGCCGAAGCGGTTGCAGGAGCCACAAACAGGGCGCCCAGCGCCAATACGATCTTTGTTTTCATGGGCAATCTCACTGATCGGCCGCGGCCTCTCCCGCGTCCATTGCATTGAAGACGACTCTGCCACCCACCATGGTCAGTACCGGCTGAATCTCGAATATCTCATCCTCCGGGACGGTCAGGTAGTCCCTGTCCAGCACCACGAGGTCCGCAAGCTTGCCCGCCTCCAGCGAGCCCAGATCGTCATCCTTGAATAGCATCCAGGCGTTGGAGCGGGTATGCGCGATGAGCGCTTCCTCACGACCCACCGTCTGATCCAGAACCGTGGTGCCCGAAACATTCTTGCCGGTGACCACCCAGCCCAGGGTAATGAACGGCTGGTAGTGAGCCACGATGGTGGCATCGGTCCCGAGCCCCCAGATGAGCCCGCTATCCTGAAGATCGCGCACGGGCACCCTTGCCTCCGCCAGAGACGCGACGCTGTGCACCGCAACCGTCATGCCCAGAGCCCTGGCGCGCTCCATACTCTCCGTCGACATCGAAAAGACATGGGCGAACACCCACCGAAGCGGTGCGAGCGGAATCGTTTCATTCAACGCTTCGTACTCGTCGAGCAGGCTTTGCACCGTGACGTCCTGCATGGTGTGCTCGTGCACCTGGAAACCGCCCTCTGCAGCGGCGGTGGCAATCGTCATGAATTCGTCGACGATCTCGTCAGGATAGCGCTCCGTGGTTCCCGGGTTGTCGAACATCGGCAGATAGATGTGCTCGCCCAATCCGAGCAACCCCAGGTAGTCGCCGTTGCGCGGCGCGCTATTGCGAACCAGCATCTCGGCCGCGTCGGCCCCCTCGGGATCGTACGCCTCATACTTGAGCGTATGCCAGACTCTCAACGGCAATGGATCGCCTGCCGACATTCGTTCCAGCAGCGAGATATCCCCCTCCGGCGGCCGGCCCACGTCGTAAACACCGGTCAACCCCGCGCGGTTCAACTCATGGATAAAGTCGAACAGATTCTGCTCCAGCTGCTCCTGCGAAACGACGGGCATCTGCTCGTTCAGCAGGCCATACGGTGGCTGACCGGAAATCAGGGGTGGACCACGATGGTAGGCGCCTGCAGACGGATCCACACCCACGGCCTCCAGCGCCAGACTGTTGGCATACACCGCCTGGTAGGTGATCTGGAGGAACAGCGGATTTTCCGGAGCCGCCGCATCGAGGTCTTCCAGCGTGAATCCGCCCGCTCCGTCGGCGAACTGGTTCTCCCGCCAGCCGCCTTGCACCATCAGCCACTCCCCCGGCTCCATCGAGGCCGCTTTCGCGGCAATGATATCCAGCGCCTCCGCCCGCGAATTGACGCCGTCAATGCGTGCCTGGAGGTTCCAGCGCTGAACGGCGCGAATGAAATGCATGTGATTGTCGATCAGGCCGGGTATCGCCGTTCGGCCCTGTAGATCGATGACCTGGGTCTCGGGACCGATGTGCTCGGCGATCTCGGCGTTGCTTCCCACGGCGACAATTCGGTCACCGCCGATCGCCACGGCCTCGACAATGGAGAACTCGTTGTCGACCGTCAGGACCTTGCCGTTGTTCAGCACGCGCCCGGCGTACGTCCGTTCGTCGGTCGCGCACCCGGCAAGTGCCGCCACGGCGCAGATTCCCAACGTCCAACGACCGATATCAACCTTGAGATCGATAATCATGTTAAATATCACCTATACTCTTGTTATTATTGTTTTATATAGTTTTTTTAAAATAAACCAGTCAAAAATTCAGCTCTGGTATCTCCTCCAGAGGCGGCGGTTCCGGAATCGAGCGCACATAGGCGTAGATCAGCCGCAGCTGTTCGTCACTGAGCACGTTGGGCGAATACGCGGGCATGACGTTCGTATGTCGCACCAATCGGGCGAATGCCTCGAAGGGATAAAACGTCGGCGCAATGCGGACACCGGCCGCGCCCCCCTGGCCCTCGTAGCCGTGGCACTGCCAGCACTGTTGACTTTCGAAGAGCGCCTTGCCATCCCGCACGGTGTCTTCCGCCTCCTGTGCCGACCCGAGCGCGGGTACGAGTACCAGCACCAACACGGTGAGCGCTCTGCCATGGACCGCGGGTCTCATGCGGAAGCGGGCATTCATCTTGGCTGACAGCGAACATCGACGAATGCGGGTTCGCCGCCGTCCACCACCTCGATGGCACGCGCCAATGCGGGCGCGAGGTCGCCGGGTTCGGTAATGGGGCCTTCGGCCCAGACACCCATGGCACTGGCGACCCGGGCCAGATCGATATCCGGATTGCGCAATTCGTTGCCGACCCACGAACTGCCGTCGGTGCCGCGTTGACGGCGAGCCGCCATGCGCTGCAGATGCATGAATTCCTGATGATAACCCCGATTATTATGGGTCACGGTCAACAGCGGTATCCCGTGGTAGGCAGCCGTCCAGAAGGCGCCGGGTGTATACATCATATCGCCGTCCCGCTGCACGTTGATTGCCAGTCGGTTCTCGGCGCGGTGTGCCAACGCGGCACCCACCGCCGCCGGTGCTCCATAACCCAGACCCGCTCCACCGGAACGACCGATATATTGATAGTGTTTTTCGATCGGCCACAGGCGCCGCGCCCAGCGGCTCTGCTGGCCATCGTCGGAGACCAGGGCCCAATCCCTGTCCTTCACGGCATTCCACAGGTCGGCATAGAGTCGCGCCGTGCTGATCGGACTGGCATTCCAGGCATAACGCGCATCGTTCAGGGCCTGCTCGCGGGCTCGCGCGTGGGCCGTCCGCCAACGCTCTTCCCGTTCGGCTTGGGTCGCGCGGCGCGTTCGGGACATGCTCGCAAGCACGGCCTCGGTGAGTATCGGCAGGGTTGCCTGCGCGTCACCGGCGATGGCTAGATCCGACGGGTAGTATCGCTGGAAACTCTGGTAGTTGGACTTGATGAATAAATCGTTCGCGCCAATGCTGATCACGCGGACATCGGGTCGCGCCTTGCTCAAGGTGTCCCGGTGCACGCGGTCGCGCAACGTGTTGATCACGCCCCAGGTATCGAAGAGTTCGAGGCCCAGGACCACGTCGGCCTGGGCAACCGCGCCGGCGCCCTGCGACAGGTAGTGGGTGTTCGGAAAATTCATGCGGCCGTACTGGTTCACTACCGGCGCCTGCAGTGCCTCGGCCAGTGCCACGAGCCGCGCCACACCCTCCTGGTCGTGAGCCATCAAGTCAGCGACGATCACCGGTGACTCCGCCTCCGCCAACCACTGGGCCGCCTCGGCGACCGCATCCACGTCTCCGCTCGGGGGTCGATTGGCCGACACCGGAACCATGCCGACGGACTGGTCGCCGACCTCGGCCTCCTGCAAGTGACCGTCCAGCACGACGGCCACGGGCCCCATGGGCGGCGTGGTGGCGATCTTGTAGGCACGCGCCATGGACTCTGCGTAGTGCCGCAGGGAGAGCGGTGTGTCATCCCACTTGATGTAGTCGCGCACCACGCGCACGCAATCCTGCGCGGAATGAGACCACTCCACGCCCGGGCGGCGTTCGGTGGCCTCCAGATGGTTGCCCGCCAGGATCACCATCGGCGCCCGATCGCACCACGCGTTGTAAACGGCCATCGACGCGTGTTGCAGTCCCACGGTGCCGTGGCAGAGCACGCCAATCGGCTTGCCCGTCACCTTGTAGTAACCGTGGGCCATGGCAACCGCCTGTTCTTCGTGCATGCACGTCATCAACTCCGGCGCCTCGTTGCTGCCGTAGTTGACGAGGGACTCGTGAAATCCGCGGAAACTGGAGCCGGGGTTGGTGGTGATGTAGTCGAATCCGAGGTGCTTGACGACGTCGACCATGAAGTCGGAGCCAGGATTCCTTACAAAATACTCGCGCGCTTCCTCGGCGCTGTAG
>JAKZVH010000129.1:0-10476 GCA_047516145.1 Gammaproteobacteria bacterium
GTTGCACCAGCAGGTGCAATCCCGGGATGAGCTCCGCCAGATCGTTCCTGAATCCCACCAGCTTTACCCGATCGCCGAGTCCCCGTTTGCCGATCTCCCGTTGCAGCGCTTGCTGCAACCGGCCGCGCCCAAAACAGAGCACGTGTACGTTCGGGTGCCGCGCGAATACCTCGGGCAGGCAACCCAGAAGCAGCGCGTGGCCCTTGCGGGGGATCAGTTGAGCGATCGTCCCCACCAGGATCGACCCGGAAGGCAATTGGAAAATCGTGGCCATGCGTTCGCGGGCGGCGGCGGCGGCCTCGGGCCGATACCGTCCGGCATCCACGGCGCTGGCCACCCTCACCACGCGCGCGGGGTCCAGGCCGACGTGGTCGACCAGTTCCGACTCCACCGCGGACGAGATCGCCACCACCGTGCGGTAAGGCTTGTATTTGAGCCGCGCCCAAAGCGCGGGCTCCCGGTTGTCCACCCGTCGGGTCAACACCGCCGGAACCCCGGTTCGGCGCGCGCACCATCCTCCCATCAGGTCGGCGCCGCGGCGGGAGTGGACATGCACGATTGCGGGTGCGTGGCGCTTGATGAGCTTGATCAGCCGGCCCGCCACGCGCAGATCGAGATCGCCGCCGATGGGCAGCGCCACCACTTCGCCGACGTCTACCGCGCCTGCGATCTCACTGCCCCGGGCGCAGACGAGCACGCTCTCGATCCCTTCCGCATCGAGACCCTGGATGAGATAGCAAACCTGCGCCGCGCCTCCATACAGGTGGCGACCGAATTCCAGATGCATGATGCGCATGGACGGATGGTACCCCGTGGCATTCAACCCGCATATCTCGATGTCCGTACGCGCCAAACCAGTGCGATATTCGAGTCGGGTTTCGCGGTGCGGGCGCTCCGAACGCGATTACAATATCCGCGACCGCGGCGAATCCACCAAGGCGTTGAGCAAACCCCACACTCCCATGATGCAGCAGTACCTGGGCCTCAAGGCCCAGCACCCGGATGTGCTGCTGTTCTACCGGATGGGCGATTTCTACGAACTGTTCCACGACGACGCCCGGCGGGCCTCCAAACTGATGGACATCGCCCTCACCAGCCGCGGCCAATCCGGCGGCGAACCGATTCCCATGGCCGGGGTGCCGGCCCACTCGGTCGACAACTACCTGGCCCGGCTGGTGCGCCTGGGTGAATCCGTCGCCATCTGCGAACAGATCGGCGACCCGAAGACAAGCAAGGGACCCGTGGCACGCGAAGTCGTGCGCATCGTCACCCCGGGTACGCTCACTGAAGACGCGCTGCTCAAGGCGAACCGCCCGTCGTTCCTGGCGGCCATCAATGTGGCCAGCAGCTCCGAAACCGTCGGGCTCGCCTGGCTCGATCTGGCCAGCGGCCGTTTCGCCATCGCCGAACTGCAGGACACGGATGCGCTGCGGGGCGAACTGGAGCGCCTGCGACCAGCGGAACTGCTGCTTGCCGAAGATACGCCGCGTCCGCACTGGCTGAGCGAATTCGACGGCCTGCGCGAACGGCCGCCGTGGCACTTCGATCCGGACACCGCGGTCAGGAATCTCTGCAATCAATTCGCGACCCGCGATCTGTCCGGTTTCGACGCCATGGACGCGACCGCCGCGGTGGGCGCTGCCGGTTGCCTGTTGCAGTACATCAAGGATACGCAGCGTGCCGCAGTGCCGCATATTCGCGGCCTGGTACGGGAACGGCGCGAGCAGGCCATCGTCATGGACGCGGCCACGCGGCGCAATCTCGAGATCGAGGTCAACGCGGCGGCGCGGCGCGGCTATTCGCTGGTCGAACTCATGGACCGCTGCGCCACGCCCATGGGCAGCCGGCTGTTGCGGCATTGGCTCAACCGGCCGATCCGCGATCGCGCCGCGTTGCGGCACCGCCAGCAGGCCATCGAGGCGCTGCTCCAATCGGGCGGCGTGGCGTCGTTGCAGGAGACGCTGCGGGACGTGGGAGACATGGAGCGGATCCTCACGCGGGTCGGCCTGCGCTCGGCGCGGCCCCGGGACCTGGCGCAATTGCGGCACGCGTTGCGGGAACTGCCCGGGATGACCGCACGTGTCGCGCAACTGGATTCACCGCGTCTGGAAGTTCTCGTCCGCGGCTGCGGCGGGCACGAAGAGCAACGCGAATTGCTCGATGCGGCGATCGTCGCCGAACCGCCGGTGGTGTTGAAGAACGGCGGCGCGATCGCGACGGGTTTCGATGCCGAACTGGACGAACTGCGGTCCATCAGCGCCGATGCGAGCCGGTTTCTGGACGAATACGAGCAGACGCAGCGCCAGCGCACCGGGCTGACCAACCTCAAGGTCGGCTATAACCGCGTCCACGGCTACTACATCGAAATCAGCAAGGCCCAGGCCCAATCCGCGCCCGAGGATTACACTCGGCGGCAAACGCTCAAGGGCAACGAGCGCTTCATTACACCGGAACTCAAGGGGTTCGAGGACAAGATCATCGGCGCCCGGGAACGCGCCCTGGTGTGCGAGCGCTCGCTCTACGAGGCGGTACTGGAGCGGCTCAACGAACACCTGCCGGCACTGCAGCGGACCGCCGAATGCGTTGCCGAGATCGACGTCCTGGGCAACCTGGCGGAGCGCGCTCTGGCGATGAGCCTGAGCAAACCGGAACTTTCCGGCGAAGCCGGATTGAGTTACCGGGCCGGGCGTCACCTGGCGGTGGAACAGGCCAGCGCCGAACCCTTCGTGCCCAACGATATCGAGCTCCACGACCAGCGGCGAATGTTGATCGTCACCGGGCCGAACATGGGTGGCAAATCGACCTACATGCGCCAAACCGCCCTCATCGCCATTCTCGCCCACATCGGCAGTTTCGTGCCCGCAGCGGAGGCTCGGATCGGGCCGATCGACCGGATATTCACCCGAGTCGGCGCCTCCGACGATCTTTCCGGGGGGCGGTCCACGTTCATGGTGGAGATGACCGAGACGGCCAACATCCTCAACAACGCCACCGACTCAAGCCTGGTGCTTATGGACGAGGTGGGCCGCGGCACGAGCACGTTCGACGGCCTGTCCCTGGCCTGGGCGGCGGCGCGGCACATCGCCCGCGAGTCCCGTGCGTTCACGCTGTTCGCGACCCACTATTTCGAACTGACCAGCCTGCCCGAGCAGCTCCCGGCCTGCGCCAACGTGCATCTGGACGCCGCCGAGCACGGCGATGACCTGATCTTTCTGCACAGCGTCAAGGAAGGACCTGCCAACCAGAGCTACGGGCTGCAAGTGGCGCGACTTGCCGGGGTGCCCCGCGAGGTCGTGGCCGATGCGCGGCACTATCTGGACACGCTCGAA
Organism: Gammaproteobacteria bacterium; assembly: GCA_047516145.1. Lineage (GTDB taxonomy): Bacteria > Pseudomonadota > Gammaproteobacteria > Steroidobacterales > Rariloculaceae > UBA6522. Next base: position 3,330 of record JAKZVH010000129.1, read on the forward strand.
GCTCGCGAACACGGCTCCGGCGACGATCATCCGCAGGTCGAGCTACCGTTCCGCCAAGCGGAGCCCAAGACTGCATTCGAGCGGGACGAGGACCGCCTTCGTCAACGCCTCGGAACCGTGGACCCGGACAAGTTGACACCGCGGCAAGCGTTGGAACTGCTGTACGAATTAACCGGGATTTGCCGCGGCGGATCGTAACCCCAATATTGCATCCGGAGCCCCGATGAACTATCGAGGCCAGCGGCATCATTCGGAGGCCTGGCGCAATTGCGCGGACAACCGTTCCAACGCCTCCCGATTGGTCCACGAAGTCGCCGTCGCAATGGCCTCGGCAAGATCCATCCAACGGTACCTCACATGCTCATCCGGATTGAGCGTCACGTCGCGGACCCCTGGTAGTTCCAGGTACCACAAGTGCTCCAGGTTTTCCGTTACTCCGGGGGCGTAGCGGTCGCGCCAATCGGGCAGGATCCGGAAGCGGTTCGCGATCGTCGAGTCCACAAGCCCCGCCGGATCGAGACCCGTCTCCTCAAGCACTTCCCGTGCCGCCGCCTGCGCTGCCGTCTCCCCCCAGCGCAGCGTGCCGGTCACCGACTGCCAGAATCCCTCGGGACTCACCCGCTGGAGCAGGAGACACGCCCGCTCCGGGGTGAAAACGACTACCAGAACGGACTCTGGACGACTGAATTCGGCCATGGCTTCTATCCAGTCATAGCTTTCGCCGCAGTGCGTTGCGACTCAATACGCAACGCGAAAACACGGGTGAGTTGCGGAAGTCGGGCGAATTGCCCGGGCAAGTATTCAAGCGGACGCCCAGGGGTTGAACAGCGCCACACCCATCCCAGCGAAATCGCCGGTGTTGCGGGTCACGAGCGTCAAGTCGTGCCGTTGTGCGACCGCGGCGATTTGCGCGTCGGCCATCGGTCCTGGCCGGCCGGTCCTGTCGCCGTCGCCCATGATTTCGCCCCAGATCACAGCCGCCCGCCGGTCGAACGGAAGGATTCGCCCTCGAAACTGCGCCGCCAGATCACCATTTATCCAGTGCTCGAAGCGCTCCCGCTTCGCTCCGTCCTTGATGCGCCGGGCGCCGCGCACCAGTTCCCCAAGGCTGATCGACGAAAGAAACAGGTCGTTAGCCATCTGCCCGCCGATCCAGTCGACGACCCGAGGCGCGGGACGTGGCCCGAGCGTCTCGCTGATCACGTTCGTGTCGATCAGGAACGCCATTACTCGAATTCGACCGTGCGACCCTCCGTTCGATCGCGCTCAATTGTCAACTCTTCACCCGCAAGCGGGGAGTTACGAAAAAACGCAACGAGTTCGGCTCCGGTTCGCGCGGTTTCAACGGCCATGATGGACGATAGCGAATCGCGCACCTTCCCGGCCTCGTCGCCGCCGGCGCGAAGGGTGCTGGCCAGGGACTTCACCAGCCCGGCGTCGTTTGCCGGTACGGTGACCTCGACTCGCCGAGACCCTTGGGCGACTACCCGTGCGCGATGCCGCATGACGCGGCGCCTGGATCCTTCATGTTCAGGTTGCCTGGCCATATCGCCTCCTGGGAAACGTTACCGGACCATAGTCCGGTCGAGAAAGTCAGTCAAGTGCCAGGCGAACTGCCTTTTGCCGCCAGGCTAACGTTTCGGAGCGCGAAGCCGGATACCCACTTCCCTGAGCTGTGCCGTGCTCGCCGGGCTGGGCGCGCCGGTCAACGGGTCGCTGGCCGTCTGGGTTTTCGGGAAAGCGATGACGTCGCGAATGCTTTCGGCGCCGAGCATGAGCATCACCAGTCGGTCCAGTCCGAAGGCGATGCCGCCGTGGGGCGGGCAGCCGAACTCCAACGCCGTGAGCAGGAAGCCGAATTTCTCTTCGGCTTCGGTCGCATCAATTCCGAGCAACTCGAACACCGCCGACTGGATCTCGGGCTTGTGGATACGAACCGATCCGCCGCCGATCTCGGTGCCGTTGAGCACCATGTCGTAGGCACGCGAGAGCGTATTCCCCGGGTCCGCGCGGAGCGCATCCGGGTCGTCCGCATGGGGTGCGGTAAACGGGTGGTGAGTGGAAGTCCAACCGCCCTCGCCATCGGCTTCGAACAGCGGGAAATCTACCACCCACAGCGGCGCCCATCCGTCGCGAATCAGGTCCCGGTCGCGACCCAGTCGCTGGCGCACCGCGCTCAGGGTGTCGTTTACCACCCGCGCCTTGCCGGCGCCGAAGAAGACGATGTCGCCGCTTGCGGCTTCGGCCCTGTCGAGAACCCTTTCGACCACCTCGTCGGGCAGGAACTTGAGAATGGGCGACTGCAGTCCATCGGCCCCCGCGGCCCGGTCGATTACCTTGATCCAGGCCAGGCCCTTGGCGCCATGGCGGGCGGCCAGCTCCGTGTAGCCGTCGATCGCCCCACGGCTGATGTCGGCGCCGCCGGGCACGCGCAGAACCGCGACACGGCTGCCGGGATCGCTGGCCGGACCCGCGAAGACCCGGAACTCGACCCCGCGCAACAAGTCCCCGACCTCGGTCAGGACCAGGGGGTTACGAAGGTCCGGAGCGTCGGTGCCATAGCGTTGCAGGGCTTCGCGATAGGTGAGCCGCTGCAACGGGTCAGGCAGATCCACGTCGAGAACAGTCTTGAATACGCCAAGGATGAGGTCCTCCATCACCTTCATGATGGCCTCTTCATCCATGAAGGATGTCTCGATATCCACCTGCGTGAACTCGGGCTGGCGGTCGGCGCGCAGGTCCTCGTCCCGGAAACACTTGACGATCTGGTAGTAGCGGTCGAACCCCGACATCATCAGGAGTTGCTTCATGAGCTGCGGCGACTGCGGCAGGGCGAAGAACCGGCCGGGCTGGGTGCGGCTCGGAACCAGGTAGTCCCGTGCACCCTCCGGCGTCGTCTTGGCCAGGATGGGTGTCTCCAGATCCACGAAACCGTTCCCGTCGAGAAAATCCCTGATCGCCCGGGTGATGGTGTGGCGCGTGCGCAGGTTGCGCTGCATCTCTTCCCGCCTGAGATCCAGGTACCGGTAGCGAAGGCGCAAGTCCTCGCCGGCGTTTTCCTCGTGGTGAAAGGGCGGGGTCTTGGCGCGATTGAGCACGGTGAGCCGGCTTGCCGCCAACTCGACTTCGCCGGTGGGGAGATTCGGGTTGACTGTTCCCTCGGGCCGCGGCCGCACGCGCCCGTGGACCGCCAGCACGTACTCCCCGCGCAGGCGCTCGGCCTGCGCGAACATCGCCTCATCCGCCGGATTGAAGACCACCTGCAGCAAACCCTCCCGATCCCGCAGGTCCACGAAGATGACCCCGCCATGGTCCCTGCGGCGATGCACCCAGCCGGCGACGGCGATGTCCTCGCCAATAAGGGAGCGGTCCACCTGACCGCAGTAGTGGCTGCGCATGGGATCCAACCTATCGTTACGTGAGCCCGCGGGGGCGGCGAATGTTACGGTGAAGCGCCGGCGCCTGCAAAGTCCGGCACCGGGCGCATTCTACCCCGGATGAACCGGATGGGCCGGATGGACCGGATGCCATTCCGGCACGACCACACCGAGGGAAATGACCATCTGCATTGCCTCTTCCACCGGCATGTCCAGTTCCAGCACGTCCTTGGCGGGCACGAACAGCATGAAGCCCGAGGTGGGATTCGGGGTCGTCGGAAGAAAGACGGTGACGATTTCTTCACCCGTCCGGGCCTCAACCTCGGGCGGGTGCTCGGAGGTCTGAAAGCAAAAGCTGTAAAGGCCCTTGCGGGGGTACTCGACCAGCAGCACTTTCTTGAACGACTCGCTGGAGTCGCTGAGCACCAATTCGGCGAATCGCTTGACGGCACCGTAGACCGTTCGCACCAGCGGGATCCGTGCCAGCAGCGATTCGTAGAAATTGACCAGGCGCCGGCCGATCAGGTTGGCCACGAAGATCCCGGTCACCACCAGGACCAGGAGCGCCAGCACGACTCCCAGGCCCGGGATCCGGAATCCAAGCAGTTCTTCGGGACGATACGGCGGCGGAATCAGGAACAGCAGCCGATCCATGAGGTCGATCAGAAATGCACCGATCAGAATGGTGGCGCCGACCGGCAACCACACCAGCAGGCCGGCGACGATGTAACGGCGAATGCGAACGACCAACTTGACCTCCCCCTTGACGCCCCGTGCCGATCAGGCGGCGGCGGTGTCGGATTTGCCGCTGCTCGCGCCCGAGTGCGACTTCGAATCGGCGCCGGCGCCGGGTTTCCCTGAAGGCTTGTCCGCGGACGAGCCTTCGTCCTTCTTCGAGTCGCCCCGATCCTTCCCTCCTGGAGAGTCCTCGGGGCGGTCCACGATATTCCGCCGGGTCTCCTTGTCCGACTTGAAGTCGGTCTCGTACCAACCCTTGCCCTTGAGCCTGAAGGCGGGGGCGGAAACCAGCCGCCGCAGCGACGATTCCCGGCAGGCGGGGCATTCCCTCAGGGGATCGTCGGCGAGCTTCTGCAGTGCATCCAGGCGGTGCCCGCAATCGTCGCAACGATACTCGTATATCGGCATGCTGTCGCCTCCTATACCGGGGTCCGATCCACCGGCAAACGAATAGATTCGCACTTCATCGGCCTGCGACGCAACCGCATGTCGTTCTCCCTCAGGCCGCCGCCGCGGCCGCGTCCTTGACGAAGTCCAGCCCCCCGGCCTCGGCGGTCGCGCGAATCGTATCCCCGGGCGCGAATTCGCCGTTCAGGATCCGCTGCGCCAGGGGATTCTCGACCTGCTGCTGAAGCGCGCGTTTCAGCGGCCGGGCGCCGTACACGGGATCGTAACCGGCCTGGGCCAACTGCTCCCGCGCGGCGTCGTCCAGCGTCAATGCCATATCGCGATCGGCCAGGCGCTGCTGCAGGTATTTCAACTGAATGTCGACAATGCGCCGAAGATGGGATGCATCCAACGGGTGGAATACGACCACATCGTCGATGCGGTTGACGAACTCCGGCCGGAATTGCTGACCCACGATCTCCATCACCGCGGCCTTCATCTCGGCGTAGTTGTCCTCGCCCGCCAGTTCCTGGATCCGCTGGCTGCCGAGATTGGACGTCATGACGACCACGGTATTGCGGAAGTCCACCGTGCGCCCGTGGCCGTCCGTCAAGCGGCCGTCGTCCAGTACCTGCAGGAGGATGTTGAAGACCTCCGGGTGCGCCTTCTCGATCTCGTCCAGGAGGATGACCGAATACGGTCGTCTCCGGACGGCCTCGGTCAGATACCCGCCCTCGTCGTAACCCACGTACCCCGGCGGCGCGCCGATCAGCCTCGCCACGGAGTGTTTCTCCATGAATTCCGACATGTCGATGCGCGTCATCGCGGCTTCGGTATCGAACAGGAACTCGGCCAATGCCTTGGTGAGCTCGGTCTTGCCCACACCCGTCGGCCCGAGAAACAGGAACGATCCGTTGGGCCGATCGGGATCGGACAGTCCGGCACGGGAACGCCGTATCGCGTTGGAAACCGCCCGCAACGCCTCCGCCTGGCCGACCACACGACGCTCGAGGAAGTCCTCCATGCGCAAGAGCTTGTCCCGTTCGCCTTCGAGGATCTTCGTGACCGGGATGCCGGTCCACTTGGACACGACTTCGGCGACCTCTTCATCGGTCACCCGGTAGCGAATCAGCTTGTAGCTCTCGTGCTCCCGGGAGAGCGCTTCCTCGAGGTCGCGCGTGAGTTCCGGGATGCGGCCGTACTGCAACTCGGACATCCGCGCCAGATCGCCGGCGCGGTGCGCTTTCTCAAGTTCCGTCCTGGCGTGTTCCAACTCTTCCTTGAGGTGGGTCGCGCCCTGCATGACCGCCTTCTCCGCGGTCCACACTTCCTCCAGATCCGCGAATTCGCGCTCCAGATGCTCGATCTCCGATTGCAGGCTCTCAAACCGGCGCCGGGAAGCGTCGTCCGATTCCTTCTTCAGCGCTTCCCGCTCGATCTTCAACTGGATCAGGCGCCGCTCCAGCCGGTCCAGGTCCTCGGGCTTGGAATCGATTTCCATGCGAATCCGCGAAGCCGCCTCGTCCACGAGGTCGATCGCCTTGTCCGGCAACTGCCGATCGGAGATATAACGGTGAGACAGCGTAGCGGCGGCGACGATGGCGGGATCGGTGATCTCCACGCCGTGATGCACCTCGTAGCGCTCCTTCAGGCCGCGAAGAATCGCGATGGTGTCCTCCACCGTGGGCTCGTCCACCCGCACCTTCTGGAAGCGCCGCTCAAGCGCCGCATCCTTCTCCATGTGCTTGCGGTATTCGTCCAGGGTTGTGGCGCCGACGCAGTGCAGCTGCCCTCGGGACAGGGCCGGTTTCAACATGTTGCCGGCGTCCATGGCACCCTCCGCCTTGCCGGCGCCGACCACGTTGTGCAACTCGTCGATGAAGAGAATGATCTGGCCCTGCTGCCTGGCAAGCTCGTTGAGCACCGCCTTCAGACGCTCCTCGAACTCGCCGCGAAACTTGGCGCCCGCAATCAACGCGCCGAGATCCAGGGCGAGAATTCGCTTTGACTTGAGTCCCTCGGGTACCTCGCCGTTGGCGATGCGCTGCGCCAGGCCTTCGACGATGGCCGTCTTGCCGACACCCGGTTCGCCGATAAGCACCGGGTTGTTCTTCGTGCGGCGCTGCAGGACCTGCACGGTGCGGCGAATCTCGTCGTCGCGGCCGATCACCGGGTCGAGATTGCCCTGTTCGGCCTGGGCAGTGAGATCGATGGCGTACTTCTCCAGCGCCTGGCGGGATTCCTCGGCATCGGGATCGTCCACGCTGGTGCCCCCGCGCACCTCTTCGATGGCCTTCTCCACGGCGCCGGCAACGGCGCCGGCCTGTTGCAGCGCGCGGCCCAGATCGCCGCGATCCTTGCAGGCCGCCAATACGAAGAGCTCGCTGGCGATATAGGCATCGCCGCGTTGCTGGGCGAGCTTGTCGCTGACGTTCAGAAGCCGGTTCAACTCGCTGGAGAGGTGCACGTCGCCTTCGGCATCGCCTTGCACGCACGGCAGGCGATCCAGCGCGTCGCCGAGCCCGACGCGGAGCTGATTCATGTTGACGCCGGCCTTGGTAAGCAATCCTCCGATGCTGCCCCGGTCCTGCTCCAGCAGCGCGGCCATGAGGTGCACCGGCGCGATGAACTGGTTGTCCCGGCCC